>NZ_NWTH01000075.1:0-7926 GCF_002531555.1 Sinorhizobium sp. BJ1
CGAGCGCGGATACCTTCAGTTCAAGATGTGCATGAAGATAGGTCAGCGTCGTTTCCATCGCCTCATGGCCCAGCCACAGGGCAATGACCGAGCAATCGACGCCCGCCTGTAGCAGCTCCATGGCAGCGCTGTGCCGCAAGACATGGGGCCACACCCGCTTCGAGCGAAGGGAGACGCAGTGCTCGCGCGCTTTGGCGACATATTTGTTCAGCAGGGCCTGCACGCCGTCGGCGCTGAGGCTGTCACCGTGCATATTCGGAAAGAGAGCCGTTGCGCCTCGCTTCCCTGGTTCCTTGAGCCAACGCCGGAGGGCTTGCTGTGCAACCTTGGTGAGCGGAGTACTTCGCTCTTTGCGGCCCTTGCCGACGCATTGCACATGCGCGCCCTGGCCCAGCATTACCGAGTCTCGGTCAAGATCGATGATCTCGGAGACCCGCAGGCCCGTTTGCGCGGCCAGCAATAGCAGAGTGTAGTCGCGGCGCCCCAGCCACGTGCTTCGATCCGTGCAGTCCAGGATCGCTTCAATCTCGGGCCTGGTTAGAAACTGAAGCTGCCGCTTGTCACATCGCTTGCTGGGGATGCGAGCACACGCTGAATATGGGCGCTATGTGCCGGCTCCTTGAACGCCGCATATCGGAAGAATGATCGAATGGCTGTAAGGCGGAGATTCCGGGTCCTCGCCGAGGCGGATCTCTTCGTCTCAAGATCGTCCAGGAATGCGCCGATGAAAGGAGCGTCCAAATCCCGCAGTGTCAACTGAGATGGGGATCTCCCAAGGCGCGTCTGTGCGAACGCAAACAGGAGCCTGAAGGTGTCGCGATAGGAGGCAATGGTGTTGGAACTTACACCTTGATGCTTCATCAGCCGATCTGTGAACCACCTCTCGATCAGCACGGCTAGGTCGTTCGTGCGTCTCATGACCGAACCTCCCAGCGCTTATCCAATCGCCGTACGGCATGGTTCATCAGTTCCGGCGCGGCGGACAGGTACCAGTGGGTGTCGCGAACATTGGCATGGCCGAGAAAGGTCGAGAGAACCGGCAGCTCTCGTTCCACATCTTCGCCAGCGCGATGCCAGTTGATCAGGGTCTGGACGGCGAAACGGTGACGAAGATCATGAATCCGTGGGCCATCGCGATTCCCCTCCTGCCGTAATCCGATTTGCCGGGATAGTCGCCAGAACACACGGTGCACGTATTGATGCAGCAATCTGCCGCCCTGTTCGGCGACGAAGAAATATGGACTGCGCGGCGAACCAAGGTGTGCGTCGCGTCGGGTGGCATAATCTGAAAGTACAGCCATTGTCGTGGCATGCAGCGGCACCAGCCGTGACTTGCCGAACTTTGTCTCTCGGATGGTGAGAATGCCCTGGTCGAGATCGACGTCGGCCCGGAGCAGGCCCAGCGCTTCGGAATGACGCAGTCCTGCGACAGCTATCAGTCCGAACAGACAGTGATATGTCCAGCGTCGAAGGGCGTTGGCCGGCGGCAGCGACAGGGCCGCCGCCAGAAGCGCCTGAATCTCAATGTCGCTATAGATGTATGGCCTTGTTCACCGCGCCGACGGCACAGCGCCGCTTGGTGGCACTTCCGTCAGAGAATCGAAATGAGCGAGGTGCTTGGCAAAACAGCGCACATCAGCCAGGCGGATGGACCAACTCGGCTGCCGGCCCATCGACGTCACCCACTCCATTGCCAGATCAGTCGTGATGGTCTCGGCGCCGCGGGCCTCCATGAAAGCGACGAACTCCGACAATCGTCGTGCCGGACCGTCATATTTGTATCCCAGCCCTTGGCGCATGCCGACATAGCGGTTGAGCGCAGTGCGAAGTCGGCTCATTGGACACCTCCCGGCCAGGGGAGGCTCAGCTCATGCAGATTGTCGATATCGTGGCATAGATCCTTGTACTGTCGATGCTTCGATGGCGGAGCAGTTGGCCGATCTCGGCAAAGCTGGCGCCCGACCGCAAAAGGTCGGTCGCGAGGCTGTGGCGGAAAAGATGGGCGCCGTGATGCGCATAGCCATCAACTCCTGCCCGTTCGAGAGCTTGCTTGGCGATCATCGTGATGGCGCAGCCGGAGGCAAAGCCGACGTGTGGGGCAAGTGTTCGCAAGAAAAGTCGCCGACACGCTGACGCGGGCCGCCCATGTCGGATATAAGCCACGATAGCTGTTCCGGCGTCGTGACGCAGCGGCATAATCGCCGGCCGCCGCCCCTTACCGTGCACGAGGATCGTGCCTGACTGCCAGTCGATATCGTCAAGATTGAGGGTGGCAACTTCGCTGGCGCGCAAACCGAGCTTGGCCAGAATCATCAGAACCGCATAGTCCCGATGACCCATTGCCGTCGTCCGATCACAGGCGTCGAGGACCTTCTGGACCTTCTCGGGTGGCAGGAATGTTGGAAGGCCGGCAAGTCGCCAGCGGCGGATGGATGGCACGCAATCGGCCGGCGCCGTCGAAATGAAGCCCTTCAAATGCAAGTAGCGCAGCAAGGCGCGCACGACTCCGCACATTGCCTTACCGCTGTCGGCGGAGCCATCAAGGGCATGTCGCTCGACGTAGCCGATAACAATCTCCGGGGTGAGCGCTGCAAACCCATCTGCGCCCCCCGGACAGACCTCCCGCAGAATCGATGTGACAGCAGCTTGTGGCTTCGCACCGTCGAGGCGGCGAGCCCTCTCTCATTCGACAGATATGCCGCGAATACATCGACGATCTGCTCGTGCTCTGTGCGCTCAACCGGGAGGGCGGCTGGTATTAAGCCCTCTTCCCGTAGCGCAGAAAGCAAGCGTCGGAGCGCCGATCGGTCGCCCGTGTCGGGGCTCCAGTGTTTGAAACGATGCTCAAGAAAATGATCGACATGAACTTCGCTTAAATCCTGCGGATCATGTCCATTGCCAACATGCCAGTCCATCAGGTCTCGAAACAGGCTCAGCGAGCGCCACGTGCATTGCCGACCCAAGCCTTCGTTCGACATTTTGGCGGCGTAAACGCGCGCAAACTCCCGATACGGACCGTAGACCCGCTTCCGATATAAGGCACTGCGCTTTAAATAGTCAGTTTCGCTCATGTGTCCTCTCCTTCGCGTCAATTGCGACGGAGAGACCCTACGCTATGCCGATTGGGCTGCCGCTATGTTACCGAATACATTGGCAAAAACTTGATTAATCGGCATAGTTCGCCGGTCGGCATAAACCTGCAAAAATGAATGGCGTCGATCCGCTCGACTGGCTCTCGCAGACCTTGACCCGCATCGCTCAAGGCTGGCCCGCATCCGAAATCGAAGCCCTCATGCCCTAGAACTTCAGGTCAGACGCCGTCAGCTAACCGCTTACGATCCGGCGAAGCAGAAAGCTGCGGTGCGGGTCGAGCTTGGAATGCCGCCGCCCGCCGCCGGGCTGGGGATCAAGCCTCCCGGTCCTGCGCCAGACCTGCATCAGCCTGACGACGAAGGAAACCGACACGCCAAAGTGGGACGCCGCCGCATGACGCGAGTGCCCGGCATCGACAAAGCGGGAAACCCGTTCCCGAAGATCACGTGAATAGGCTTTTGGCATCGCAAATCACCTCCGGACGAAAGTGAATCACGAATACCGACGCAACGGAATCCCCAACGACTCAACCTGAGAATCCGACGCTCTAGGCCGTAAACTCATAAATTCACTTGGTGTTTTTCGCTTGTCATGATTCAAGGCTTCCGAATAATGGAGCCTCTATGACGGGTCGCCGTTCGACCTGTGTCCGCGTTCACCAGCATGCGACCACGGGAAAAAAGGGGATGGAGACAATGGAGGCATGGGACGTTCCAGCGGCGGGCTTACGAGCAAAATCCACGCGCTCGTCGACGCCGAAGGGCCGTCAACCTCCGTCTGACCGGCGGCCAAGTCGCCGACTGCGCCCAGGCCGACGCGCAGACGGACGAGCTTGACGAGGGAAACATCCTGCTCGCCGACAAGGGCTATGATGCCAGCGCCATTCGGGCCAAGGCTGCCAAGCGAAAGGCCTGGGCCAACATCCCGCCGAAGACAAACCGCAAGGGCTCGTTCGTTTTCTCGCGCTGGGTTTACCGGCAGCGCAACCTTGTGGAGCATTTCTTCAATAAGATCAAACAGTCCGCGGCATTGCAACTCGATACGACAAGCGCCCGGAAAATTACCTCGCCACCGTAAAGCTCGTCGCCACGAGAATTTGGTGTCAAGGTTTATGAGTCGACGGCCTAAGCTGATGCGCTGCAAGTACTCTCATAGGTTTGAAATATCGCCCTGCCGGTGGGGAGGACACCTGCAGGGCACGCCGCGCAAAAGTCGCGATCGCGCGGGCACTGCTGGCATTTGGGCGTGTAGAGCGGGATGACGTGGTCGCTTGCCATCATCGACCACGACGCCAGCGCCGTCACCGTCGATGATCGTCGGAAAGATGCCTTCGGATCGGCGCCGACAAAGTCCCTTCATAACCTGCGAGGGTGTGGAGCAGACAGTTAATATCGGCGGGTTTGCGGTGAGGCCCAGTCACTGCCTCAGGCAAACGTCACTAATTAACATCCTATGCCGTGCGCGCCGGACCTTTCCCGAGATCCTTCAAGATTTCCCGCGATGCATTGCGACCGGGCACGCCGGAGACACCCCCTCCGGGATGAGAAGAAGCTCCGCACTGATACAGGCCCCTGACCGGTGATCTATAGTCCGAGTAGTGAGCTGCGGGCCGCATAAAGAACATCTGCTCAAGGGACATGTCTCCGTGATTGATATGGCCCCCCGGCATGTTGAGCTGCTCCTCAATGTCCTTTGGCAGGAGAAGCTGCGTATCGATGACATCGTCGGAAAACCCCGGTGCGAGGTGGTCGATGGTTTCAAGTACCTTCTTCAGGAATCTCGGGCGCTCCTGTTCCCAAGAGCCGTTTGTCAATTCGTAGGACGTATGGCCGCCATAGATTTGAACAATATGCTTTCCTTCCGGTGCCAGGCTGGGTTCGTGGACAGTCGGAATCGTCATGATCATGAACGGTCGTGAAGAATACCAGCCGGGTTTCGCCTCTTCATAGGCCCGTTCGAGATATTCCATGTCAGGACCAATCTGGACGAATGACGGGCTTTCCATGCCAGCTTCCTGCTTGTTGAAAGATGAGAACCGCGGAGCTCTTTCACATGCGATATTCAGCTTGAATGCCGCCCCATTCGTTTTGAATTGCGCGATGTCCGCGACGAATTCACCGGGCAGATCACTTGCCGCCACGAGCTTTCCGAACAGCACTTTGGCGTTGAGGTTGCCGACAACAATACGTGCCTTATACTCATCGCCGCGGCTGGTTACGACGGAATGCACTTGGCCGTTGCGCGTCTGGACCTGTGTGACATCGCTGTTGACGAGAATCTCGACGCCGTGGTCCTCGGCGCACCGCGCCATCGCCTGAGTGATGGAGCCCATTCCCCCGACGACCTGTCCGTGGATGGCGTCTTTCTCATCATGGCTCGAGCCGCCATGCAGCGCAAGCCATGCGGACCCGGGGGTCTTTGGACCTACCAGGCTCCCGCCCACCGCGTACGCGAACACAGCCTTCACTTCACTGCTCTCAAACCAACGGCTCAGATATTCATCAGAGCTCAGGGTGAAGAGATCAATTAGCTTGTAGAAATCGTCGCCGACGTTGCGATTCTCCCATAGGAAACTCGCTGTCTTGAGCCTGGACCGCAACGGACTGGCGACGAGGTCGACTGGCGTCTGCAGCTTGAGTCTGTAGACAAACTGCGAAACGCTTGAGAGATGCTTGCGAAACTCCGGGTATCTGGCAGCGTCGGCCCGGGAAAATCGGGACAAGACAGCCTGCATATGTCCGATGTCGCCGCCGACCATCATTGAGCGCTTTTCGTCCACGGGCCGGAACGTGCGATCGTCCCCATTGACAGATCGAAGACCATATTTCCTGAGTTCGAGCTCGGTGACTACCTTCGGATGTAGCTGAGATGCAACGTAGGAAAAAACGGAAAAGGTGAAGCCGGGAACAACTTCCTCGGACCGAGCTGCGCCGCCAACGACATGGCGACGCTCGAGCACCAGCACCTTCAGGCCTGCTTTTGCCAGGTAGCAGCTGCAAGCAAGGCCGTTGTTTCCGCCCCCAATCACAATCGCATCATAAGTCTTTTGCATTATCGTCCCCCTAATCTGTTTTTGTGCTGGGAAACGCGGATGCGCCTCCTGCTCACCCGCGCCGCTTACGTTGCATGCTCACGCGGAGAGCCTGTCGGCCAAAAGATCGCGCTGGCGCACGGCTTCGGCAAGGATTTCATCCTGATCCATTGTCGTGAGCCGGCCCTTTTCCATGACGACCTTGCCATCGATGAGAATTGTGTCGACCGGGATCATCGACGAGGACAGCGACAACAGGATGCCCATATCGTCGCGCCAGGAGTAATGGGTGATGTCGCGAGCTTCTCGGATGACCACATCGGCGCGCTTGCCCACGGTCAGGCTGCCCAGCCTGTCACCGAGGCCTACGTTTCTCGCAGCATCGATCGTCTGCATGTAAAATGGATCGGAGTCGTTCATTCTGTCCCCAACCAGTCTCGACAGGTAGAGGCTCATGAGGCCGGCGATCCCGATCGGATGGATCATGATCGTGTCGACACCGAGCGAAACACTTGCCCCCTTTCGGTAGAGATGCGGAAACCAGCATTTATGCGGTGGGGTAATCCGATAGCCCATCGCATTATTGGGGCACCAGGAAAGGCCCGGCTTCATCGCCAGGATGAGCTCGACGTCCTGTTCGTCAAGCATGTTCATATGCGCGAGCGTAGTGTTGGGCCCAAGGGCTCCGAGCCGGTACATGCGGGCCGTGCCGGAGTCACCAAACTTCCTTCGCTCTTCCGCGTCACCCTCGGGCTCGAATGCCTGGTGCTGCCAGAAGATCACATTGGATTCGGTGGCCAGTCTCACCGCTTCCCGGACGAGCTCGTCCGTGGCGGTCGTACCTCCGCACAGACCGACATAGCCGCGTACCAATGCATTGTCGTCCTTGTTGCGCGCAAGTTCGTGCTTGCACTGGTCGATAACCCGCCTCGCGTCCGCCGGCGCACGCCGCATCAGCGTCTCGTTCAGCCCATACCCATCGTTCATGTCGGACGACATATCGTCCCATCCCCATGGTGCGGTCACCATTCCCCGCACCCCGCACTTGGTCAGTGTTTCGGCAAACGCATCCGTTTCGAAGACGGTGGCTGACTCGAAGTACAGGGTGAAGCCGCGTTGTAGCATCGAGCAAGCGGCCGCAGCCGTATAGGCGGCGGTTATCTCGGGGTCAGTCGCTGCCTTCATACTCGAGTAGTTCACCTTGCTGGCAGTGCCCGACTGCGGCGAGAAAGGCGCCCCGTGATAAGCCGTTCCCGTAGAATGAAAATGGGTTTCAATGAAGCCTGGGTGGACCAAAGCGCCCTGAGCGTCGATCCTGCGCGTTGCATCGTACACCGACAGAATCTCTTGCTCGCGACCTATCCCGACCACTACGCCATCAGAAATCGCTATGGCCCCCGGTCGATAGTGAGGCTGACTTCTGTCACCGGTAAAAATGTCACCGTTGAAGATGACGGTGTCGACGGTCTTCTTGTGCATCGTTTCACCCTTCTTGTGCATTGTTTCAACCTCTGGCGAAGCTAGCCCACTTCGTACGGCGGGATACCTGATTAGGGGGCGGATCATTCGGTTGGCGCCGCTGATGCTGACGCGCACGGTGCCCCCTTAGACGTCTTTTGGCTCGACAAGCCCGTGGCTGATGATGCCCTTACCGACATCATGCCGGCGCTGCCTGGCTGTGGCAGAGGGGTTGGCTCCTGCACATCGGCCAACATGGATTGCGTCCAGTTAGGATGGATACGCGCCCGCCTCATAGGTTCTCGCTCTCAAAAACCCGGAACGTCTCAGTGAGAAGCTCCATG
>NZ_NWTH01000076.1:0-6499 GCF_002531555.1 Sinorhizobium sp. BJ1
TGATCCGATCCAGACAGGCATTCGATCCCAACCGAAAAGCGGCTTGACTTTTCCATTACTCGGCCGCCTCCAAGAGCTTCTCCTCTGCGGCCTCGACCGCTGGTCGGTTGTCGGCCGCCAGCCGCCAGCCCTTCACCAGTCCGTAGATCGCCGGGATCACCGCGAGCGTGAGCACGGTCGACGAGATCATGCCACCGATCATCGGCACGGCGATACGCTGCATGATCTCCGAGCCGGTGCCCGTGCTCCAGAGGATCGGCACCAGCCCCGCGATGATCGCCACGACAGTCATCATCTTCGGCCGCACCCGTTCGACTGCACCGACCATGATCGTCTGATGCAGGTCGTCTCGCGTGAACGCGCGCTTCTCAGCCGAGCATGCCGCGCGCCGTTCCCGGAGCGCCTGGTCGAGATAGATCAGCATGATCACGCCGGTCTCGGCCGCCACGCCCGCGAGCGCGATGAAGCCGACGACCACGGCCACCGAGGCGTTGAAGCCAAGCCACCACATCAGCCAGATGCCGCCGACAAGCGCAAAGGGCAGCGACAGCATGACGATCAGCGTCTCGGTCAGCGCCTTGAAGTTCAGGTAGAGCAGCAGGAAGATCAGTGCGAGCGTCAGCGGCACGACCATCGCGAGGCGGGCCTTGGCCCGTTCGAGGTACTCGTACTGGCCGCTCCAGGCGACGGAGTAGCCGGCGGGCATCGTCACGCTCTTGGCGACCGCGTTCTTCGCTTCCGCGACGTAGCCGCCGAGATCGCGATTGGCGATGTCGACGAAGACGTAGACGGCGAGCTGGCCGTTCTCGGTGCGGATCGTCGTGGCCCCACGGGTCAGCGTCACGTCGGCGACAGCGCCGAGCGGAACCGTTCCGCCGCCGGGAAGCGCGACCTCGACGTCGCGGGCGATCGATTGCGGATCGCTCCTGAACGCCCGCGGATAGCGGACCGCGACGCCATAGCGCTCGCGGCCCTCGACCGTCGAGGTCACCACCTCGGATCCGAGCGCCGTGCCGATCACCTCCTGGACGTCGCCGATGCTCAAGCCATAGCGCCCGAGCGCCAAGCGATCGGGGATGATGTCGAGGTAGTAGCCGCCGATGACGCGCTCGGCATAGGCGCTCGTGGTGCCGGGGATCGTCTTGAGCACAGTCTCGATATCGCGTGCGATCCGCTCCATCTCCCCGAGATCGGTCCCGTACACCTTGACGCCGACGGGGGTGCGGATACCCGTCGACAGCATATCGATGCGGGCGCGGATCGGCATGGTCCAGGCATTGGAAACGCCAGGGAACTGCAGCGCCGCATCCATCTCCTGCTTGAGGCTCTCGATCGTCACGCCCGGACGCCATTCTGGCTTCGGCTTCAGCGTGATAATCGTCTCGAACATCTCCGTCGGCGCGGGATCGGTGGCGGTCAGCGCCCTTCCCGCCTTGCCGAAGACGGTCTCGACTTCCGGGAAGGACTTGATGATCCGGTCCTGAGTCTGCATCAACTCGGCCGCCTTTGTCACCGACAGGCCGGGCAAGGTCGTCGGCATGTACATGAGCGTGCCTTCGTTGAGGCTCGGCATGAACTCGATGCCGATCTGGCGCGCCGGCCAGACCGTCGCGACAAGTGCTGCGACCGCCAGCAGGATCGTGATCGTCTTCGCCCGCAGCACCCCGGCAATCACCGGGCGGTAGATCCAGATGAGAAAACGATTCAGCGGGTTTCTGTGCTCCGGCACGATCCGGCCTCGCACGAACACCACCATCAGCGCCGGAACGAGCGTCACCGATAGGAGCGCGGCGGCCGCCATGGCGAAGGTCTTGGTGAATGCGAGCGGCCCGAACAGCCGTCCCTCCTGCGACTCCAGCGTGAAGATCGGCAGGAACGATACCGTGATGATCAGCAGGCTGAAGAAGAGCGCCGGGCCGACCTCGCTCGCCGCCTTGATCAGCACCTCGGTGCGGGATTTGTCAGGCGGGGCGCGCTCCAGATGCTTGTGGGCGTTCTCGATCATGACGATCGCCGCGTCGATCATCGCGCCGATGGCGATGGCGATGCCGCCGAGGCTCATGATGTTGGCCCCGATGCCGAGCGCGCGCATCGCGACGAAGGAGATCAGGATGCCGATCGGCAGCATGATGATCGCAACGAGGGCGCTGCGGACATGGAGGAGGAAAGCGATCGTGACCAGGGCGACGATGACGGATTCCTCGACGAGCGTGCCCTTGAGCGTCTCGATCGCCGCCTCGATCAGCTCCGAGCGATCGTAGACGGGCAGGATTTCCGTGCCGGCGGGAAGGCTTTCCTTGATCGCCGTCAGGCTCTTCTTGGCGCTGTCGATGACGTTAAGCGCGTTTTCGCCGACCCGCTGCAGCACGATGCCGCTTGCGACCTCTCCTTCGCCGTTCAACTCAGTAATGCCGCGGCGCTCGTCTGGAACCGTCTCCACCCGCGCTACGTCGCCAAGACGGAGCGGCGTGCCGCCTTCGGTCATCAGAACGATGTTCTCGATGTCCTTGATGCCCTGCAGGTAGCCTTTGCCCCGGACCATGAACTCGAATTCGGAAATCTCGACCGTCCGCCCACCGACGTCCCGATTGCTGGCGCGGACCGCGTCGGCGACTTGTTTAAGCGTCACGTTCTGCGCTCTGAGGCGTGCCGGGTCGACGACGATGGAGTACTGCTTGACGAAGCCGCCGACGCTCGCGACCTCGGCGACGCCCTCGGACTTCGAAGCGGCGAAGCGGACAACCCAATCCTGCAGCGAGCGGAGTTCCGCCAGCGACAGTTCCTTCGCCACGAGGGCGTACTGGTAGACCCAGCCCACGCCCGTCGCATCCGGGCCGAGGCTCGGCGACACGCCTTCGGGCAGCCTGCTGGAGGCGGCGTTCAGGTATTCGAGCACGCGGCTGCGCGCCCAGTAGGGATCGGTCCCGTCTTCGAAGATGACGTAGACGAAGGAAACCCCGAAGAAGGAGAAGCCGCGCACGACCCTCGAGCGTGGGACGGTCAGCATGGACGTCGTCAGCGGATAGGTGACCTGGTCCTCGACCACCTGCGGTGCCTGGCCGGGATAGTCGGTAAAGACGATGACCTGCACGTCCGAGAGGTCCGGGATGGCATCCAGCGGAAGCGTCCGCAGGGAATAGACTCCGGCGGCGATCGAGAGCGCAGCGCCGACGAAGATCAGCACGAGATTGCGAGCGGACCAGGCGATCAAGTTGGAGATCATGGCTGTGCCTCGCTCGCGGTCAGCGAATTCAGCGCCGCGTTGAGGTTGCTTTCAGCGTCGAGCAGGAAGTTGGCGGCAACCACGATCTTCTCGCCGGCTTCGATCCCTTTCGTGATCTCCGTCCGGTCATCGCCACGCGCTCCGAGAGCGACGTCACGCGGTTCGAAGCGGCCGTCGCCCTTGTCGACGAACACCAGTTGGCGATCACCCGTGTCGATGACGGCGCTGTTCGGCACGGCGACAACCGGATCCGGTTCGCCCGAGGCGATCTCGACCTCGGCGTACATGTTGGCGAGAAGCAGGCCATCGGCGTTGGAGAGCTCAACCCGTACCTTGGCCGTCCGCGTCTGCGCCTGAACCTCGGGATAGATCAGGTCGACGGTGCCTTCGAACATCTTGCCGGGGAGATTGCGCACGCTGACCGTGGCGGGCGCGCCCTTGCGGATGGCTGCGGCATCGTATTCGGGGACGTCCGCGATCACCCACACCCTGGACGTGTCGGCGATGCGGAACAGGACGTCGCCGGCCTCCGCCATCATGCCCGTGGTCGCGTTGCGCTCGAGGACGACGCCGTCGCCGGGCGACAGGTAGGCGATGCTCTTGGGCACCGCCCGGTCGCGCGCGATCGCCCGGACCGCCTCTTCCGGTACGCCGAGATTGCGCAGTTGCAGCGCGCCGCCGACGTCGAGGTCGGGCTTGCCGCCGCCGCGCAGTTCCGTGGCGTATTCAGCTCCGGCCTTGGCGATCTCCTTCGAATAGAAATGGAAGAGCCGGTCACCTTTTTTCACTCGGTCGCCTGTGGTGACGTCGGCGACATCTTCGATGAAGGCGTCCGCCCGCATCGAGACAATCCGCACCAGCCGTTCGTCGAATGCGACAGTGCCGGGCACGCGCACCTTGCGGGCGATGACGGCTCGCTCCGCCGTCGCTGTCTTCACCCCGGTCCGCTGGAGCTTGCCGAGCGAAACTTTGACGACGGAGGTGTCCGCCTCGTCGCCCTCGTAGACCGGGATGTAGTCCATGCTCATCGAGTCTTTCTTCGGCACCTTGGAGGTGTCGGGCAGGCCCATGGGATTGCGGTAATAGAGTATCTTGCGCTCGCCCGCGTTCGGCGTGGCTCCCGCGCTTTCGGCGGATGCCTTCTCCACCGTCTCGAAGGATACGTCCTCGCTCTGCCGCACGGCGACGAAGGCGCGGCCGTCAGGAGTTTCCTTCGGCATAGCCGAATACTCCGGCGCACCGTCCGGATGGCGGTAGTAGATGACCTTGCCCGTCGGCATGGCCGCGGGCGGCATTGTTTCCCCGAGCGCCTGCCCGGGGAAAAACTGGCGGAAGTTGGTGGCGAGGCCGCGCGTGCCCGCCACGTAGCCTCCCCCGCCAGCGGCGGCGAGGGAGCTGACGAGGACCAGGAATTTGAACGTCTTCACGGTGTCGCCTGCAGGATGACTTCGCCTTGGACGGTGTCGGTCTCGCCCTGGACCTTGGCAGCGAGCTTGAAGCGCCAGCCGCCTTCCATGCTGAGGTTGGTCTTGAAGCGGTAGATGCCGGGTTCCGTAGACGGCACAGGCTCGACAGAGGTGGTCATTGCCTCCATGCCTTCCGGTGCCATGTCGAGGCGCGTGGTGAAGATCACCGCGTCCGAAACGGGCTTTTCCGTTCGCTTGTCGATCAGCCGAACCGCGACAGTCGCTTCCGGACTCTGCGCGACCTCGGACTGGACGAGCTGGAACTCGTAGTCCGTTGCAGTGGCGAAGGATGTGGTTGTCGAGGCGAGCACAACCGCCAGCGATGCGAGGATTCCCTTGCGAGAAAATTGGTTCATACGAAATCTCACCCAG
Organism: Sinorhizobium sp. BJ1; assembly: GCF_002531555.1. Taxonomy (NCBI): domain Bacteria; kingdom Pseudomonadati; phylum Pseudomonadota; class Alphaproteobacteria; order Hyphomicrobiales; family Rhizobiaceae; genus Sinorhizobium; species Sinorhizobium sp. BJ1. The sequence continues at coordinate 5,062 of NZ_NWTH01000076.1, forward strand.
GACCGGCAGGTCGGCCGCGTCCTTGAACAGACAATATGGTCGGATGCACCCGCCGACGCTTGGGCAGGACGAATCCAGCGGATCGAAGGTGAGATCAGGCCTTGGGAGGTCGCGCGGGCGGCTCGATGATAGCCGAGGGCAGATGGCTGTCCTCTAACAAGCCGTGCGACAGTTCGCGGGACTCAAGACTGATGCGCCGGCCGCCCGTGTCCTCATGGGCGAGAATGGTGGAGGAGCATAAGAGTGCGAGCGGACACGCCCTACCGCATTCGTTCTTTTGGGCGGGCTGCTGCTCCGGACAGCAGGACATGTCCTCGGCGCCTTCCATGCCCGGCATGGCTTCCATCTGCATGTCGGACGAAAGTGCCATCGCATTCGCCGCCACGCTCATGCTCACGGGACCGAACACGACCCCGAGCAGCGCTAACAGACAAAGAAAGCGCCGGAGCGCGACGACAGCGAACATGCGCTTATGCTTGCATAGCGCGCCGTTCATTGGAAGACGGTCACGGAAAGTTGCGACCGAGGCCGCATCCGACCTCCACTGGGTTATTTAACCAGGCAGAGGACTATCCAATCCGCACAACAGTTTCGGACACGAATTCGAAGCGCGGAATCGCAAGGTTCTCCGGTGCGGGTCCCTTGCGGACCCTGCCGGCGGTATCATAGTGCGATCCGTGGCAGGGGCAGAACCAGCCCCCGAAATCGCCGGCCTGTCCTAGAGGCACGCAGCCGAGATGCGTGCAGACGCCAATCATCACGATCCAGTTCTCCTTCGCCTCCCCGGCGGAGCGGGCGACATCGGTCGCAGGCTGGTCGTCGGCAAGGTTGGCGTTCCGGGCGAATGGATCCTTTAGATCATCAAGTGCTGTCGCCTTTGCCGCCTCGATCTCCTGCTGGGTGCGGTTTCGAATGAAGACCGGCCGACCGCGCCATTTGACGGTCAGAGACATGCCTTCTGCGAGGGGTGATACATCCACCTCGATGGAGGCCATCGCGAGCGTCGATGCGTCAGGACGCATCTGGTCAATGAATGGCCAGGACGCGGCCCCGACACCGACGGCCCCCGCCATGGCTGTCACCAGATAGAGAAATCGCGTTTGGTTGGCCCGCCTGGTTCGTCTATCGCCACAGGAATAGTGCCTCGTTATGGCGCTTAGCTGGTCCCGTTGCAAAAGATCGTGGATCGCCCTGCCCAACCGGGGCGTGGTGACGACGATCTTTCGAGAGAAGCTCTGCGCAGCCATTATACGTCCAAGCCCCAAGCGATGGGAATGGCAACTGAGTCCGGCAAATGCCGCCCTCCGGCTCAGCGAATTGGACTTCTGCTCACCACCATTCCGCGAGGCTGATGAAGGCGTACTCTCGACCGATACCGTTGAAAAAGTCCGTTTTCTGGGACCTCTGATTTTTTGGAGGGCCGTAGAGGCAAACAAAG
>NZ_NWTH01000077.1:0-2500 GCF_002531555.1 Sinorhizobium sp. BJ1
GTTTGCGATCCTCGGCCTTTGGCCCTGCGGTCCGGGGGGCTGCTCCACCCGGCGTTTTGCGGTTTCCGAAGCAAGAAAAGGCCGCGTTGAGCGGCCCATTGTTTCGGCCGGGCCGAAGGCTGAAGAGAAGATGATCTTTTTGCGCCGCTGCCTTGTCCGTCTCGTTGGCTCGACGGGGAGCGGCGTTTTACGCTTGCGATTTGCAGACCTGGCAGCGACCTACTCTCCCGCGTCTTAAGACGAAGTACCATCGGCGCTGGGGCGTTTCACGGCCGTGTTCGGAATGGGAACGGGTGCAGCCACCCCGCCAGAACCACCAGGTCGGCAAAGCGCAAGCTTTGCTCCCCGGAGGGAGCAAACTGATTTGAGAAGCTGGCTGAAGTTTTCACTTCATTTTTTGAACACGTCTTTGACGGTGCTTGTGGCGCTTACCGGAGCGTCAGCTCCGCAAGGCCAAAGGCCGTCGCGCCTTTTGGCGCGGCCCGTCCGGAGCGCTTTTGCGCGTCAGGACAGAAGACAGCATCATCAAACTTCGTTTGATGAGCATGAGCAATGGGAACGATCAAGCCGATCGAACGATTAGTACCGGTAAGCTTCATGCGTTGCCGCACTTCCACACCCGGCCTATCAACGTGGTCGTCTTCCACGGTTCTCAAGGGAATACTCGTTTTCAGGTGGGTTTCCCGCTTAGATGCCTTCAGCGGTTATCCCTTCCATATATAGCTACCCTGCTATGCCCTTGGCAGGACAACAGGTCCACCAGAGATATGTCCATCCCGGTCCTCTCGTACTAGGGACAGATCCTGTCAATATTCCTACACCCACGGCAGATAGGGACCGAACTGTCTCACGACGTTCTGAACCCAGCTCACGTACCGCTTTAATTGGCGAACAGCCAAACCCTTGGGACCTGCTCCAGCCCCAGGATGCGATGAGCCGACATCGAGGTGCCAAACAACCCCGTCGATATGGACTCTTGGGGGTCATCAGCCTGTTATCCCCGGCGTACCTTTTATCCGTTGAGCGATGGCCCTTCCACGCGGGACCACCGGATCACTATGACCGACTTTCGTCTCTGCTCGACTTGTCAGTCTCGCAGTCAGGCGGGCTTATGCCATTGCACTCGACGAGCGATTTCCGACCGCTCTGAGCCCACCATCGCGCGCCTCCGTTACTCTTTCGGAGGCGACCGCCCCAGTCAAACTACCCACCATACACTGTCCCGGATCCGGATGACGGACCGCGGTTAGACATCCATGACGATAAGGGTGGTATTTCAAGGATGGCTCCACGAGAACTGGCGTCCCCGCTTCAAAGCCTACCACCTATCCTACACATGCCGACACGAATGCCAGTGTAAAGCTATAGTAAAGGTGCACGGGGTCTTTCCGTCTGACCGCAGGAACCCCGCATCTTCACGGGGAATTCAATTTCACTGAGTCTATGTTGGAGACAGCGGGGAAGTCGTTACGCCATTCGTGCAGGTCGGAACTTACCCGACAAGGAATTTCGCTACCTTAGGACCGTTATAGTTACGGCCGCCGTTTACTGGGGCTTCGATTCAGAGCTTGCACCCCTCCTCTTAACCTTCCAGCACCGGGCAGGCGTCAGACCCTATACGTCGTCTTGCGACTTCGCAGAGCCCTGTGTTTTTGATAAACAGTCGCTACCCCCTGGTCTGTGCCACCCCATCTGACTTGCGTCAAAAAGGGTCACGCTTCTTCCGAAGTTACGCGTGCAATTTGCCGAGTTCCTTCAACATAGTTCTCTCAAGCGCCTTGGTATACTCTACCTGACCACCTGTGTCGGTTTCGGGTACGGTCTATACGGTGGAGCTATTTCCTGGAACCGCGCCGCCGCCCGGACAATCCAATAAGTCCGAACAACTTGTGCGATCCGTCACTACCACCAGGCCCACGAATATTAACGTGGTTCCCATCGACTACGCGTGTCCGCCTCGTCTTAGGGGCCGGCTAACCCTGCTCAGATTAACTTTAAGCAGGAACCCTTGGTCTTTCGGCGAGAGGGTCTCTCACCCTCTTTATCGTTACTCATGTCAACATTCGCACTTCCGATACCTCCAGGACCCCTCACGGGTATCCCTTCACAGGCTTACGGAACGCTCCGCTACCCCTACGTCTTCGCTAGAAGATCGTAAGCCTCAGCTTCGGTGCATGGCTTCAGCCCCGTTACATTTTCGGCGCAAAGACCCTTATTTAGACCAGTGAGCTGTTACGCTTTCTTTAAATGATGGCTGCTTCTAAGCCAACATCCTGGTTGTTTTGGGATCCTCACATCCTTTCCCACTTAGCCATGACTTGGGGACCTTAGCTGGAGGTCAGGGTTGTTGCCCTTTTCACGACGGACGTTAGCACCCGCCGTGTGTCTGCCGACTAGTACTCCCCGGTATTCGGAGTTTGGTTAGGATCAGTAAGACGGTGAGTCCCCATAGCCCATCCAGTGCTCTACCCCCGGGGGTATTCGGTCGACGCTCTACCTA
>NZ_NWTH01000078.1:0-6408 GCF_002531555.1 Sinorhizobium sp. BJ1
GTCATCAGCCGAAGTGCGTTGTCGTCCTGACGGGCGATGGCACGCAGCTTGCGCTCAAAAGAAACAAGCCGTGCACGGGGCTCGTGAAGAACGGCTCCCTTCGACCGATACCGTTCTCTAATGGGTCAAGGGCGGCGGCTCGGTTATGAGCGTTGTCGACAAAGGCCTAAAGCGATGAAAGGGCGCTCGCCATGCGAGCCAAAGCTTCCTCGAGGACCGAACGCGGGCAACCGACGTTGAGCCGAATGAAGCCCTCTCCACCCGGCCCATAAACGCGCCCGTCGTATAAGTTGACGCCGGCTCGCTCGACGAAGAAGCGATGTACGCCTCCAACCTTTGCGTCCACTTCCCGCGCGTCCAGCCAGACCAAAAACGAGGCGTCCGGTCGCATAGGGGAGATACCCGGAAGTGACTCTGCGGCCCGGCTCAATACAAGATTGACGTTGTCGCGAATATAGGGTGTCAGGTGGTCCAGCCACTGATCGCCTGAGGTGTAAGCAACCTCCAGAGCTATGCGCCCAAAGAAATTGGCGTTCACCATGAACGACGCTTGCATGACCCGGAACAATTTCTCCCGGCGTTTCGAGTCAGCGACGGAAAGCGTGGCCGAAGGCACACCGGCCAAGTTAAACGTTTTGGTAGGGGCTGTGCAGATGAAGGACTTCGCCGCCGCGCCCTCACTGATCGAGGAAAACACGACATGTGGGCTGTCGTTTAGGCGAATGTCGCAGTGAATATCGTCGGAGATGACCAGAATGCCGTAGCGCTCGCACAGCGAATCCAAGCTCTCGAAGTCCTCGCGCGTCCAGGCCTTCCCGGCTGGGTTGTGCGGGTTGCACAACAAGAAGGCGCGCGCCCCGTTTGCAGCCAGACGCTCGAAGTCATCCAGATCGAGCTCGTAACCACCCTCAACAAGCCTCAAGCGGTTGATCAGGAGCGTCCTATGGTTGTCGCGGACGACTTGAAAGTATGGCGAATAGACTGGCGCCTGTACGATGACACCGTCTCCTGGCCGCGTGAAGGTCCGCAGTATAGCCGCAACCGAAGGCATAATGGCAGGGGCAGGAAGCAGGGTCGCCAGGTCCACGTCCCAGTTGTGGCGACGCTCGAACCATGATTTGACGATTTCATAGTGATGCGGATCGCGCTTCGTATAGCCGTAGATACCATGATTGACAGCCTCCCGCAGGCGCGCGATCACTGGCTTCGGCGCCCGGAAGTCCATGTCAGCCGTCCAGAGAGAGATCAGCCCTTCGCCCTCGACACGAGGGGAGAACTCATCCCATTGATTGGCCCATTTCGCAGATCCGAATTGGCTGCGATCGTGGACAACGCCAAAATCAAACTCCTTCGCGCCCAGTTTCCTGGCCGCCGGCACGCCCGGCTGTGAGTATGTCATTGGTTCAGATTCCTAGAAATTATTGTTGCGCGAACCACCGCGCTGGTAAAACGAGCGGGAAAAGTCACTGCAGGATTTGTCGCAAGAAGTGCTGTGCACGCTCCGATCGAGCGCTTTTGAAAGGCAGAAGGCGTCGCGGCCTTGATACAACTCAACGGCCATTTTCGGACTGCCCGACACAGAAGCTGCCGGCTTTGGTTTGCTGAGCATCAACAACTCCTATGATTTATGGCCGCGCGCGAGGTGACGTTCCACAGACTGCGAGTAACGAGACATTCCGAAGCAGAACAACCAGTAGATGATCGCGGCGAAGAGGTAGCCGGTGGAGGAGATCGTTGGTCCTGCCCAATTGGGATCGATGCGGGCTGCTTCGACTGCGCGCAGGAAGTCCGCGATGCCGACGATGGCCACCAGCGTCGTATCCTTGAACAGGCCGATGAATGTCGAAACGATGCCGGGGATGACGATGGTCAAGGCCTGAGGCAGGATGATTAGCCTCATCATCGTAAAGTACCCGACCCCAAGAGCCTGGGCGCCTTCGTATTGTCCCTTCGGGATAGCTTGCAATCCGGCGCGCACGACTTCTGCCATGTATGCGGCTGAGAAGAGGGCGGTTCCGATCATCGGCCGCAGCAGCCTATCGGGTGTGAGCGCCTCCGGCACAAATAGAGGCATCATGAAATTCGCCATGAAGAGAACGGTGATGAAAGGCACACCGCGCACAACCTCAATGTAGAAGACGCAGACAGCCTTGACGATCGGTAGCTCGGAGCGTCGGCCGAGGGCCAGGACGACACCAAGCGGCAGCGAAAACACAATCCCCACGACCGACATCAAGAGCGTGATCATCATCCCGCCCCAGAGGGTGGTGTCGATGACAGGCAGGCCGATCGCTTCGACGCCGCGAAGCAGAGCGAACCCAACAACGGGGTACACTCCGAAGAATAGGAGCGCTGCCGTGTTCCGACGCGGAGCGTTCCGCCAAAGAAGCCAAGCGATCAAAATGGCCCCGATTACCTGTGTCAGGTCGACGCGCCAGCGTTCGGTGGGAGGATAGGCTCCGTACTGGAGGTAGTTCAGCTTGGCACGAATGAATGACCAGCATGCACCATCGGGATTCGCGCGACAGACCTCGCTATCACCGCTCCAGACGGCATTAATCAACGCGAAACTCAGAAACTGAGAGACGAGCCACACCGCCAATCCGGTGAAGCATACAGTCAAACAGCATGAGAACGGGCTTGAGAACAGGTTCTTTCGCGCCCAGGTGAGAGGGCTAGGCCGGATGTCCGCCGGTGGCGGGGTGGTTGGGATATACTCGTGATGGAAAGCCGTCGCGACGGGAAGAGTTGTGGTCATTTATCTCTCCACGAGCGCGAAGCGCAGGTTAAAGGCATTCATTGCTGCTGACGTAATCAGTGAGATGACCAGGTATACCGCAAGCGTTATGGCCATCACCTGGACCGCGGCACCTGTCTGGTTAAGTACCGATCCCGCGAAGACTTGCACGAGGTCAGGATATCCAATGAAAACAGCAAGCGAGGAGTTCTTGATCAAGTTCAGGTATTGACTGGTCAGAGGCGGAATGATGATCCGCAGCGCTTGAGGCACCACAACGAGGCGCAACGTCTTGCCTTGCGGGAGCCCGAGGGCATGGGCCGCTTCGGTCTGACCCTTGGAAACCGCCTGTATGCCCCCGCGAACGATCTCAGCGATAAAGGACGCCGTGTAGACGGAGAGGCCGAGAAGGAGAGCCGCGAATTCAGGGTAGATTTGCTGGCCGCCACGGAAGTTGAAGCCCCTGAGTTCCGGATACGTGAAAGACCATGGGCTTCCCGCCGCCACATAGGCCGCCAACGGTAAGCCTGTGAGCAGGAGCAGACCGACGGCCAAAACCGGAAGCTGCTTGCCGGTTCGCTTTTGAACGCCGCTCGCGTAGGCGCTGAATGCTATTGTGAATGCGACTGCTGCAACGATGGCCATGCCCACCAAGCCGGCCCCTGCATGAAACTCGACAGCAGGCAGGATGATCCCACGGTTGTTGAGATAGATTCCCCCCGGCAGGGCGATAGAAGACTTCGGCGCGGGCAGCGGCTTGAGTACCGCGTTGTACCAGAACAGAAGCTGAAGCAGCAGCGGGATGTTCCTGATGACCTCCACGTACGAAGTTGCCACGTTGGCTGCTATCCAATTGTTGGAAAGACGCGAAATGCCGATCAGGAACCCGATGATCGTGGCAAGCACGATGCCGAAAGCGCTGACAAGAAGTGTGTTCGCGACCCCGACCCAGAACGCCTGGCCATAGCTGGAAAGGGTGTCATAAGGGATGAGGGTCTGATTTATCTGGAAGCCCGCCGTTTGGTTCCAGAAGTCGAACGTCAGGGGGATGCCGCGCTGTCTCATGTTAGAAACAGTTTGGGTCGCGATTCCTACAGCGATGACAGCCAGACTTACAGCCAACCCGGCTTGATAGGCGATTGCGCGAACCTTCTTGTCATAGATCGAGAAAGCCCTGCGCAGATGCGCAGGCTGAGAGATGTCAACCATTCGTGCCTCCCAACTTGACCAGGGGACCGCCGCTTTTCGCGGCGGCCTCCGTTGCCCATCAACGGATGGGGGGCGCGTACTGAAGGCCGCCTGCGCTCCAGAGAGCATTAACGCCCCGCTCGATCTTCAGCGGAGATTCCTTGCCGATCGAACGTTCGAAGATTTCGGAATAATTGCCGACCTGCTTGATGATGTCCTGCGACCACGTTTCGCCGAGCCCTACATCCTTGCCGAAACTGCCTTCGACGCCCAGCAGGCGGCGGATGTTCGGATTGTCGGAGTTTTTCATCTCGTCGACATTCTTCGAAGTGACGCCGAACTCCTCTGCGGCGAGCATGACATTGAGAGTCCACTTGGCGATGTTGAGCCACTGATCGTCACCTTGGCGCACAGCGGGTCCGAGAGGCTCCTTCGAAATGATTTCGGGGAGAACGACACTGTCATCGGCATTGGCCATGCGGATACGCGCAGCGTTCAAACTGGACGTGTCGGCGGAGAAGACGTCGCACCGCCCCTCTTCATAGGCCTTGATGACGGCCTCTTCATCGGCGAAACCGACAGCGCTGAAGGTCATGCCGTTGGAACGGAAGTAGTCTGCGAGATTCAGCTCTGTGGTGGTTCCCTGCGAAACGCAGATCGATGCGCCGTCCAGGTCCTTCGCCGACTTAATGTTCTCCGACTTGCGCACCATGAAGCCCTGGCCGTCATAGAAATACGTGCCGGCGAAAATGATGCCGAGCGAGGTATCGCGCGAGGAAGTCCAGGTGGCGTTGTGCGCCAGAATGTCGATCTCGCCGGACTGGAGTGCGGTGAAGCGATCCTTTGCATTGAGGGGAATGAACTTGACCTTGGTCGCATCGCCGAGGACGCCGGCAGCCACAGCACGGCAGTAATCGACCACGAACCCCGTCCACTTCCCTTCGTTATTAGGGACGCTGAAGCCCGCCGTTGCCGGATTTGTCCCGCACGTGAGAATTCCTTTTGCCTTTACGTTGTCCAACATCCCTGCCCAGACGGTGGACGCATAAGCGGCAAACGCCGCCCCGACAACTCCAGTCATAATCTTGCGCATAGAAGGATCCCCTTTTTATTTGCAAGAAGAGGGTCGCCCCTAAGGCATTAATTTGTCAAATTGATTGTCTTCATCCGGATTATGAATTTCGTTCACACTGCTACCGCCGTCGCCGACCCTGTTTTTCGGTCAGTCGAGACTCGGAACAAGAGTTGCCGCTTTGATTGCAGATCGTGCTTGAGTAGTGCCGAAGCCGCCACCGCTCACGTCATGAGCTTGTTCGCCAATATTACTTCGTTCTTCTTTATTTGAGCGGCGTGGTAGAGTTCGGTTATTAATCGCCGCAGCCAAAGGGCTCCCTGATCAGCGGCCATCTGCCGATGGATGACGAGGTTTGCGCTTACGGATGAAATGGGGATTGGCGGCGAGAGAAGTGTCACCTCGCTTGTTTCATCAAACATTTGAAGAATTCCGTCGCCGCAATGAGTGATGAGCTCGGTTCCCCTTAGGACCCACGGCATAACTAAGTAGTTCGAGATGGTGGCCACGACCTTTCGCCTGAGACCACGCTCTCTCAGTGCACCATCAGCCAAGCCCTCAGCCAGACCATCTGCCGAAATCTGAAGATGCGAAGCCGACAGATAAGTCTCCAGGCTCAGTGGACTCCGTGCAATTTGGCTACCGCTCCACACGGCGCAAAGCAACCTGTCCTGCCCAAGCTCCACCTTGACCAGACTGGGATCATCTTTGAGATTTGCGCCCGTCAACGTGCAGTCTACCTGCCGAAAGTAGTCGGCGCTTTCGGCCTCGACTCGGTTCGCGGGAATCACGTTGAGCGTGGCATGCGGCGCCTGCTCGGAGAATTCCTTAATCAACCGCGGAATGAATATCATCGCATGATAGTCAGTGAGGCCGACACGAAACTTTCGCTCGGTCGTTGTGGGATCAAAAACCTTGTAGCGCCCGATCGACGCGCGAATTTTCGCCAGCGCATCAGACAAATCCGTCGCCAGCTCGAGTGCTCGCGGCGTGGGTCTCATGGTGCCGCCATCTCGTGTAAACAATTCGTCCTTGAAAAGTGTGCGCAGCTTGGCGAGAGAATGGCTGACGGCAGACTGGGTCCGCCCCAAATGGTCGGCAGCGCCCGTGACACTTCGCTCCTGCATTAACACGTCGAAGACGCGAAGAAGGTTGAGATCAACGTCGTCTAGAGACATCGAAAGCTCCATGAGCAAGACTCATGGAGCCCATGGAAGCACTTCGCTTTGCGCATGGCAACGACCTGCGCGAGAGGCGCGATCGGACCAAGGGATTGAGCCGAGCAACGGCGTGGAATGCTATGTCAACGCCCGAAAGATATCTTGCTTCAGCGCCGGCAGTTGCCGCCAGTACATTATGCGATCTTCTGTAACGGGCTTTGCGTCAACCCTTGTGAGCTTAATCCCTCGCC
>NZ_NWTH01000079.1:0-6292 GCF_002531555.1 Sinorhizobium sp. BJ1
TTCGGATAGTTATGATCGCGCTTATTTCGTTATTCGATTGCGATATTGAGAGCGTGCCCCCCCGGGCGCGCGCCTGCGTCCAAGGGCGGGCACCGCTTCGAGCATCCGTGAGTTTTCGCCGGACGGCTTACAACGCGACATCGCCGCTCAGAGACCTTACGTGGCTCAGGGGAACCTGACACGTGGTGCTTACGGCTAGCATCGGTGGCATTTTGATCGCCCTGAACGCCAATTACTTGTACGCGATCACCACGAGGCGCCGGCCATCGGATTTGAACTCTCCGCCTTCCTGCCCATAGGCTTCAACAGTCTCAAACCCCGCGCTGCGCAACATGCGAACATATTCAGAAAACCCGTAGTGTCTGACAGAAAGACGCATTCGTCTAACGCATCGATTTCGGACTATGGTTCTCTCAGAGTTGCAGCGATCGGTTAGTGCGTCGTAGTTGCTTATATCAATTCTTAAATCATCGTTACGCCGCACGATCTCGTTCAAAGGCCATTTGCCGCTTAGCAAAGAGCAGCGATTGAGTTGATCGATTAGCAGGCGCCCGCCTTTTCGTAAAGAACGGGCGGCTTCATGAAGAACTTTCTCGTTATCCGCTTCATTGAAGTAACCAAACGTTGTGTACCACAGGAAAACAGCGTCAAAGCAATCTCTCCAGGGAAGTGAGCGCATATCGCCAAGAACGTACTCAACATTTACCCCACGTTCGGCTGCATCTGCTTCGGCTTTTTTTAGAAGGACCGGCGACGCATCCAGCCCCGTTACCCGTGCTCCTTTTCTCGCCAGCCGGTTGGTAATCCGCCCATAACCGCATCCTAGTTCAAGAACTAGGCCGCCTTCCTTAAGCGAAAGTAGATTCCAAATTGCTTCAACTTCCAGATCAGTTTTCTCGGGGGAATTTACGACGTCACCAAAATGCAAATAATCGTCTCCGAAGTATGATTCAAGCTCTAATGACGAAAGTGGCTTACCATCTGTCTCGCAGCTCATGTGCTTCACCGTCTTATTGTACAGGTCGTCGACCCAATGCGATTCTGAAAGGCCAAGATCAATATTACATAGAGGAGAGCGTTTGAACGATAATGTTTTGTATTTTCTTTTTATTGTTTGTAACGCTTTTGTTAACGGTTATTGATCCGGCTACTCGTAGTAGCCGCGACCTGGCTTTTCTGGTCGGTAAGACCTTCTTTCTGGTTGCCAGCTGTGAGGTGGTTCGCCTTACACCGGCAGTGTTGAAACGAGAGGGTTGCTCGTCGAGCCGATCCTCATACCAGGAGGACGAACATGGAAGGATATAGCGAAGTTTTCGTAGGATTGGACGTTGCGAAGGATCGGCATGCTGTTGCTCTCGCCGAGAGCGGGCGTACCGGCGAGGTTCGATATGTCGGGGAGATATCCTCCGATGGTGCGTCAGTACGCCGCCTCCTCCGCAAGCTCGAACCCCCGGGTATACGATTGAGTTTTTGCTATGAGGCTGTCCCCACAGGATACGTTCTGAAGCGGGAGATCGAAGCGCTTGGCTACGAGTGCGCCCCCTCTCTGATCCCGCGCAAGCCTGGCGATCGAGTCCAGACGAACCGCCGCGATGCCGAGAAACTTGCCCGGCTGTTCCGTGCCGGTGAGATGACGGAGATCTGGACACCGGACGCTGCTCATGAGGCAACACCGTTTCCGTGAGAACGACGCCGCCGATCATATAAGCAAAACTCACTCCGATCACAGCAGGATTGGCACGCTGGCATTCTGCAACGCATGGTGAAAAAGCATTGCATAGGACAAAGCACCCTTGGCGGCGGCCGTGCGCATATAATCTTCCCACAGAACTTCGAGCATGCTCGCCCGCGTGACCCGGGCGATGAATGCAATGAAGCCGAGGCCTAATGCTACGGCTGGCAGGATGAGATGCACAAACCAAGGTCCGAGGCCACTTCCGATCGGGACATACCCTTGGACCGGCAGGCAATGTGTCCTGATCACCCAAAAGTATATGAGGAAATAGGACGGAATAGCCAAGCGCAGAAAAGACTGCGAGAAGGCGCTCGACGAGACCGCCAGTTCGCCACGCGGCAAGGATGCCGAACGAGACCCCGACCGTCACTGCAAGAATCATCGTCAGGATTGACGGGAAAGGGTGGTTCAAGGCGTTGCAAGATCAACTCGAGCACTGGCCGCCCAGGAAAAAGCGAGGTGCCGAACACCGCCCAACATTTCGCGCACCCAGAGTGCGAACTGAACTGGCATCGGATCGTTCAGACCCAGCTTTTCGCGGATGCCGGCGATCACCTCCACCGTGGCCGACTTCCCGGCGATCATAGCCGCCGGGTCGCCTGGCGCCAGCCTGAGAAGCAGGAAAACGAACGCTCCGACCATTGCCATCATGGCAATGGTCGATACCATCCTGCGCAGGATGTAGTCCCATTAGGCTGAAACCTTTGGCAAATTCGGAAAGCCGTACGCGCCGGCCACCTCAAGGAGGCCGGAAAACGACTTCCGGTGCGTCGTTGGCTGGACAGCGCGCTCCAGCAGAACACCGCCGACGAAGTTACACCATACATCTTACAGTTTTCGGGCGAGTGCCTTGCGCCATTTGGCCCGGAGAGCCTGGTATTCATCGTTCTTCGGCCGGCCGTAATAGGCGAAGTCGCCGTTCGCGACTAAGAAGGGGGTATTGATTGGATTCGCTCCGCTGTGGTTCTCACCTGCCCGCAAGGCGGCCAAGGCGGTCTGTTATCGGGAAAAACTTTCCAGACCTTTCCGCCGGCGAAGCCGTCGGGCGGCTCCTTGCGGGGTACATATTTTTCATTTCGGTCATAGGTGAAGCTTGCCCCAGACCTGGCTAGAGCCTCATTGAACTTGAACGGCCCGGATCCGATATTCGAGATAACCTGCTCGGTGGCGGGCCGGCTCGCGTCTTTCTCACGCATGATAGCGAGGGAAAGTCCTCCACAAGCATATCAACCAGAATCGCCAGGGGCTCCTTAGGAGCGATCGCGAAGGTCTGCTCGTCTTTTTTCGGGATGTCTTGGGCCCTCTCATGATCAGCTCTCCATCTGTGGACGTATATGGACCCCGCCCGATTGCAACAGTCGGCTGGATCAGGATCATTGGTCACAACTGCTGACGTATATCCGGCTTCGTGATGCGGCTGGACAACGTCTTCGCCGCGAGCCTCGATGGGTTTTCGCCCGCTTCCACCTCAAAGCCCCCATGACATTGGCTAACGCCATGCCGGTCCACAGATCAGGTTGGGAAGCGACGGGGTGACCGTTTTTCCATCTCCTGCCATTTGCTGCAATTGCCGGGGTGAGACCTCCTTTCCTTGTTCGCCGCTTCGCTTCAGGCCGCCTTCACCGACAGCGCGGGCTCGTAAGCTGTGTCGCTCGAGAGCATAGCCCACACGATCCGCGCATTCTTGTTGGCAAGCGCAACGGCCGCGACATTGGGGTGCCGCCGTTGCCGCATCTTGCCGAGCCAGAGGCTTCGTGGGTCCTGCTTGCCGCCAGCCCGGCTTAAAGCGGCGCGAGCGCCATGAATCATCAGTGTACGCAGATAGCGATCGCCGCGTTTGCTGATGCCGAACAAGCGGGCTCGCCCTCGACTGGATCGCTGCTTCGGCACCAGGCCAAGCCAGGCCGCGAACTGACGGCCGTTCTTGAAGCAGCTTCTATCGCCGACGGCGGCGATCAAGGCCGTTGCCGTCACAGGGCCGATGCCTTCGATCTTGCCAAGCCGTTGGCACGGCTCGCTGGTGCGGAAGATTTCCCGTATCCGGCGATCATAGGATGCAATGCGGGCATCAAGCTCGGCCAACTCCGCCTGCAACTCCCTCATGAGCGGGCGAACCATCTCGCTGAGGCCGTCATTGTCGTTCCCTGCGATGATGGCGAGGCCGCGCCGCAGCTGCGCGATGTCACGGGCAATGACGATCCCATGCTCAGACAGAAGACCGCGAATCTGGTTGACGAGCCTGACCCTGTCGGCGACGAGACGCCGGCGAAATGCGATGGACGGCTTGCACGGCCAGCTGATCGGTTGATTTCCGTGGCACGAAGCGCATCGACGGCCGGCCGACCGCTTCGCAGATGGCTTCCGCATCGTTCCGGTCGTTCTTGTTTGACTTGACGTATGGCGTCACGAACTGAGGGCTGATCAGCCGCACCTGATGGCCAAGTTCGGTGAGCACGCGAGCCCAATAGTGCGCCCCGTTCGACGCCTCCATGCCGACCAGGCACGCCGGCAAATTGGCGAAGAAGCGGGACACCGCATCGCGACGCAGCCTCTTTCGCACAACGACTTTCCCGTGCTTGTCGACGCCGTGAACCTCGAAGACATACTTCGCCAAATCCAAACCTATCCGAACGACCTGCATGATATCCTCCTTCATGGCAGTTGACGTTCGAGATTCCACCGCGTCGCGAGGGCGGGGTCCATACCATTGCCCCGTAAGACGCAAGCGGTTTTCGGCGGTTGGCACGTTGTCGGATGCTGCCATCTGTCCGGCCTCTTGATGCAGCGCAAAGGCTGCGGGCCCGTATGGGAGTGCGCGGACCGGAACCATATCACCCTAAGCGTGCTCGCTGACACGGTGGTGAGCCCTGGTTCTTCCGGCCCCGTCTCGCCGACTGTTGTGCCATACCCTCCTTCGACCGACCACGTCTCCGACGACCTCAGGCCCGTCCGGCTTACGCCGTGACCGCGGCCGGAGCCTTGTAACTCTCCTGCTTCATGAGCAGCGCCCAAACGATCCGTGCCATCTTGTTGGCGAGCGCGACCGCCACCAGCATGCGCGGTTTGCGCGCCAGCATCTGTTCCAGCCAAGAGCCCTTCGGTGCGCCGCGCCTTGCTGCCTGTTTTATGACCGCCATGCTGCCGATGATGAGCAGACGCCTGAGCGTGCGCTCGCCCATTTTTGAGATGGCGCCGAGCTTCTGCTTGCCGCCCGTCGACTTCTGCAGCGGGGCAAGCCCGAGCCAAGCGGCGAAGTCGCGCCCCTTCGCGAAGGTCTCGGCCGGCGGTGCGAGCGCGGCGATTGCGGTCGCGGTGATCGGGCCGACGCCCGGAATCGTCATCAACCGCCGCGATACCGCGTCCTCGCGGGCGCGCCGCGCGATTTCCCGGTCGAGTTCGGCGATCCTCCCGTCCAGTTCGGGCAGAAGGTCCAGCATCAGCCTGATCATCGCTAGGGCGGCTGGCGGCAACGAGGAGGCCATCTCCTCTTCCTCGAGCAGGTCGGCCAGCATCGCCACATAGGACGGTCCCTTCGGCGCCACCCAGCCATATTCCGTCAGGTGACCGCGGATCGCGTTGATCAGTTGGGTCCGCTGGCGAACCAAGAGATCGCGGGTCCGGAACACGAGCGCCGCTGCTTGCTGTTCCTCGCTCTTCACGGCGACGAACCGCATGTTTGGGCGTTGCGCCGCCTCGCAGATCGCCTCAGCATCGACGGCATCGTTCTTGTTTCGCTTCACGAAAGGCTTCACGTAGGCCGGCGGGATCAGCCGGACCGTATGGCCCATGTCCATCAGCTCGCGACCCCAGTGATGAGCACCGCCACAAGCTTCCAAGGCGACGGTACAGACAGGCTGGGCGGCAAAAAAGTCCAACACCTTTCCCCGGCTGAGCTTCTTGCTGAAAAGCACGTGACCGCGCTCGTCGGCGCCGTACGCATGGAAAACATTCTTCGCGATATCCAGACCGATCGTGGTAACCTCAGGCACGGACGCCTCCCTCCAATGGTTGCAACACCGCCATTCTGGCACAGCGGTGCCGTCGGGGGGCGTCCACCCCATCACCCGTGTCCACCTGGCCCCAGCGTCGTGTCGAGGCCACACACTCCGCTGCGATGGCCGGCTGCAATCATAGAAGGTTAGGCCTTCGCGAAGTTGGAAGGTGTGGTCTTCAAGCCTGAGCCGAAACGAGGAGCCTTCGGCCCGCGGACGCAACGCTTCGATCTCTTGGAGAGCTTTAGGTGCACGATCCGGCGCACTGAAATCTCCGGTCATTTCGCTGAGCCTCAACCGGAAGGAATAAACACTTTGAACTCGCGGAAATCGACGCCAGCAACCATGGTTCCGACTCATTTCCAGTCGACCAGCCCTTCATAGTCGAGACGCTGCAAAGCCTAACGAACTGGTGTTCGACTTACGTTGAACTCCTAAGGGAGCTCGGATTCGACGATGAGTTCACCTGGACGATACGGGAGCAGGCATATACGATCACGTAGCACGCGATGGATCTTTGCGGCCCGGTCGCGTGCTGCGGCGACACAAGGAGTGTCCCGCTTCG
>NZ_NWTH01000080.1:0-5955 GCF_002531555.1 Sinorhizobium sp. BJ1
TCTGACAGCAACCGATCCATCGTCGCTGCACTGACCATTAGCAGTTTATCGCGAAGCTCGGGGAGATGATGATGATCTTGGATTTGCATCGACAAGGCTTATCGGTGTCGGCGATCGCCAGGCAGACCGGCGCGGACCGAAAGACTGTCCGCAAGTATATCGAACGCGGTCTGGGAGCGCCGGCCTATGGGCCAAGGAGACCACGCGCGACGGTGATAGACCCATTCGCTGCTTATCTTCGGGAGCGCGTGGCGGCCTATCCTGGGCTAACGGCGCGACGACTTCTGCGCGAGCTGAAGGAGCGCGGCTACAGCGGCGGCTATACCGCTGTCACCGATTTCCTACGGGATATTCGACCGCCAGGCGAGCACGGATTTGAGGTCCGCTTCGAGACGCCGCCCGGCGAGCAGGCGCAGGTCGATTTCGCCCAGTTCCATGTCGTGTTCACCGATGAACCGACGACGCCGAGGATCGTCTGGCTCTTCTCCATGGTGCTCGGCTACAGCCGCCTGATCTGGGCTCGCTTCGTCATGCACCAGAACCTGCCAACGGTGCTTCGCTGCCATGTCGCGGCCTTCGACGCTATCGGTGGCGTTCCCCGCGAGATCCTTTACGACCGGATGAAGACGGCAGTCATCGGCGAAGGCGAGACAGACGGCATTATCTATAATCGCGCTCTTGTCGACTTGGCCCGCCATTACGGCTTTCACCCCAAGGCCTGCCGGCCCTATCGGGCCAAAACAAAAGGCAAGGTCGAGAGGCCATTCCGCTACATACGCGAAGACTTCTTCCTCGCTCGCTCGTTCCGCAACCTTGATGACCTGAACGCGCAGCTGCGCCATTGGCTGGATACGGTCGCCAATCCGAGGACCCATGCCACCACACTGCGTGTCGTCAACGAGGCTTTCGCCGAAGAGCGGTCTTATTTGCGGCTCCTCCCGCTGGCTCCATTCCGCTCGGTCCTGAAGCTGGAGCGCCGGATCTCTCGAGAGGGCATGGTCAGCGTCGGCGGCAATGCCTACAGCGTTCCTGATGCCACTCGCAGCCGGTTGGTTGAGGTTCATTCGCTCGCCGATGAGGTTCGCATATTCGAGAACGGGGAGCTGATCGCCGTGCATCCTGTTCTGGAGGGCCGCAAACAACGGCGCGTGGCGCCTGACCACCGACGAAGCGTGACCTCCCACCGCGCGCGGCCGCAGCCAGGCGATGGCGGTGTCACTCTCCAAGGTGCCGGTGACAAAGTCCTCCAGCGCTCTCTCGCTTTCTATGACGCTGTTGCGACGGCTATGGCTCGGGAGACCCGCCGATGAGCGCCGCCCTTGATGCTATGCCGTCGATGATCGAACGCATCCGTCACGATCTCGTCGGCCTCAAGATGCCGCGTGCTCTCGAGGCGCTCGACCACGTGGTCCGCCGCCTCGAGCATGGCGAACTCTCAGCCCTGGAAGCAATCGACATCCTTCTATCGGAGGAACTGACCTTGCGTGAGAACAGCCGCATCAAAACGGCTCTTCGCATGGGACGTCTTGCAACCATCAAGACGCTGACCGGCTTCGACTTTTCCTTTCAGCCATCCCTCGACCGGGACCGCATCTTCACGCTGGCCCAGCTCGGCTTCATCGACCGGTGCGAAGCCGTCCATTTCCTCGGCCCGCCCGGAACCGGCAAGTCGCAGCTCGCCACGGCCCTAGGCGTCGAAGCCAAGGCCGGAAAGAGCGTCTACTTCTGCACCTTGGCCGACCTGATAACCTCGCTCTCGCGGGCTGAGCGCGAAGGCCGACTGCAGGAGCGCATTCGCTTCTTCTGCAGACCAAGCCTGCTGATCGTCGACGAAATCGGTTATCTTCCCGTCATCGCCGGCGGCGGCAATCTCTTCTTCCAGCTCGTCAACGCACGCTATGATCGCGGCGCAATGATCCTCACCTCCAATCGTGGCTTTGCCGAATGGGGCGAAGTCTTCGGCGATCCCGTCGTCGCTACCGCCCTGCTCGACAGACTCTTGCACCACGCCGTCGTCGTTCAGATCGAAGGCTCAAGCTATCGGCTGCGACAGCACGCCGAGCTCATGCCCGAGCATGTTCGCTCGAAAGCGCTCATCACCCCGCCGTCCTTCGCTCCGCCACCAAAACCAAGAGGCCGGCCGCCGAAAAATGGCCATCTCTCCTCGTCATCCGGAGCGGCATAATTGGGGAATTTACTTCGGCACTTTTGGGGAAATTTCAGGCGGCATTGACAGTGGCAGCATCGACGACTTTGGATGGCAGGGCTTGCAATCACACGGATTGACCTGACGGCGGCGCAAGTTCGGGCTGCGGCGGCGAAGACGCGGGATGCCCGGGCAGCGCGTCGGATGCTGGCGATTGCCCTGGTTTTGGAGGGCGTCGGCCGTCAGACGGCGGCGGAGACCTGTGGCATGGACCGCCAGACGCTGCGCGACTGGGTGCATCGCTACAATGCGGAAGGGCTGAGCGGTCTTTCCAACCGGACGTCACCGGGGCGCCACCCGTGGCTGACGCCGGCGCAGAAGGCCGCGTTGGCGGCGTTGGTGGAACAAGGCCCCGATCCCGAGCGCGACGGTGTGGTGCGCTGGCGGCGCAAAGACCTGAAGCGCCGGATCGAGGAGATGTTCGGGGTTGTCATGCAGGAGCGCACGGTGGGCGCGCAATTGGCCGCACTCGGCTTCGTGCGGCTGACGCCGCGCCCCCGTCACCCGAAGGCCGACGAAGCGGCGCAGGCGGCGTTCAAAAAACCTCTCCGACACGGTAGCGGCGGTTCTGCCCGAACACGCCCGCGGCAAGCCGGTCGAGATCTGGTTCCAGGACGAGGCGCGGGTCGGCCAACAGGGGACGTTGACCCAGGACTGGGCCCGACGCGGAACCCGTCCGCGCGGCCCGCGCGACCGGCGCTACAAATGGGCCTACATCTTCGGCGCCGTCTGCCCGGCGCGCGCCGTCTCTGCCGCCCGCGTCCTGCCAAGGGCAACACCGACGCCCTGTCCCTGCATCTGGCGGAGATCGGTCGCCAGGTCGCCGCCGGGGCGCATGCGGTCCTCGTGCTCGACGGGGCAGGCTGGCACTGCGCTGAGGACCTCATCATCCCTGACAACCTCACGCTTCTACACCTGCCACCCTACGCACCCGAACTCAATCCAGTCGAGAACATCTGGGAATCTCTGCGCAAGAACAAGCTCGCCATCACCGTCTTCGATGGCTACGACGACATCGTCGACAAGTGCTACCAGTCCTGGAACTTCTTCGCAAACGACAAGAGTGTCGTCGCCTCAATCACGTCGCGCAAATGGGCGCAGGTCAAACGCTAATGCCGTTGGTATTAGTGGCTTGCACCGTAAGCGCAGCTATGAGGATGTGGACGGACGTTTCGGATAGCGCGGCTATTTGGATTCTGCTGATCGCTTCCCTGAAGAACTGCCGTATCATTCCGCTGCGTTCTCCGACTGGACTCGGTTCAGAGGGCGCCGATCTGCCCGAGCCCAGCGCTATCTCGGCCTGTTCGTGGCCATTATGATGAGTCTCAATCCAACGGAATCGTGCGGGTTGTCGACCGGAACTAAACCGGTTTACACAGATGTCGAAATTCGTTGTGCTGAGATTTCTGTTGCACAGTCGCGTCAGGTTTCCTGCTCTTCGGTGGCATAGCCGGCTTGGCGTATGGTTCGTATCACGCTGCGGTGTGAAACCGACTTGAGAGCCTTTCTGAGCCGGGCGATATGGACGTCAACGGTGCGCGCATCGACATAAATGTTGTCGGGCGAGGCCGCGCCGATCAGCTCGTCGCGGCTGCACACCTTGCCGCCGTTCTCGATCAGATGGCACAGCAGGTTGAACTCTATGGGGCCTAAATGGATCTGCTGGCCATTGCAGCAAACCCGATGGCTGGCAAGGCACCTCGAGGTCGCCACAGACGAGCGACTGGTTATACCCGCTCCCATGTGAGGCAGGTCGCGACATCGCGAGCTCAGCGCGCAGGTAGGCAAGCAGCTTGGCCGGTGCACCGGGTACCTCATGGACTTCCAAGCCGCCTTGCGCGAATTGCTTCCATCCAAGATCATCGCCGAGTTCGTTGGTCGTTTTGCGTAGCCCTATTTTGGCCGCAAAAAGAAGGGACCGGCTGTCGTTGAGCCGAGGCGTATAGTGGCGCATCGCAACTCTGTTTGCCTCAGCGACCGTCAGGAGATGACGAAGCTGCGCGTCACTCATCTCAGGGACACTACCTGCCTGCGTTCCGCACTCGAACAAGGCAGTGAACCTGACGCTCGCGCTGGATGGACTTCAGCTTTCGCCAGTGTTTCTTCAGCGCGGGAAAAAGGATGCTCAACGTGACCGCTTGATCGCTCAGCCAGTCAGGAATGGGCCTATTGCCGAGCAGGCGGTTTTTTCCGGCCGTCTATTAGAGCGTTTCCCTGACTGATTGACTCATTTGGGCTTTGCAAATCAGATGGGTTCTGATTCAAACTTCTGCCGATGGAGGTCGGCAGATAATGTCGAAAGCCCTTTCCGTTGATCTTCGCGCACGTGTTCTTGCCGCCGTCTCTGCCGGAGCATCGCATCGGGAGGCTGCCGCGCGCTTTGGCGTCAGTGCGGCCAGCGTGAGCCGGTGGCGAAACCTGCAAGTCCGTCAGGCCATGTTCGACCCGGTCCGCTGGGTGGAGACCGTCGTTCGCGCAAAACCGCAGCCAACGCCGACGCGATCATGTCGTGGCTTGAGGAACACCGGGACGGCACCTTGTTCGAACTTCGGGATGCCCTTGCAGCTCAGGGCATCGCCATCAGCAAGTCGGCGCTGCACCGTTTCCTCGTCCGGCACAATCAGACGCGCAAAAAAAGACTGGCCACGCGATAGAGCAAGCACGCCAAGACGTCTTGGAGCTCCGTCAGCCGTGGTTCGACGAGCAACTCGATCTTGATCCGTCGCGACTCGTGTTCGTCGACGAAACATGGACCGCGACCAACATGGTCCGCACGCATGGAAGATGCACCAGGGGTGAGCGGCTACGGATGGGTTTCCCGCATGGCCATCGTAAGACGACGACGCTTGTCGCCGGTCTACGAAATACCAGAATGGTCGCGCCTTTGGTCATCGACGGTCGGATCAATGGCGAGTGGTTCGAGGCCTATGTCGCGCAGGGTGCGTGACCTCGAACTCTATGCGCGCTTGAGTGTCAGTACGAACTGCAGTCCTGGACTTGAAAGAAAGCCAAGGTCGAGAGCAGCGTCCGTTTCGCGCAGAGCTGCATTCTCGGCCGGCTGCGCAAACACAACGTCCCGTCAGTCACAGACCCAACTCCCGCTTGACCGAAAACGACTTCGTCGAGAAATATCGAAAAGACCCAGACCCTTTATGCCGTCCGGCTTCTCCTCGGAATCGAGTCCGGTATACGCCGACCGCCGTCCACACAGTCATAGGCTCCCTTGCGGACTTGTCCCAGAAAAAAACGCCACTGGTTTTGATGACACTTGACACCTTAACGACGCGTCTGGCAGGTTTGCTTGCACTCGTCTTTTGGAGACTCACCTACCCCAGATCTTGCCTCGGGCTCTTTATCCGACGCCCACTACAACGGCTCTTTACCGCAGCAGCTCGGACTGTTTGAAACCCGCTCCTGAAGTCCGATTCCCAGGGGTCTGCCTTCATCTCCTACGCAGCTGTACAACACGGCTTTAGCTCATGATCAGCTCCTTCCATGCTGCTGTGGCACACCCTTCTTCTTGGTGTCGACCGAAATCACAGGCTGGTCCCTGGTCTGGGCCGCTATCACCCCGCGCGTTGATGCGCTCGAACTGCGCGTTGCGGTCGGGATGGTGCGAGCTGTCGTCCGCTTTGCCGTTGCTTTGACGGGAAAAACCAGTTTCACCAATTCCTTGGCGACCGAGTCGGCGCCCGCCTCATAGGTTCTCGCTCTCAAAAACCCGGAACGTCTCAGTGAGAAGCTCCATG
>NZ_NWTH01000081.1:0-4727 GCF_002531555.1 Sinorhizobium sp. BJ1
CTCATGCAGAAAATCCTCGATCAGCGCGTCAATTGATACGTGGGAGTCCCTACGCGCTTACGCCGGATCGGCGAAAAGGACGATATAACCATGCCCGAACTCAGCGCCGAACTGGCGGCCAAGGGCACGAACGTCGATCCGGCTTCGATCTCCCGCTGGTTTATCCGTAACGGCTACCGCTTCAAAAACGTATGGCTCGCCCGTCCGCAAGCGGTCTGAAGGAGGCTGATCAATCTGCACCAACGTATCCGGTCTCAAGGCACACCTTGGCCAAGATGGAGCTCCGCACGCCCTGATCCACATAAACGCTCCGGCGAGGTCCGCCATCCTTTTGATCGGGTTTTCAAGGCGTCGTCTAACTGTCAGGCCATCTTCCTCATTCCACCCGCAGATGTTCGCGAGGCCGCAACGCCGCGATTACAGGGCGGCGGCGGCGTGTTCGAACGCAACACGTTTCTGCAAAACTGCCCAAATGATCCGGGCCATCTTTGCCGCCAACGCGACCACGACGACATTCGGATGGGCGCGCGCGATCAGTCGGCGCAGCCACGAGCCGGTTGCGGTCTGGGTGCGCGCCAGATGCGGCATGGCTGCCCTTGCACCATGGATCAGCATGCGGCGCAGATATGCGTTCCCCCGTTTGCTGATGCCCAACAGCCGAGGCTTTCCGCCGGTGGTCATCTGCCGCGGCACCAGCCCCAGCCAGGCCGCGAGATCTCGGCCGCGAGCAAAGGCCTGCGCCTCGTCGATCGCCGCGACAAAGGCGGTGGCGTTCAACGATCCTATGCCGGGAATCGATTCCAGTCGCTGACACGAGGCATCATTGCGGGCAAAGGCAGTGAACTCATCATCAAACGATGTGATGCGTCGGGTGAGATCACCAAGCTCCTGCCACATCTCTTCGAGCAAACGGCGGATTCGATCACTCAACAGATCGCCGCTGGTTTCGATCAGTTGCGGAAGCATGCTTTCAAGCTTCTGACGGCCCTGCGGAATTGTGATGCCGCGCTCCAGAAGAATTGCACGCAGTTGATTGATCAGGGCTGTCCGTTCACCGACCAAACGATCTCTGGCGCGATGGAGGCTCTGCAGGTCGAGTTGCTCCTCGCTCTTGAGGGCGACGAACCGCATCGTTGGCCGGGTCGCGGCTTCAGCAATTGCCTCAGCGTCGCGATCGTCATTCTTCTGCGCCTTTACATAGGGGCGGACGTATTCCGGCGACAAGAGACGAACTACGTGACCCTGCTTTCGCAGCACCCGGCCGAGATGATGAGCGCCGCAGCACGCTTCCATCGCAATGATGCATCCAGGAAACCTCGCGGCCAATTTGGGAATGCTGTTGCGGTGCAGTCGTCGGCGCAGAAGAACTTCGCCGCTGGCATCGATGCCTGCGACGCTGCAGCTATTCTTGCCGAGATCAATTCCCAATAATGCGATCTGCATGACCTGTCCCTTTCTCGATTGAACCTGCGCCATTGTGCAGGAGCCTGAGTGGGCGAGCCATTCCATAAACGCTGCTAGCCAGCGAGCAAGATCGCCCGGATATTCGCCAGGCCCGGCAAGCCTGGACGACCGGACGGCAGCCGAGGATGCGACTTGAGCCATATCGTCTTGTCTTTATTGATGAAACCGGCACAACGACGAAGATGACGCGACTGCGCGGCTGATGCCTCAAGGGCACCGGCTGAAGAGCAAGGCGCCCTTCGGTCATTGGAAGACACAGACCTTCATCGCCGGCTTGCGATGTGACGGGCTGACCGCACCCTTCGTTGTCGACCGGCCGATGAACCGGCGCATCTTCGAGACCTACGTCGAAACACAGCTGGCGCCCACGCTGCGACGCGGCGATGTCGTCATCCTCGACAATCTTGCCGCCCACAAGAGCCAGAAGGTCGAGCAGATGGTCTGCGCCAAGGGCGCCTGGCTGCTCTTCCTGCCACCCTACAGCCCCGATCTCAATCCGATCGAAATGGCCTTCGCCAAGCTGAAAGCGCATCTGAGAGCAAAGGCCGTCCGCAGCATCGACGCCCTCTGGAAGGCCATCGGCGACATCTGCACCCTGTTCTCCCCAGCCGAATGCAGAAACTACTTCAACGCAGCGGGATATGGATTCACTTGAACGTCCGTTGCTCTAGTCATCTGGAACTAAAATTCACTACATTGTATGCTTGGCCTCTTCATTGGAGGTTGACGCATGGCAAATGCGACTGGCCGACCAACGGCACCATTGGTTTTGAGCGAGGCGGAGCGGGAATATCTGGAGCGACAGGTACGCAAGCATCGTGTTGCGCGCTCCATGTCGGAGCGATGCCGGATCATTCTTCGTGGCGAGGGAGTCCGAGCAAGGTCGTTGCGGGCGAGCTCGGCGTGCATAAACATACGGTTGGCAAATGGCGACGGCGCTTCCTTAAAGATCGGCTCGATGGGCTGCTCGACGAAGTACGCCCTGGTCGGCCCCGAACAATCGACGACGATCAGATTGCGGCTGTGATCGAGCGCACGCTGCGTTCAACGCCAAGCGATGCGACCCATTGGTCGATCCGCTCGATGGCAGGGGCCACAGGCTTTTCGCACACGACGATCCGCCGGATATGGAACGCTTTCGGCCTGCAGCCTCATCGCACAGAGACGTTCAAGCTTTCCAGCGATCCTTTGTTCGTCGATAAGGTCCGCGACATCGTCGGTCTTTATCTGTCACCTCCCAATCGGGCGCTGGTTCTCAGCGTGGACGAGAAGAGCCAAATTCAGGCTCTCGACCGCGCAGCCAGTGCTGCCGATGATGCCTCGCGTGCCGGACCGGCGCACGCATTCTTATGTCCGACACGGCACAACCACGTTGTTTGCAGCTCTAGATGTCGCCTCCGGCTTTGTCATCGGCAAATGCTACAAGCGGCACCGTTCCACCGAATTCCTGGATTTCCTGAAGCAGATCGATGCGAGCGTACCGTCCGACTTGGACGTTCATATCGTGATGGACAACTATGCGACCGACAAAACTGCATCGGTCAAAAACTGGCTGATGCGACGGCCGCGCTACCACGTGCACTTCACCCCGACCTCGGCGCCATGGATCAATCAGGTCGAACGCTGGTTTGCGGAACTGACCCGCAAGCAGCTCCGTCGCGGCGTCCACACTTCGACAATGCAGCTCGAAGCCGACATCCGAAGCTTCATCGAACCCATAACGAGAACCCGAAGCCTTACCGGTGGACGAAATCCGCAGACGACATCCTGACCTCCGTCAAACGTTTCTGCCAGAAAGTCCAGGACTTATGACACGAATTTCGGATTCAGGTCTAGTGCATGATCGCCTAAAACTGTGCGTGGAACTCGCCGAGCGCGGCGTTGTCGTGCACGCTCCAATGTCGGCCGTCTTCTCCATCGGCTTGGCTCAGCCATAAAAAAGCCTGCAAAGCTGCGCCCCTCTTCACGGTCTCGACCAGTAATTTATCGCGTCTTGCCGGCAAACGGATCCGACAAGGTGGACGAGCATCATCACTCACCCACAGCATCGCAAAAGCTTGAGATCAAAACATTCGTCTTCTTTTATTCGGGCTTTAAAATTTGCTGGATTTTTAGACGGCCAGTGAGTATATCACCGACTATCGCGTCCTGGACGGCGGCAGTGTTTCTTGCCTTCAGTGCAAAGATTGCGGCGTCGTGAAATCTCTCGCCGTCGTTGTCTTCTAGTTCCCGATTTGCGAGAAGACCCAATGTGGGGCCGATTGTCACCCAAAGATTGTCGATAATCGCCAGAAGCCGGGGCGCTTTCGACTGGGCATATAGAGCGAAGTGGAACTTGGCATTTGCCGCAATCTTCGCCTTGGTGTCGTGAGATCTCCGATGCGTGCAATAGACCAGATGATGATGCTCCAACTCGCGAATGAAGGTCGCCGAGGCATTTTCCGCCGCAAGTTGCGCTGCCCATCCTTCAAGGTTGACGCGGATCTTCGTGATTTCTTCTAAATCTGACTGCACCAGGCTTGGGGCGACAATGGTCTTTGGAGCTGGCATTGACAGGCTTTCCTCGGACACGAGGCGCGTGATCGCCTCTCGGACGGGCGTCACGCTGACCCCCAGCTGAGAGGCTATGGCGCGATGCGTGATCTTTTCGCCAGGCTTATACACGCCACATCTGAGGCTTTCACGCATCACGCCGTATACCCTGTCGGACAGGGTCGTCGTCTGTGGATGTTCGCCCAGATCTTTCATTAGTAGGCTCAGCGCCGGCGGCGCGAATTTGCCGCCAGGCAGAATTGTTCGCGTATTCACAGCAATGTCCTCGCCTTGACCGGCTGGGTAGCCGATTCGATATTGGCGTGCGGATCGTCAGTCGAAGGTATCGGTCAGCTCGACATATCGGTCCAGGAAGATGCCAAAGGCATTCTCCAACCATCCTAACTATATTTTCGACCTTAGATCTGCGCATCAGGGGCAAAAAATCATTTCAGCGGCACCGTACAATTTACGTCGAGTTGATGGCATAAAACATTCTTTAAATTTGCTTTAAGGTTATGTTGCTGAACTAAAGCGGGTCGCGATTTTTGGGATTCAGGGGATTCCCGAATCGGGTTTGGCTCTTACCCTCGGAAGGGGGACGATGGGCAAATCACATCCGCTTGCATTGCGCAACCGTGTCATTGCGTTTGTCGAGGACGGGCACAGCAACCGGGCAGCGGCCCGGCACTTTCGCGTCTCGCCGCGTTTCGTCAACAATCTGGTGAAGC
>NZ_NWTH01000082.1:0-4513 GCF_002531555.1 Sinorhizobium sp. BJ1
AATTCGAAAGGCCCTCCGTCGAAAGCGCAGGCGTCAACGCGCGGGGAAAATAGCGCTTACGGTTGAAGTAATTCGGCCTCGACTATGAAAGCGTCGCCGAAATCAATCCGCGCGTCTTACGCTTCCGAAACAGGTTTCGGTCAGACGGGCCCGCGAGCGCAACAGCCGGGCTACGATTCCTGGTCCAGGGCATGTGCGGGATCATGGACCTGACCGCCGAGCCTGACGGTGAACCGGAGAAAGTGGGCGTCACCTGGATCGACGTCTTTACCGGGTATGGGGTCATCGGTATCCAAACTGCACTTGCCGAGCGGGAGCCTTCCGGCCTCGGCCAGCACGTCGACCTGGCGTTGTTGGACGTCGGCGCTGCGGTACTTGCCAATCAGGCGATGAACGATCTTGCGCGCGGCGGGGTGCCCCGCCGAATGGGCAATGCGCATCCTGATATCGTGCCCTATCAGGTGTTTCCGGATTCCGACGGCCATCTGATCATCACCTGCGGCAATGACCGACATTTCGCGTCTCTTTGCGATATGCTTGGTCTCGATGGTGTTTCGAATGGTCCGGCGTCGAAGTCGGCTGGGTTGGACGGAAGGCCGGCAAGGGCTTTTACGACTATCGCGGCGAAGTTCCCGTTCAGAGCCGCTGAGCAGGAGGAGTGCTTATGAAAATGCGGCGAAACGGATGTTAGGATCCAAGTGAAGCCGGAGCAAGTTGCAGCAGTCGCCGCCCCGATCGCGATAATACCTGACGCCGATGCGTCGGGGTGGTCGGGTTTGCGCCAATCAGCGGAAATTCCACGTGCGATCGGCGGATGACTGCAAAGGGTCGAAACGCGTCGATCCGCAGCTTCCGAGGTAAGGTCTGGAAGTGGTGCATTGATGCCGTCGAAGCGTAGCTTGGCCGACGTCTGCTTTCGGGAAGACCCCACGCGGCGTCGATGGCCGATATGGGGGCGCATTGCGGACACGCCTAAAATGTATCCCGCCTGCTAGTATGCTTAGGTTTGCTTCGGCGCCCGCGCCTCAATCGCCCCAGTACAACGCATGTCGAAGCGTTTGGCGAGTTCCGCCAGGCTGACCTCCCCGAGACGGCCGATCAACAATGCCTCAGCCTCACGCATGGCGCCTTCGACCGCCTCGTTGACGACCTTCTCGACGGCGCAGTCGGGGTTGGGATGCTCGTTACCGATGGCGAAGATGCGCGGACCTCCCACTGCCCGATGAACATCGAGCAGCGACACTTTCGTCAGGTCCATGGCGATCGACCAACCGCCGCCGTGCCCTTTCTCCGATCGCACATAACCCGCTTTACGCAGGCCTGCCATCGTACGGCGTACGACTACCGGGTTGGTCCCAAGCATGCGCGCGACCACCTCGGACGTCATAGGTCCATCGTGGCGTGCCATGTGGAGCAACACATGGAGCATGCGGGAAAGACGGCTGTCGTTGCGCACGGTTTCATCCTTTGCATGGTGGAGGTGGATTGGCAGCATCGGCAATTCACGTTACATTAAATGTTACATGATTCGTAGAGGCGTGACATGCGTGAATTTGAGAACCCCGATCATTGGGATACTGCCGCTCGGCACTACGAGAAGACCGCGCACCCCTTCACTGCGCGCTATGCCGAAGCGGCGTTGGCACGCGTGGCGCTGACCTCGGAGGCTCGAGTCCTGGATGTCGCGGCCGGCACTGGCGCATTGGCACTGGCTGCGGCGCGCACGGGCGCTCAGGTGCTCGCGACCGACTTCTCGCCCGGCATGGTCACCCGCATCGCGGCTGCCCGACTGCCCAATGTGGAGGCGCGCGTCATGGATGGGCAGAAGCTCGACCTTCCTGACGCGGGTTTCGACGCAGTCTTCTCGATATTCGGCGTGATCATGTTCCCCGACTGGCGCAAGGGCCTCGCCGAGATGGCGCGAGTGACTCGTCCGGGTGGATATGGTGTGGTCGCAACCTGGCAGAGTCGTGGCGCGGCGACGTTTCTGCTGCTGGGCCAGATCCGCCAGACGCTGTTTCCTGACCTTCAGAGCATGGCGATGCCGGAAGCCGTCCAAGCGCTAAACGATCCGAAGGATTTCGCGCAGGAACTGATCGATGCAGGCTATCGGGATCCGCAGATCGATCAAGTCATATATGAATATGAACTTGAGGTCGCGACACTCAATGAGCCCGACACATTGTTTGGCATGTCTCCGGATTGGACTAGCCTTTCCGATCAGGAGAAAGCGGCAGTCGTCGCCGAGGTACGCAGAATTGCTGCCGATCGAGCGGTTCTGCCGATACCATCTACCGCACTGATCGGTGTCGCGCGCCGCTGAAATCGTGCGGCGGCGGCTGAACGGATGACTGCTTTCAAGATGGTGGCAAGTCGTCCTGAATAACGTATTTGCGGGCGCATAGCCGCTCGATCGAACTGCTAAAACGGAAACATTCTCCCCAATAGGTGCGGCCCCGCGGGGTGCGGGGCCGCACTCGGTCAAATCTCTGTATGCTCCGCTAGTTCCAGCGCATCCTCGATGTCCACACCAAGGTACCTGACTGTGTTCTCGATCTTGGTATGTCCGAGCAGGATCTGGATTGCACGAAGATTGCCCGTCGCTTTGTAGATCATCGCGGCCTTCGTGCGTCGAAGCGAGTGTGTGCCGTAGTCTTCGCGTCTTAGCCCAATTGCAGTCACCCACTCATCGACCAATCGGGCATACTGGCGAGTGCTGAGATGATCGGCATGATCAACTCGACCGGGAAAGGCGTAGTCGTCAATTGTTCCGCCTCTCCGTTCAAGCCATGCAAGCAGGCTTGCCCTGACTTCGGCCGTGATCTGGAACTGTACGGGACGACCGGTCTTTTGCTGGACGACCATGGCGCGGCTTCGAATTTCTTGCCCTGTGACGAGGGTTCCAATTTTTATCTTAACAAGATCGCAGCCTCGGAGCTTACTGTCGATTGCGAGATCAAACAGCGCGCGATCTCTCATGCGTCTTTCCCGATCGAGGAAGAAGCGGATCGCCCAAATCTGGCGCTGCTTTAAGGGCCTCTTGACGCCGACCTTTCGGCCCGCGTTCCAAGCCGGTCGTCCCAGTGCGTTTGTGCAACACCCATTTTTGTTCTCCTTTGACCAACATTGGCCGCGAGAAGAACTCGAGAGAACAGTGAGGGGGGGCCGGAAGTTGACAGTCCGCTGTCAGGCAAACTTGTGGGAAAGCGGACATGCACATGGGAAAGGCTGACGATATGACTCCGGGCCGCCGCTCGCGTGTGCAGCCACGTCGTATGTACCGGCGCCTCCACCTGTACTCCGTGCACCAGGCCTCGACCGCCTGCAATGTCCAAATGGAGTGAAGAGATAACTAAGGTGCGTTCCGACCGATGCAGATTGCCGAGGCCGTTCTGGCAGTCACTTGAACAACTGGGACTGCGGCCTTCGGCGGTGCTGCGGCAGGCCAGGCTTCCTGCGACGCTGCATCTCGACAATTCCGCCGTCATCAGCACCACACAACTTTTCGCCATCTGGAACGCCATAGAGACGCTGTCTGCAGACCCCGCCTTCAGCATAAGGATGGTGAGCGAGACCAGCACCGCCAATCACAAGCTCGCAATTCTGGTGGCGTCCTACGCCGCCGACTTTCGGGACTCTATAGCGCGGCTGGACCGCTTCAATCGTCTCTGCAGCCCTGACCGTCTTTGTTTCGAAGAGCGCGACGGCAAGGTGTCGGTGACGATCGAGTGGCCCGCCGGCACCGAACCGGAGCCGCCCCTGTCGGTTGACGCAAGCTTTGCCCTTGTGCTGGAACTCGGGCGACGCGGTACTGGCTGTCACCTGCGGCCAATCTCGCTGGAGCTGCGGCGACCAAAGCCGGGAACGGACAGGCACGCCATCTTCTTCGATTGCCCGATCCATTTCGGGACAGAGCGTGATCGCATGGTGCTGAATGCACCGGACCTCGACCTGCCATTCCCCGGACACAACCCCGAACTGATTCAGATGCTGACCCCCGGGCTGGCAGACGCCGTGCGCGAGATCGAGGCACTGGCCACAATCGGTGAGCAGGTAAAGAGCACCTTGAAGCGCACAATGGCCAGTGGTCGTCATGACGTCGCTGCCGTGGCGCGCGATCTGGGCCTGAGCGAACGCACCTTGCAGCGGCGGATTGCGGCGGAAGGCCAGACTTTCCGTGCTCTCCTAACCGAAGCCAGACAGGAACTCGGCCGCCAGCTTCTCTCCGATCTCACGATTGGCGTGGAAGAGGTAGCCTACCTGCTCGGATACCAGGACGCCAACTCGTTCTATCGCGCTTTCCGCGAGTGGGAAAACATCACGCCCGGCCACTGGCGTCGGGTCAAGTCTCTGTCAGCAATGACTGCCCTTAGGCAGCGGTAAGCAGAGACCAATGACCGGGTTGGAGGCGCATAGCGGTCGTTCATGAACCGTGGCTGGAAAGTCGTTTTGGGTGGATAGTGTTGAAAAAGTCCAAACTCGGGGCTCGCCGAAAAGTCGGCCAATTAGCGAT
>NZ_NWTH01000083.1:0-4453 GCF_002531555.1 Sinorhizobium sp. BJ1
GAAGCAAGCACTCGGCGAGGGATTAAGCTCACAAGGGTTGACGCAAAGCCCGTTACAGAAGCCCGTTACAGAAGATCGCATAATGTATCGTCTGGAACGACGGCGTGGGATTTTCGGTAGCCCTCGTTCCATACGTGAGGAGGATCAAGATCCGCGCGGGCGGACAATCGAGATCGCCGATCATGCGGCGTCGCGCGCAGGCTGTCGATCGGCCGCGCGGTACATTGGCACTTTCAATAGCAGACAAATAGGACTATATAGCTAGACAGTCTAGCCAACGTGGAGCGGAACTATGGAATGGCAACTGCAGGACGCCAAGAACCAATTCTCGAAGGTGGTGCAGAAGGCGCGCCATGAAGGGCCGCAGATTGTCACGCTGCGCGGTGAGCGCACGGCCGTCGTGCTGTCCGCTCGTGACTACGACGCTCTGCGCGCCGGCCGGCCAACGCTGGTCGATGATCTGCTTGGCGGTCCCGCTTGGGACGATCAGCTCGCTGATGCGGTGAATGTACGCG
Organism: Sinorhizobium sp. BJ1; assembly: GCF_002531555.1. NCBI lineage: Bacteria > Pseudomonadati > Pseudomonadota > Alphaproteobacteria > Hyphomicrobiales > Rhizobiaceae > Sinorhizobium > Sinorhizobium sp. BJ1. Next base: position 516 of record NZ_NWTH01000083.1, read on the forward strand.
TCAAGACACCAAGCCGCGATGTGGCCTTTTGATGTATCTGGTTGACACCAACATCGTCTCAGAGGCGCGACGCGGCACGCCGCAGGCGGTGTCCTGGCTGCGCTCTGTCGATCCGCTCAGCATCCACCTGAGTGCGCTCACCCTCGGCGAAATCATGCGCGGCATTGCTCTGAAACAGAGGTCGGATCCGAAGACTGCCGCGCACCTCACCGAATGGCTGCGCAAGCTGCGCCACGACCATGGCGACCGCATTTTGCCGATAACCGACCAAATCGCAGTCGAATGGGGCCGCATCGCGGCAATCCGCCCCCGCGGCGATATCGATGGGTTGATCGCCGCGACCGCGATCGTACACGATCTCATCCTTGTCACACGCAACATCAAGGATTTCGAAGACACAGACGCCTCCGTGATCAACCCTTGGGAGACGTCGGCGTGAGCCGCTCGGCGTCCAACACCCGCAGTAATGCCGGCATTCAATGTGTCCATTCGACGGAAGTACGGGTTCCTGTTTTAGACCTCTGAAGTTGCATAATGTATCAACCGGAACATGCCCTTGAGGGTAAGCGATGTTTTGACCGCACCTCCCGCATGAGTGCGTGATTGACGATGTTGAACCCGAACGAGGGCTTGGGCAGATGTCGATTTCACAGCTTACGCTCACATCCAGTGATGAAGAGCCGGTGCGCCGGTTCGAGGTTCTCACGGGCTGTGTCGAGTGGAACGGCATCGTGAGCGAGTCGCCTGATCCAGATCAAAATGGGAACAAAGTGCCGAGCCGCTCGTTCGAGCGCCTGTGGGGGCGCAAGTCGCGTCCTCCAAGCCGGGAGACCCCGCATGGGCAGTGCAAAGGACAAAGTGGCCGGCAAGGCCAATGAGCTCGCTGGTAACGCCAAGCAGGCCGCAGGCGATGCAACCGACAACAACTCGCTCCGCGCCAAGGGCGCGGCGCAAAAGGCAAAGGGCGGTGCCCAGCAAGCCAAGGGAAAGCTAAAGGACGCAGTCAAGGACGCTGTCGACAAGACTTAAAGCATTGAACGCTGCGGTTCGTGCGGACCAGTTCTGCGCCGGCCGGAACAGGTTTGTCTTGTGAGCAAAGGAAAGCCCCTCCCGAGCGTTTGCCCGAGGGGCCAAGCTACCCATCGGTATGCGGGTTGAAGCGGCCGATACCGCTCCCTCGATGGCGATTTGCCACGCTCGGCAGCAGCGCCAATAAAGGCGGCAGGGCGGATTACCATGCAGCAGACCGGGCGATGCCCTGCGGCAGCGAGAAGGACTCGTCGGTCGGGGCGAACACAGGGAACGGGCAGTCTCCTTTCAATGTCGTCGACAAGCGCGGCATCAACGGCGGCAGCCAGAGTTTTGAACTGACGGCCGCCACCGCCGTGCCGATGATGTCGTTGTCGGCGGCGATGATCGCCTTGTTGCCGTCAATCCTGCCCGTCGAGGAAGAACCGAACCATTTGAGAAGACGCATCCGGACCATGCGGGTCCGTATACGTTCCAGAGGGATGGCCGCCGGACCAGGCATGGCCGGCACCGTCCACCAGCCAGTATTCGACCGCCGGCCCTGCCGCGGGGTCCGTTACAATGGTTCTTGTATAGCTCCGCCCGCTGGTGCAGCGGCCGGGTTCCTGACGGACGGCGCATCCCGCGCCAGTTGGCGTTGCCGCCGCGACGATCCGATCCGCGTTGGAGGGATGCACCGTCCGATCCGCACGTCCTTGGAAGACGATCGTCCGGAGCCGGTGCCCATTGGGGAGCCGCTTCGGACTGGATGCAGGACCGCCATCGCCACGCATCGCGGAGAAAGCTGACATAATGTCGTTGGCCGATCCGTAAGGCAGGCCGGAATGGATCCCCACGGCGGAATAGAGATCGGGATAGGTCTCGCCCATGACCGCCGCCATTGCGCCCCCTGCTGATAGGCCTGCCACGAAGACTCGGCTGCGATCGAGGCCGAATTCCGACATGATCTCCTTGGTGATCCCGGCAATGATCGAAGGTTCTCCCCCGTCGCGCATCTGGTCGACGGGCCTGAACCAGTTCCAGCAGGACGACGCATTGTTAGCGCCGCTTTGACGGGGATAGGCAACCGCCAGGCCGTGCGTCTCGGCGACCGCGTTCATGCCGGTTCCTGCAGCAAAGTCTTCGGGGTCCTGCTTGCAGCCATGAAGCATAACGACAAGGCCACGGGGCCGATCGGTTGCGGATGCGGGAACGTAGAGCCTGTAGCTTCGCGAGCCCGCAGGGCAGGTGAAAGCTCGCGCCAGGAACTGTGCCCCCTCCGGCATGATGGGCTGGCGGGCATGTTTGTCGGTGCCCGGCAGGCCAGCGCCGTGTAGCGATCCGAAAACGCCGGGTGCCAACCGATTCTCGCGCAAGATCCGTACTGTTTCTCCCAAGGGTTTCCGCAACCTTCGCGACGCGGTGTGATGGGCAACCTCTTGGGCGGGCTCTTCGGCCTCAGGCTTTGCCGACGGTTCGATGATCTCCGCATCCGGATCGACCGGAAATGGGATGGAACGCTGAACTGGGGGCGGTGGTGTGATCTCCGGATGTGTCGAGGTGCGAGTATCGGAGGCCGGCCGGCCGGCCAGTGCATCCTGGATCACGCGTGTCGCCTCGGCGAGGTTCAGGGCGCGCGTGGACCGTACGGCACGACGCATGGCCGTGGCAAAATCGTCATTCATCGAGTTGTCCTTGTTGGTCGGGCCGCAGTCTATCGGATACGTTCGGCCAACGCCGATTTCAGCCCGGCACTGGCCTGGAGTGCGCCGAGCACGGTGATGGACTCAATTGTTGCCAGAGCAAGTTCCGGTGTGACGTCGGGCGCGATGCGGGCAAGTCCGACCACCTTGATGTGAAGTCTCTCTCCGGCCGCCTTCAGTGATTCCAGATCGGCTCTGCTGTAGTCGCGCAAACCCAGCTCCAGCGTGTGCCGGACGATCGACTGCTTGACGGCCTCGGCCTCGGCCGTGAGCTGGTTGCGGATCGCTGTGCGGATGAAGTCGGTGCGATTGGAATAGAATCCTTCCTGCACGAGAAGGTCGATGCGACCGAGATCGACATAGCCGAGATTGATGGTGATCTTCTCCGATTCACCGCCCTTTTCGCGTAATTTGGAGACATCATCCTTCATATTGGCCATCCGATTACCAGGTCTATGGATGGTATATGGATGGTTCTGACTCAATTGCAAGAGCCATAGTGCTTGCGGGCGGTGTAATTACAGTCCGCTCGGCGTTTCTACGGTTTTCGCTCCCTCGCGTTCCGTCGCCGATACACTTCTAACACTTGCTGATGCTCAGGAGCAGTTCTGCCCCTCGTACCGGTCTTCAGACCGCGCGGAACTAAGATCGATATCGGATGTTCTTGCTCCATCTAACGGGAGCGGCGCCATGGCAAAGGTGCAGTATGAGATAGTAGAGCATGACGGGGGTTGGGCGTACAGAGTTGACGGCGTCTTCTCTGAAACCTTTCCAACCCATGCCGACGCACTTGCCGCAGCGGAGATTGCGGCGCATCAGCATGAGGTTCCCGGTTCGACGGAGAACATCGAATTCCAAGATTCCGCCGGTCGTTGGCATGAACAGATGGCGTCTGGTTTCGATCGCCCGCGTACCGAGGTCGTCGATACATCGGACATTCGGCACACGGCAGAACGCCGGTTTCCACGGCAACGCAACGCATTTGGTACCGTTATGCTCGTCGCTGGTGTTGCCTTCGCGATCGGCTACCTTCGTCGTCTTGCCCGCCGTCGGTAACTCAAGAGCCCTGACCTACCGCGCACATAGAGAGCATACAGACAGGCTCGTCAGCGCTTCGAAGGGGAGGGATTAAAAGTGTGACGCGGCGGCTTTGCCGGTCCCCCCCAAAGGTAAGCGCGAATTTCCCAGCACCTTTTGCGGTTGAGTGTGCTGAGGCATGAGGTGTCC
>NZ_NWTH01000084.1:0-4258 GCF_002531555.1 Sinorhizobium sp. BJ1
CATCGAACGCGTTGCGACTCAGATCCGCGACTTTTTGCAGCCGTAGTCAAGGCGCAACCATAGTCAATTCAGAACGCCAAGCCGATTGAGATGAGTCCTGGATAGTTCACCCGAGGATGCGTTCCCGGCTTTCTCCCAGTTTACCCGAAGAGCCCTATGACATTCTGCGCTAGGCCTGCTCGTCTCTCGTCGACGGAGCTTCAGTTGTCCACGTTGCTTCAACTGCGGTCCCGGAAGGGGAGCTCGGACGAGGCGCACAGAATGTTGACGGCGCCGCGCTCGGCCGCGTCATGGCAAAAGTACCTTGCGTTAGTGAACCAAAATTGCCCGCTGAGGACTGTGAACAAGGCGTGAAGTTCGCGAGATTGTTCTTCGGATTAGAGCCCATATTCGGGTTCAACAGCACACTACATTGATCAATTCATCGAATTTGGGCCATCCGATGAAGCATAACGTTTCACGTCGCCCTTTTTCAGTTCCAAGTGTGGAGCTAAGAATCTCGCTACCGTAACTTGCGTTATTAGACTTTGTAATGTAGCTTTTCCTGGCGCTCGATGAGCCTGGCAATCAGGCCGAATCCGAGGGTGAAGCTCGGCGTGTTTTGCCCGAACTGGAGGCGGGCAGGTTGCCGCCATGTCGGCGATAAACACGTTATCTTTCTGATCACGACGGAGGGGTCGTGCGCGGGAATGACATTAAGCTAGCAAATGGGAGAGAGGTGCCATGCTCGAATGCACATCGGCCGTCGTAAGAGGCAAATCGCAGCCGTTCGAAATCACAAAACTGCAACTCGAAGATCCGCGGCCGGATGAGGTCGTGATCGAAGTCGTTGGGGTTGGCATATGTCACACAGATATAGTTGTTCGAGACCAATACTACCCGACACCGTTACCTGCTGTCCTTGGACACGAAGGTGCGGGCGTTGTGCTCAAGGTCGGATCCGCCGTAACTAAAGTAGTGCCCGGCGATCACGTCGTCCTAGCATTCGGTTCATGTGGTAAGTGTGAGAACTGCCAGAAAGGCGAGACGGGCTACTGTCTCGAATTTTTCGGCTATAATTTTGGCGGTAGCCGGAGTGACGGGTCGACGCCTTATCACTGCTGCAACGGTGAGCGCGTCAGCGGCTGCTTCTTCCGCCAGTCTTCCTTTGGGTCGCATGCACTCGCTACGGAACGCAACGTCGTCAAGATCGATAAGAGTGTTCCGTTGGAAATCATGGGCCCCATGGGCTGTGGCATCTCAACGGGTGCCGGCACAGTTATGAATGCGCTTCGCCCAGTCGCGGGAACAAGCATTGCAATATTTGGGGCGGGCTCGGTAGGTCTCGCCGCCGTTATGGCTGCCAAAGTTGTTGGCTGCACGACGATCGTAGCTGTTGATGTAAATGATGAGCGGCTCGAGTTGGCGAAGGAGTTGGGAGCAACCCATGTCATCAACGGCCGGAACGGCAATGTTGTAAAAGGGATACAAGCGTTAAGCGGCGGTCTAGGTGTCCACTACTCACTTGAGTGCACTTCCATCCCAGCGGTTTTCCGACAGGCGGTAGATTGCTTACGGCTGACGGGAGTTTGCGCCCTGGTCGGAGCGGCTGCGCTGGGCACGGAAGTGACGTTCGACATGAACAGCATTCTATTTGGGCGTACCATCCGCGGGGTAATCGAAGGTGAAAGTGTACCTGACACCTTCATCCCTCAGTTAGTCGAGCTGTGGAAGCAGGGACGATTCCCCTTCGACAAGCTTATCAAGTTCTATGACCTCGACGAAATCAATGAAGCTTGTGCTGCCTCGGAGAGCGGCAAAGTACTGAAGCCTGTCCTGCGCCCGCGGAAACCCGCCTGATTCCTGCTCGATTAATGGGAGCGCACTATGAATTTTGACAGTGATTATACAATGACGATCGGCGGCGTGGCCGTTTCCACCAACACGACCGCACCTGTGGTCAACCCGGCGACTGAGGAGATCATCGCGCATGTCCCCTCTGCGGGCCGCGAAGATCTCGACGCCGCAGTCGCAGCCGCCCGCGCGGCGTTTCCGGCATGGAGCCACAGGCCACATGCCGAACGCCAAGCGCTTGTGGCGGCAATTGGCGAGAAGCTAGAACGGTACAAGGAGGAGCTTATGCGCCTTCTAACTCGCGAACAAGGCAAGACTCGTGCTGGAGCCGACTGGGAATTAACTGGCGCGATCATCTGGTGCCGCGAGATCGCGAAGCAAGAATTGCCTATTCACATCGCTGAGGATTCGGCGGAGCGTACAGTCGAAACGCGGCACGTTCCAATTGGAGTGGTTGGAGCTATCACGCCGTGGAACTACCCAATTCTTTTGGCGATTTGGAAGGTCCTCCCTGCCCTCCTTGCAGGAAACACCATCATCGTTAAACCATCACCATATACACCACTCGCCACGCTCAAGATCGGCGAGATGATGCGTGATGTCTTGCCTCCAGGAGTTCTCAACGTCGTATCCGGCGGAAATGAACTCGGGCAGTGGATGACCAGTCACCCCGATATTGGCAAAATCTCCTTCACAGGTTCCACTCAAACCGGTAAGCGCATCATGGAAAGCGCAGCCGGTACATTGAAGCGCGTCACGTTGGAACTGGGCGGCAACGATGCAGCGATTGTTTTGCCGGATGTGGATCCAAAGGTGGTTGCCAAGGAAATTTTCTGGGCAGCTTTTCAGAATAGCGCACAGCTTTGCGTTGCGGCGAAGAGACTTTTTGTTCACGCCGACATTTATGACGCATTGAGTCATGAACTGGTGGAGTATGCCAAGACGGTGAAGCTTGGAGACGGCTCAGAGCAGGGAGTGGATCTTGGCCCTATTCAAAATAAAATGCAGTTTGAGAAAGTAAAAGATCTTCTTGCCGATGCTCGCGATAAGGGGCTCAAGTTTCTGCTCGGTGGCGATGTTCCGGAAGGCAAAGGTTATTTCGTACCCGTTGCAATAATCGATAATCCCCCCGATGATTCTCGTGTCGTTGTAGAGGAGGCATTTGGCCCCGTATTACCATTGCTTAAGTTCTCTGATGTGGACGATGTGGTCGTGCGTGCCAACGACACAATCTACGGGCTCGGAGGATCGGTTTGGTCTTCCGACTCCTCCGCTGCTCGCAAGATCGCAGAGAAGTTAGAATGCGGAACAGTCTGGATCAACGAGATCCATGCCTTCTCACCGCACGCTACTTTTTCAGGACACAAGCAGTCCGGTATTGGTGTCGAGAATGCTATCCAAGGTCTTTTGGAATTCACCAACGCACAGACGATCGTTACAAAGAAGCTAGCGACAGCAGCATGAGGTTCGTCCACGCACTACGTTTGTGCTAACCATTGAATAGGACTTACACCGTCACGCGGGCGGATCGCCCGCGTGGCCGCCACGCGTAGGGCGGAAAAGACAAGGCAGACGAACATGGCAAGCAGACGCTTCCCAGATGTTCGTTCGCATGGGCGAATTCTGGCGGAAACAGATGGAAGCAGCCGGAGAAGCGGGCAAGCAGTGGTCCGAATCTATGATACCTTTCCTTCCGAAGCGAGCAGTCGGGATCAACTCGCCAGAGGGCGCTTACGGGACCGTGCAATCTGCTCCTACTGGCTCGCCTGGGGCTGCGTGCGGATTCCGATTTGAAGCCGGCCACGATTCCAATAAAAATCCGTCCGTTTTCCGGCTCTGAAGATACCCTTGGGTCAGGAACTTTGGCATCAAGCCTCCGCTAAGCGAGGAGACTTCGATGCCAGCAAAGAGGAGGCGCACCAAGCGAAAGTTACGACAGATGCTCCGAGGGCTAGGCAGGAACGCCGGGATGTCGACCGCGAGCGCGTTGAGAGCTGTGAGGTCAGCGCTAAGTGCCATGAATTCCACACGGCGGGTGCCGAGTTGGGCTGTAGGTCATGGGGGAGATTTGAGGTGGGACTTCCAAGAGTCAGGAAATCAGGTTTCGATAAATCCGGACCCTATAGGCGTTGCGCCGCCTTCCCAAAGGGAAATGTCCTCAACGCGCCGATGAGCCGCCCTCAACGGCCAGGTATCTAAATGGACTTGGTGAGTTCTTCGCGCTGAGCCGGACTCAACGGTCTCAGTTCCCGGCCATGAAGCATCAGGAACAGTTTCGCGGTTTCCTCCAGTTCCTCAGTCGCGTACTGCGCCTCCTCAAGCGACCTCCCAGCCACGACGGGTCCGTGGTTCGCCATGAGGACGGCGTTGCTTGTCGCGGCGGCCTCCTGTACCGCCGTGGCCAGCTTCTCGTCTCCGGGACGGA
>NZ_NWTH01000008.1:0-264477 GCF_002531555.1 Sinorhizobium sp. BJ1
CCAGACAGGCATTCGATCCCAACCGAAAAGCGGCTTGACTTTTCCATTACTCAGCGGCCTCCTTCATGCCGTCCCCGCCGCCGACGCGGGCGGCTTCATATTCGCGGCGCATGCGCCTGACCAGGTCGAGCTCGGCTTGGAAGTCGACATAATGCGGCAGCTTCAGGTGCTCGACGAAGCCGGTCGCCTGGACGTTGTCGGCGTGCGAGATGACGAATTCCTGGTCCTGTGCCGGGGCGACGATGTCCTCGCTGAACTCGTCCGTCCTGAGCGCCCGGTCGACGAGCGACATCGACATGGCTTTCCGCTCGCTCTGGCCGAAGACGAGGCCGTAGCCGCGGGTGAACTGCGGCGGCTGCTTGGCCGAACCCTTGAACTGGTTGACCATCTGACATTCGGTGACACGGATGACCCCAAGCGAAACGGCAAAACCCAATTCCGGCAGATCGAGTTCCACCTCGACCTCGCCGATCCGCACCTCGCCGACGAAGGGATGTGTGCGGCCGTAACCGCGCTGGGTGGAATAGGCAAGCGCCAGCAGGAAACCTTCGTCGCCGCGGGCAAGCGCCTGCAGGCGCAGGTCGCGCGGCATCGGGAACTCCATCGGCTCGCGTGTCAGGTCGCCGGCCATGTGACCGTACGGCATCTCTCCGTCGCCTTCGATCAGACCCTCGCCATCGAGAATGTCCGAGACGCGCATGACGTGTTCGCCGGGCTCCTTCACGGCCGGTGCCGCGACCGGCTCTTCACCGATCAGCGATGGATCGAGCAGGCGGTGGGTATAGTCGAAGGTGGGGCCAAGAAGCTGGCCGCCGGGCAGATCCTTGTAGGTCGCCGAGACGCGCCGTTCGACCTTCATGTTCGCGGTGTCGACCGGCTCGGAATAGCCGAAGCGGGGCAGCGTCGTGCGGTAGGCGCGCAGGATGAAGATCGCCTCGATCATATCGCCGCGGGCCTGGCGCACGGCAAGAGCCGCAAGGGCGCGGTCGTAGAGCGAGGCTTCGGCCATGACGCGGTCGACGGCAAGGCCGAGTTGCTCGACCACCTGCTCGATGGTGATCGACGGCAGCGACCGGTCGCCGCGGCGGCGGTCGGCAAGCAGGCGGTGGGCGTTGGCAATGGCGGCTTCCCCGCCTTTGACGGCTACGTACATGCTCTTACTCCCGCTCGAGTTTGGCCGTGCGCGGCAGGCAGAGCACCGCGTCCTCCGCCGTCAGGATCAAGTCGATGCCGCGCGGGAAGATCGCCCGGTTGGCAGTCCAGAAATCGAGAAAGACGTCCGGCAGCCCAATTGGCGCGACGACTGTCTCCGTCTTGATACCCGGTCCACGGGCGACCAGCGGCGCACCGCCAGTCAGTGCCTCGACCTCGACGACCAGCGTCGTCGAGCGGTCGGGATATTCCTGCGTGCCGAGGGCGAACTGGTCGAAGCCAGGGACCGCTGCCCCCTTCTCGACGAAGGCGAAGTGCGCCTCGTCCTTGGCCTCGGCTATGCCTGCGCCGGTATGGAAGGCGATCCACTGCGGGACGGCGGATTTGGTGAGCGCCGGCGAGAGCCAGACAGGGGTGTCGTGGTCGCAGAGCGTCAGTGCCACCGCGCCGCTCGCGTTACCAAGAGGCGAGGGCGGTAAGGCCGAAGCCGGCAGGCGGCCGAGGCTGCCCGGTCGGGCAAAACTGTCCATCAGCGAGCGGAAGACGGATTGCGCCGCGAATACCGGGTCGGCGAAGGCGCCGGCGTAGATTTGCGAATGTGGGGTCATCAATCCTCTCCCCGCACCATGGTGAAAAAGTCCACACGGGTCGCCGCCGTTTCCTCGGCTTTCTGTCGGTCTTCGACCTCGAGACGGGCGGCGATCAGCCGGTGCAGCGCTTCGACCGCCGGGCGGCGAGCCTCGTTCTGAAGGAGTGCGTCGAAGATTGCCGCATAGCGGGCGTGCTCCTTGTCGGTGCCGAGCAGTTGGCCGTGGCCGACCTCGCCGGTCGAAAGCCGAATCGTGGCGCGCGACACCGTCGCCTCGCCGAGATTGAAGGGATCGCCGCCGCCGCCAATGCGGCCGCGCACCATGACGAGCCCCGTCTCCGGGCCGCGCACCGGCGCCACCTCCGGCTTGTCGGAGATCGCCTGCCAGGCGGCGGACAATTCCGCAAGAGTGGCGCGGGCCAGAAGCCGCATCCCTTCCTTGCGATCCGCGGCTTCCGGCGGGGTATCATGTTTCTGCTTCGCGTCCATTCGCTTCACCTAAAATGTCTATTGATCTAGACAACTATACATCTTATACCATTCCCTAGCGTTCGGAAATGACAGGCTTGTGACATCGGTGGCAAAAGTGGCAGTCAGAAAGACGGTCGAGCGGCAGACGGGCGTAGCGCTCTGGAGGCAGATCGCCGACCGCATACGGCTGGCAATCAGCACTGGCGACTACGACGCGATAGGCATGGTGCCGCCCGAGACGGCACTGGCGCAGGAGTTCGGCGTCAACCGCCACACGGTGCGCACCGCGCTGGCGGCGCTTGCCGACGAGGGCTTGGTGCGTGCCGTGCAGGGCCGCGGCACGCTGATCGAGCGCAAGGAGAGGGTCACCTATCCGATCTCCCGCCGCACCCGCTTCTCGCAGGGGCTTGGTCGGCAGGTAAAGGAAATCGGCACCCGCCTCTTGGCGCACGGCCAGGTGCCGGCGAGTGGCGAGATTGCTGCGGCGCTTGGCCTTTCACCCGGCACGCCGCTCGTCGAATTGCGTACCGTCAGCAGCGGCGACGGCCGCCCGCTCTCGGTGTCGATCAGTTATTTTCCCGCAGATCGTTTCCCCCGGATGGCCGAGGAATATGCCCGCCTCGGCTCCGTCACCAAGGCCTTCGCCGCCCAGGGGCTCAGCGACTATGTCCGCGCCTCGACGGAGATCGTCGCGCGGCACGCCGATGCAGACGAACTTGCGCTGCTCCAGCTTTCACCGGGAGCGATCGTCCTGGAAGCCCGTTCGGTCAACGCCGACCTCGACGGTCGGCCGGTCGAATACGCCCGTAGCCGCTTTGCCGCCGACCGGATGAAGCTCCGGATCGAGACTTAAGCGTCGTCCAACGACAGCTTGATCCGAATGGATTGGCCGGCGGCCAGTTTCTCTTTCTGCCGAACCTCCGCCTTCACCGGCAGGAGAAAGGAACCCGAGGCCTTGTCCGGGAAGATCGACGTCGTCCATTCGGTCCTGCCCGTACTAACGTTCACAGCTTCGCTCCGCCATCCGCGCTTTTTCGGTTCGGCCAAGAACTTGATCTGCCCGGCAATGTCTGCCGGCAGCGTGACGAAATGCCAGCCGCCCTTGCCCGGATAGAGCCAGAGCTCCGCGTCGAATTCGAATTCTTCCATCTGTCTTGCTTTGCCTCCGCTCACCGCGATCCCAAGTAAGGCAAAGACGCCGCATTTACGACGACTTTCTGCCGCATCTACTAAGCTTGCATCAGGATCCATGCATTGTCTCCCTGGGGAGAAACGAAATGACGACGTGGCGACCCGATCCCTCCTTCTATCCATCTCCGCGCATGGCCGCAAAGGCGCCGAAAGAGACGCTTGCCTATGTCGCCGCCTTCGATCCCGAGCGGCAACGACCGGACGCGATCGCCGTCGTCGACGTCGACCCGGCATCGTCGAGCTATTCTCAGATCGTCGGGCAGGTGGACATGCCGAATGTCGGCGACGAGCTTCACCATTTCGGCTGGAATGCCTGCTCGTCCTGCCTGTGTCCGAACGCGCCGCATCCGCATGTCGAGCGCCGCTATCTCGTCGTGCCGGGCTTGAGATCGTCGCGGCTGCACATCATCGATACAAAGCCCGATCCTCGGAACCCGCAGATCGTCCGCGTCATCGAGCCGGCGGAGATCGCCGAACGGGCCAATTATTCGCGGCTGCATACGACCCATTGCGGGCCCGAGGGCATCTACGTCAATGCGCTCGCGGATCGAGACGGCAAGGCGCCCGGCGGCATCTTCCTGCTCGACCACGACAGTTTCGACGTGCTTGGGCAATGGGAAATGGACCGCGGTCCGCAGAAGCTCGCCTATGACTTCTGGTGGCATCTCGGTCACGACACGCTGATCACCAGCGAATGGGGGACGCCCGATACCTTCGAGAATGGTCTCGTTCCGGAAGTGCTTCTCGGCTCGCAGTACGGCCGCAGGCTGCATTTCTGGGATTTGCATACGCGCAAGCACCTGCAGGAGATCGATTTCGGCGAGGAGCATCAGCTCGTCTTCGAATTGCGCCCGGCCCATGATCCGACCAAGGCCTACGGCTTCGTCGGCTGCGTCATCAGCCTCAAGGACCTCTCCGCGTCGATCTGGACCTGGTATCGCGAGGGCAACCAGTGGGCCGTCAAGAAAGTGATCGAAATCCCGGCGGAGCCCGCCGATCCGGATCTTCTGCCACCCGTGCTCAAGGGCTTCAATGCGGTCGCGCCGCTGGTGACCGATATCGATCTCTCGATGGATGACCGTTTCCTCTACGTGTCATGCTGGGGCACCGGCGACATGATCCAGTACGATGTTTCCGATCCTCTTGCGCCGAAAGAGACCGGCCGGGTGCGGATCGGCGGGATCGTCTCGCGCTCAACCCACCCGAAGGCATCGAACGGCGCCCTGAACGGTGGACCGCAGATGGTGGAGATCAGCCGCGACGGCAAGCGGGTCTATTTCACCAATTCGCTCTACGGCGCCATCGATCCGCAATTCTATCCGGAGGGTATCGACGGCTGGATGGTGAAACTGGATGTCGGCGACAATGGCGGCATTTCCTTCGACGACGCCTTCTTCGTGGATTGGCCAAAGGGCCACCGCCCGCATCAGGTTCGGCTCGAAGGTGGCGACTGCTCCTCCGATTCCTACTGCTATCCCTGAGGAGCAGAACTATGTCCCGCCGGAGTGGATAATGGATTTCTGGCCCTGGCTATCCTTGGCCGGTCTCGGGGCGTTTCACGGCGCCAACCCGGCGATGGGCTGGCTTTTCGCCGTGGCGCTCGGGCTGCATCGGCAAAGTGCGCGGACCGTTTGGCTGTCTCTTCTGCCGATCGCCGTCGGCCATGCCGCGTCCATCGCGACGGTGCTCGCGGTGATGGTCGCATTCGGGGCAGTCATGGATCTGCGCAGCCTGCAGCTTGTCGCCGCCGCCTTCATCCTGGCTTTCACCGGCTATCTGGCAATCTACGGACACCGCCACCGCGTCAGGGTCGGCATGCGCGCCGGCATGGCCGGGCTTGCGGCCTGGTCCTTCCTGATGGCGACGAGCCATGGCGCCGGACTGATGCTGGTGCCCTCGGTCCTGAGCCTGTGCCTTGCGGATCAGGCCGGCATGGCCGGCTCGCTTTCCGTTTCGCTTGCGGCCGTGGCGGTCCATACAGGCGCCATGCTCACCGTGATCGCGGCAATTGCCTTGGTCGTCTTTAGCTGGCTCGGCCTCGCCGGCTTGCGCTCCGCATGGATCAATTTCGATCGCCTCTGGACACTGGCGCTCGGCGCAACCGGCATAATCCTCCTCGTCTGGTGAAGTGCATACCTACAATGACTTTACATAGTCGATATAGCCGCGGACGTCGGCGGCCGGCTCGCTGTAAGCTTCGCCAAGCGACTTTTCCATCGCCGATACATAAGTCTTCGCCCAGTCCGGCAGAGCGTAATCGATCGCCGCCAGGAACTCGAGCGTTGAGGCAAGCCTTATATCCGCGATCGACGGCCTGTCGCCGCCGATGAACGGCTTGTCGCCCATATAGAAGACGCGGAAAACCTCGAGCGGTTCGGCGAGCGCCTCCGCGGCGGCCGTGCGTGCCCGTTCCTTGGTTTCGGCGTCCGCGTCGCTGAAGCCGACTTCGCCCGGATATTGGGGGAAATTCAGAGCCGGGTAGGTCGCCCGTGCGAGATAGGGATAGAAGGTGCCGATCAGGTAGAACATGGCGCTGTCGATCATCGCGCGCGCTTCGGGGTCTTTCGGATAGAACTGGTCGAGCCCGTGCTTGTTGCAGAGATACTGCATGATCGCGCAGCTTTCCCAGAGCGCGCCCTTGGGCAGGTCCGCCGTTTCGATCATCGGCGTCAGGTGCGAAGGCGCCCGCGCCAGATATTCGGCGGAGCGCGTCTGCCCGTAGACATCATGTTCGGTAAAGTCGAGCTTTGCCGCTCTCAGAAACACCCGCACCGTCATGTTGTTGACGCTGGGCTTGATCACGTTGAGCTTTGTCGTTGCCATCTGCGTTCCTCCCTCTGTTTCCGTAGGTTGTATCGAACACTGCCGCGATCATGATGATCCGTATGGGTCCTTCGGTGCGCGGTCAGCCGACAGCGTCGGCCGCGCGCTCTCGACCAGCGCCTCGATCGCATCGGCGAGGTGCACTTCGGCGATGGCGTAGTCGCCGCGCGCCAGCCTGATGCTGTGCGCCTCCATCAGCACATCGGCATGGGTGTGGCCGGCCGGCGGCTCGAAGCGATAGGAGGCGAGTTCGACCAAGAGGCCGAGCGGGTCCTCGAAATAGATCGAGTCCATGAAACCGCGATCTTTCACGCCGCTGTGCTTGATGGTCCGCTCGTCGAGGCGCTCGACGGCCTGGTGGAATGTCGCGCGCGAGACGGCGAAGGCGATGTGGTGGACGCAGCCGATATCCGTCGATGTGCGTTTCGGATCGGGCCTGCGGTTCTCGTCGGTGAAGACGGTGATGAGCCGCCCGTCGCCCGGGTCGAAGTAGAGATGGCTTTCGGACGCCCTGTCGAGGTTCGGCTGCTCGAAAATGAAGGGCATGCCGAGAATGCCCTCCCAGAAGTCGATCGATGTCTGCCGGTCCGCGCCGACAAGCGTGATGTGATGGACCCCCTGCGATTGAAGCTTTCGCATTTGCCAGCCTCCCATTCTTCTTTCCAGCGGGCGGAAAGCCGCTCCGCTGTTCCTTATCCCGATTGATGCTGAACGAGTTTCGACTTGTATTCGCTCCGATTGAGCGTTCCCCAGGGTACGATGTCTATCCGCGTGGAAACGACGAGCACGTCGCGGATGCGCTTCTGGATCCTGGCGGCAAGCTCCGGGGCGCCTTGGCAATCGCTGGCGAGTTCCACCGAAACAGGCAAGGGCGGCTCCTGTCTGGCGCCGGCGGCGGCGGGCGTTATCAGGATGACGCCGCTGACGGTCGGCGCAAACTCGTTCACCACGTCCCGGATAGCTGAAGGAAAGACATTCACGCCACGGACGATCAGCAAGTCGTCCGTCCGGCCGATGCAGCGCACGCGCGGCGCGGTACGCCCGCACCGGCAGGTCGATGTCCAGATCTCGACATGGTCACGCGTGCGAAACCTCAGCATCGGCGCGGCCTGATGGCGAAGATGGGTGAGGACCAGCTCGCCTTTCGCGCCATCTTCAAGGGCGATCGGCGCTTCGGTTTCGGGATCTATCAGTTCCGCATGAACAAAGCCGCGGGCGGCAAGATGCATGCCGCATTGTTCCTCGCATTCGCCCCACAGCGACACACCGATGTCGCCGATGCCCATGGCCTCCGTGACCTTTGCGCCCCATGTTTCTTCAAGGCGCGCCCGCAGTTTCGGCTCGCCGCCGCCGGGTTCGCCGGCGACAAGCAGCCGACGGACGCTTGAGCCTTTGAGATCGAAGCCGCGATCGGCGGCCCATTCGGCGAGATAGGCCGCGTAGGATGGCGTCATCACCGCTGCCGAGGGTTTTAACAGCCGAATGGCGGCCATCAGCCGCTCGGTGTTGCCCGTGCCGACCGGGATATGGCACATGCCCAGCCGGTCGAAGGCGCCGAGCGCTGCGCCGGCAACGAAGGGCCCGGCATTGTAGGTCGAAACGATCGCCTCTCCTTGAGCGATCCCCGAGGCCGAATAGCTGCGGGTGGATGTCGTCACCCAATTGTCGAGATCCTGCGCCGTCAACGGAATATAGCTCGGCGTCCCTGTCGTTCCACTTGTCGAGAAGATGCGGACAATCCGGTCCATCGACGTTGCTACATGCGTCCCCATCGGCTCGGCTTCACTGCAACTCGCCCGGATCTCGCTTTTCTCGGTCAGGGGAAGGTCGGCGATCGCATCAAGTCCGCCGATCTTTTCGGCCGTGTCGAAGCCTGCCTCCCGGAGCTTCAGTTGATAGAAGCGCGAGTGCGCCATGAGGTATGCGACTTGGTTTCGGTAAAGCGCGTCATCCGACCGGATCTGGTCGCGCCAGGGGAGCGTCTCGACATCGGGCTCGAGCATGATCAGCCGCCGCCCTCGTCGTTCTGATAGCTGACTGCCGCTTCCGCATGCGCCGCCAAGGTGAAACCGATGGGGTTTTGCTGTTCCTCGGCGAGGTGGGCGAGAAGACCGCCCGCACGGGCCAGCAACGGCACCGCCTTGATCATCGCAACGGGAAACTCGAGATCCAGAAGCACGGCGGCGATCGGCATCGAAACGTTCATCACCAGGGGCTTTCCCCAAACCTCGGCAGCCACGGCGCGGAGGTCCCGCGCCATGCGCACATGCGGTCCGCTGATGCCGCGCGCGTCGGCGAGCTCGAGAATACGTTCGGCGCGCGGATCGGTCGGGCGATGCACCGGATGGCCGAAGCCCGGCAGCTTGCCGCCGGCCTTGCGGATGTCCTGCAGCATTTCGACCGCGACCGCCTTGGGGTCGTTGCCGGCCGAGACGCGAGCCTGCGCCTGCGCCAGCAGCTTGCCGCATCGCTCCGACGTTCCGACCAGCACAGGGCCGCAGCCGAGCAGTCCTGCCGCCAAGGCGCCCTGCAGCGAGTCCGGTTCGGCGGCGAGCGTCATCCGCGCCGCTTGAACCGTCGGCATCATGCCGTGTTCGGCGATGGCAATGAGCAGCAGATCGAGAAAGTAGCGCTGATTGTCCGTAGGTTCCCGGCCGGTCAGCAGCAGGTAGAAATACTCGGTAAAGCTCAGCCGTCCCATCAGGTCGCGGCAGAGATCTTGGCCGCGCACCTCGACGCTGTCCGCAGTTGCATGGCAAATGCGGGTGATCGCCACTTGGGGTTTGCCGATATGCATGCGTTCCCTCTGGCGGTAGCCTTTGCGGACGCAGTTATCCGCTACAGCGATGATAGTAGTTCAAAACGGGCCGAGGTAAAGCGGGCCAAGTCGGCGGGATCCCGACCGGCGCGTGCAGATCACGGTCCTCGCCTCGCGGCGAGCGCTGCTGGGATTGCCCTGCATCTGTCGTCTTCAAACGTTGCGGCGCTTGCCTTCGATCAGATCGAGCACCGCGCGCGCCGCATCGAGCACGTGGGTTCCGGGGCCGAAGACGGCGGAGACGCCGTTGTCCATCAGATACTGATAGTCCTGCCGCGGAATGACGCCGCCGCAGACGACGATGATGTCTTCGCCACCGCGTCTGTTTAGCGCTTGCGCCAGCTGCGGCATCAGCGTCTTGTGGCCGGCGGCGAGCGAGGAGACGCCGACGACGGTGACCTCCTCGGCGAGCGCCAGCTCGGCCGCCTCGTCCGGCGTCTGGAACAGGGGGCCGGCGACGACGTCGAAGCCGATATCGCCGAAGGCCGAGGCGATCACCTTGGCGCCGCGGTCGTGCCCGTCCTGGCCGAGCTTGGCGACCATGATCTTCGGCTTGTGGCCGAGGCGCTTCGTGACCTCGCCGAGCCGCCCGGAAAGGACGCCAAGCTCCGGGTCGCCCTCATAGGCTTTGCCGTAGATGTCGGTGACGACTTCGGGAATAGCGGTGTAATCGCCGAAGGCCTGCCGCATCGCATCGGAGATTTCGCCGACGGTGGCGCGCGCCCGGGCGGCTTCGACCGCAGCGGCGAGCAGATTGCCCTTGCCGCTCCGCGCCGCCTCGGCGAGCGCGCCCAGCGCCTCCGTCACTTCGCGCGAATCCCGGCGGCGTTTGGTCTCCTCGATCCGCTTGATCTGCGCCGTGCGGACGGCCGAATTGTCGATCTCGAGGATATCGATTGGCTCTTCGTTCTCGAGCCTATACTTGTTGACACCGACGATGACCTCGTCGCCCCGATCGACCGCCGCCTGTCGTCGGGTCGCGGCCTCCTCGATCTGTCGCTTCGGCAGGCCGGCATTGACCGCCTTGGTCATGCCTCCGAGCGCTTCCACCTCCTCGATCAGCGCCCAGGCTTTTTCGGCAAGCTCGTTCGTCAGGCTCTCGACGTAATAGGAGCCGGCCAGCGGATCGACGACCTTCGTCACCCCGGTCTCGTGCTGGAGAATCAACTGCGTGTTGCGGGCGATGCGGGCGGAAAACTCGGTCGGCAGCGCGAGCGCCTCGTCGAAGGAATTGGTGTGCAGCGATTGCGTGCCGCCGAGCACCGCCGACATCGCCTCGAAGGCGGTGCGGATGATGTTGTTATAGGGATCCTGCTCGGCGAGCGACACGCCGGAGGTCTGGCAGTGGGTCCTGAGCATCAGCGACGATGCCTTTTTCGGCTCGAACTCCTTCATGATCCGCGTCCAGAGCAGCCGCGCGGCGCGCAGTTTTGCCGCCTCCATGAAGAAATTCATGCCGATCGCAAAGAAAAAGGACAGCCGCCCGGCGAAGTCGTCGACGTTCAGCCCCTTGGCAAGCGCGGCGCGCACATATTCGCGCCCATCAGCCAGCGTGAAGGCAAGCTCCTGCACCAGCGTCGCGCCGGCCTCCTGCATGTGATAGCCGGAGATCGAGATCGAATTGAACTTCGGCATCTCCTTCGCCGTATATTCGATGATATCGGCGACGATCCGCATCGACGGTTCCGGTGGGTAGATATAGGTGTTGCGGACCATGAACTCCTTGAGGATGTCGTTCTGGATGGTCCCGGATAGCTTGTCGCGGGAGACGCCCTGTTCCTCGCCGGCGACGATGAAGGAGGCGAGGATCGGGATCACCGCGCCGTTCATGGTCATCGATACCGAGATCTTCTCGAGCGGAATGCCGTCGAACAGGATCTTCATGTCCTCGACCGAGTCGATCGCCACGCCCGCCTTGCCGACGTCGCCCTCGACGCGCGGGTGATCGCTGTCATAGCCGCGATGGGTGGCGAGATCGAAGGCAACCGAAACGCCCTGCTGGCCGGCGGCAAGGTTCCTGCGGTAGAAGGCGTTGGATGCTTCCGCCGTCGAGAAGCCGGCATATTGCCGGATCGTCCAGGGCCGGCCGGCATACATGGTGGCGCGGGGACCGCGCAGGAAGGGCTCGAAGCCGGGCAGGGAGTCGAGCGGGCCGATGCCTTCAAGGTCATCGCGCGTGTAGAGCGGCTTGACCTCGATGCCTTCCGGCGTGTGCCAGACGAGGTTTTCGGGGGAGGTTTTCAGCTCCTTCTCGGCGAGGGTTTCCCAGTCCTTGCGGGTCTTGTCAGTCATCGACGCCACTCCATCCATTCGCGTATTTCGTCGGAGTCGGCGGCACCCCTCTCGGCCCTGCCGGGCATCTCCCCGCCAAGGTGGGAGATAGGGGAGGCGCGGTATTGCGCCACTTTAAACTGTTCCGATGCGGCCGACGTTGTCAAATCGAGGAATGGGGTAGCTTGCTTCCTGCCAATCTCCCCCCTCGTGGGGGAGATTGGCAGGGCAGAGGGGGGTATCGACCCCGCAAACGCAATTTCCGCCCGCACCGCCGCCATCACTCGAACTCCATGATCAACTCGTCCACCGCCAAACTCGCGCCGGCGTCAATCGCGACGCGTTTCACCTTGGCGCGCCGCTCCGCGCGCAAGATGTTTTCCATCTTCATCGCCTCGACGACGGCGAGCGACTGGCCGGCCTCGACCGTCTCGCCGGCCTTGACGGAGATCGACGTCACGACGCCGGGCATCGGGCAGAGCAGCATCTTCGAGGTGTCCGGCGGCAGCTTCTTGGGCATCAGCCGGGCAAGCTCGGCGACCCGAGGGCTTCTCACCCGAGCGACCACATCGATGCCGCGCCAGCGCAAGCGGATCCCGGTTCCTGCGAGGTCGACCTTCACCGCCATCGGCTGATTGTCGATGTTGAAGGTGGCGAGGGTGCGGCCGGGTACCCAGTCGGTGGCGACGGAAATCGCCCTTTCATCGGCGAAGCGGACATGGGCGCCGTCGGCCGAGACGCCGGCCGTCACCTGGAATTCGCGCTCGGCAAAGTTCACCACCCACTCCTGGCCGACGACCCGACGATGGTTGCCGATCGTCCCGGAAATCTGGCTGGCGCGTTCCTGCAGGGCCTGGTTGATGACGACCGCTACGGCGGCGAGTTTTATCGCCGATGCCTCGTCCGGCGCGACGCCCCGGAAGCCTTCAGCGAATTCTTCGGCGATATAGGCTGTTGTCAGCCGCCCCTCTCGGAACCGCTGCTGCTGCATCACCGCGGACAAGAAGGGCAGGTTGTGGCCGATGCCCTCGACTTCGAACGCGTCGAGCGCATCCGCCATCGCCTCGACGGCCGTCGCCCGATCCGGTGCCCAACTGCAGAGCTTGGCGATCATCGGGTCGTAATACATCGATATCTCGCCGCCTTCGAACACGCCGGTGTCGTTGCGGATGATCGTGCCGTCGTCCTGCCGGCCCTCCTCGGGCGGGCGGTAGCGCGTCAACCGGCCGATCGACGGCAGGAAGTTGCGGCAGGGGTCCTCCGCATAGAGCCGGCTTTCGATCGCCCAGCCGTCGAGCTTGACGTCGTCCTGACGGAAGGCGAGTTTCTCGCCGGCGGCGATCCGGATCATCTGCTCGACGAGATCGAGGCCGGTGACAAGCTCCGTCACCGGATGCTCGACCTGCAGGCGGGTGTTCATCTCGAGGAAGTAGAAGTTGCGGTCGGCATCGACGATGAATTCGACGGTGCCGGCCGAGTGATAGCCGACGGCCTTGGCGAGCGCGACGGCCTGCTCGCCCATGGCGCGCCGCGTCTTCTTGTCGAGAAACGGCGAGGGCGCCTCCTCGATGACCTTCTGGTTCCGCCGCTGGATCGAGCATTCGCGCTCGCCGAGATAAAGTGTGTTGCCGTGCATGTCGCCGAGCACCTGGATCTCGATATGGCGCGGCTCCGTGACGAATTTCTCGATGAAGATGCGGTCGTCGCCGAAGGAGCTCATCGCCTCGTTCTTCGACGACTGGAAGCCCTCGCGTGCCTCCCGCTCGTTCCAGGCGATCCGCATGCCCTTGCCACCACCGCCGGCCGACGCCTTGATCATCACCGGATAGCCGATGGCCGAGGCGATCCGCACGGCCTCGTCCGCATCGTCGATCAGCCCCATGTGGCCGGGAACGGTCGAGACATCCGCTTCGGCGGCGATCTTCTTCGAGGTGATCTTGTCGCCCATCGCCTTTATCGCGCCAACCGGCGGCCCGATGAAGGTGATGCCTTCCTTCTCCAGCGTCTCGGCAAAGGCGGCGTTTTCGGACAAGAAGCCGTAGCCCGGATGGACGGCATCAGCACCGGTCTTGCGAATTGCCTCGAGGAGCTTGTCGATGACGATGTAGGACTGGCTGGAGGGCGACGGGCCGATATGCACGGCCTCGTCCGCCAGGCGCATATGCATGGCGTCGCGGTCGGCATCCGAATAGACGGCGACGGTCGCAATGCCGAGCTTTTTGGCGGTGCGGATGACGCGGCAGGCGATTTCGCCGCGATTGGCGATGAGGATTTTCTTGAACATACGCTTCTCTTTGAGTTCTTTCTGTCGCGTCATCGCCGGAGTTTTCGCAAATAGGGCAGCAAGCCAATCGTGGCGCCCGCAGCCGCGCCGATAAGGGCGAAGGGCACAACCACCGTCGCAGCGGCACGCAACGGGTCGGTCGAGCGCGCCACCAGGGTTCCGACGGAGCCGACGTCGAGCATCATCAGCGCCCCGGCGGCAATCGCCCCGGCGAGCACGCCGGAGAGGGCAGTCATCACCAAGTGCCGCAGCACCGGCCGGTGATCGCTGTTGGCGGCTTCAGGCATGATCCGAAATGGCGGCTTCGGTCCCATGATTTCCATCACAGCGGAATTGTGTCGTGCTTGCGCCAGCGCGTCTCGAGCTGCTTGTTGCGAAGCGAGGCGAAGGCGCGGGCGATGCGGCGGCGGGAGGAGTGCGGCATGATCACCTCGTCGATAAAGCCGCGCTCGGCGGCGACGAAGGGATTGGCGAAGCGCTCCTCGTATTCCTTGGTGCGGGCGGCGATCTTCTCCGGGTCGCCGAGTTCGGAGCGGTAGAGGATCTCGGTCGCGCCCTTGGCGCCCATTACGGCGATCTCGGCCGTCGGCCAGGCATAGTTGACGTCGGCGCCGATGTGCTTCGAGGCCATGACGTCATAGGCGCCGCCATAGGCCTTGCGGGTGATCAGCGTCACCATCGGCACGGTCGCCTGGCTGTAAGCGAAGAGCAGCTTGGCGCCGTGCTTGATGACGCCGCCATATTCCTGGGCGGTGCCGGGCAGGAAGCCGGGCACGTCGACAAGCGTCAGGATCGGGATCGAGAAGGCGTCGCAGAAGCGCACGAAGCGGGCCGCCTTGCGCGACGAGTCGATGTCCAGGCAGCCGGCGAGCACCATCGGCTGGTTGGCGACGACGCCGACCGTCTGGCCCTCGATGCGGATGAAGCCGGTGATGATGTTGCGGGCGAAATCCGCCTGCAGCTCGAAGAAGTCGCCTTCGTCGGCCACGGCGAGGATCAGTTCCTTCATGTCGTAGGGCTTGGCGGCGCTTTCCGGGATGAGGCTGTCGAGACGCATCTCGAGGCGTGCGGGGTCGTCATGGAAGGACCGGACCGGCGGCTTTTCGCGGTTGTTGAGCGGCAGGAAATCGAAGAGCAGGCGCACCTGTTCGAGCGCCTCGATGTCGTTCTCATAGGCGCCATCGGCGACCGAGGACTTGCTCGTATGGGTGCGGGCGCCGCCAAGCTCTTCCGCCGTGACGATCTCGTTCGTCACCGTCTTCACCACGTCCGGGCCGGTTACGAACATGTAGGAACTGTCACGCACCATGAAGATGAAGTCGGTCATCGCCGGCGAATAGACCGCGCCGCCGGCGCAGGGACCCATGATCACCGAGATCTGCGGGATGACGCCGGATACCTCGGCGTTGCGGCGGAAGACCTCGGCATAGCCGGCAAGCGAGGAGACTCCTTCCTGGATGCGTGCGCCGCCGGAGTCGTTGAGGCCGATCACCGGGGCGCCGTTGCGGGCAGCCATGTCCATGATCTTGCAGATCTTCTGCGCGTGCGTCTCGGAAAGCGAGCCGCCGAGCACGGTGAAGTCCTGCGAAAACACATAGACCTGCCGGCCGTTGATCGTGCCCCAGCCGGTGACGACGCCGTCGCCCGGCACCTTCTGGCTTTCCATGCCGAAGTCGACGCAGCGATGCGTCACATACATGTCGTATTCTTCGAAGGAACCCTCGTCGAGCAGGACGTCGATGCGTTCCCGGGCGGTCAGCTTGCCCTTGCCGTGCTGCGCAGCGACGCGGCGCTCGCCGCCGCCGGCCTTTGCCTCGGCCCGCCGGGCCTCGACTTGTTCAAGTATGGCGCGCATCGCTCTCCTCCCATTTTTTGCTGATTGTGCAGAGGCTTCGGTGCTGCATGTTTCCTTAAATCGTAGCCGATTTAAGGAAAAAAACATGCAGCAATTCAAAAGTGCTACAGCGACCTTTGCGCGTCTGATCAGACGCGCGGCGCTGTAGGATCGCAATAGCGCCGAAGGCCGACTTTCAAAACGGTCGATCATGTGCAAATGTGGAATATAGAATATTGCGATATGTAATTTGCAAAGTTGCGAAGATGGCGATCGGCAAGCTCTATATCGGCCGCAAGGTCAGGGAAGTCAGAGAAGCAAACCGCGCGACGCAGGGACAATTTGCCGAGCGCATCGGCATCTCGACCAGCTACCTCAACCAGATCGAAAACAACCAGCGTCCGGTCTCGGCGGCGGTGCTGCTTGCGCTTGCGGAAAAGTTCCAGATCGACATCGCCGAGCTTTCCACCGGCGAGGGCGACCGGCTGCTCTCGGCCCTCTCGGAGGCGCTGAGCGATCCGCTCTTCGAGACCTATCTGCCGAGCCTGCAGGAGCTGAAGCTCGTCACGCAGAACGCGCCGGGGCTGGCGCATGCGCTGATCAAGTGCCACCAGGCCTATCGCCGCAACAGCGAACAGCTCGCGAGCATTGACGATACGATCGGCCGCGACGCCTCCTTCGTCGAGACGACGCCTTACGAGGAGGTTCGCGACTTCTTCCATTTCGTCGACAACTACATCCACGAAATCGATACGCTGGCCGAGCGGCTGGCGGGCGAGCTCGTCCTCGGGGAGGGCGACAATCACGCCGCACTGACTGGCTATCTCGAACAGCGGCACGGCGTGCGTGTCGTGCGCGGTGCGGTCGGCGACGAGGCGATACGCCGCTTCGATCCGCGCGCCCGGATCCTGACCTTGAACCCCTACGCGCCGGCGCCGACCCGCGACTTCCAGTTGGCGCTGCAGATCGCCCAGCTACACGCCTGCGAGGAAATCGACCGGATTGCCGGCAGCGCCGGCTTCCGCACCGAGGAAGCCCACGAGATCTGTCGCATCGGCCTGCAGAACTATTTCGCCGGCGCGCTCATCCTGCCCTATCAGCCCTTCCTCAAGGCGGCGCGGGAACTCCGCCACGACATCGAGCTCATCGCCGCCCGCTTCGGTGCCTCGCTGGAGCAGGTCTGCCACCGCCTGTCGACGCTGCAGCGGCCCGGGCAGAAGGGCATCCCCATCTTCTTCGCGCGCATCGACCGGGCCGGCAACATCACCAAGCGACACAGTGCCGCCAAGCTGCAATTCGCCCGCTTCGGCGCGGCCTGCCCGCTCTGGAACGTGCACCAGGCCTTCGAGACGCCGGGCCGCATCATCCGCCAGCTCGCCGAGACGCCGGACGGCGTGCGCTATCTCTGTCTCGCGACCCAGATCACCAAGGGCGGCGGCGGTTACCGCGCCGCGCATCCACGCTATGCGCTGGCGCTCGGCTGCGAAATCTCCTACGCCGACGCCTTCGTCTATGCCGACGATATGGACCTCGGCAACCGCGCCGCCTTCGATCCGATCGGCATTTCCTGCCGCATCTGCGAGCGCAGCAATTGCGCCAGCCGCGCCGTGCCGCCGCTGAAACGCAAGCTGATCGTCGACCATGACATGCGCGGCTCTCTGCCGTATCGTCTGAGTGAGAACTAAGCTGCCTCGTTCTCGCGGCCTGTTCGTTTTTGAACAGATACTGTGAGAATTTGCGTCTGTGCCTGTTCGAGATTTGGTGTAACTACAGCGCCACCTCGTCACTATGCGGGTCAGGGAGGACATGCATATGGATTTTCGCCTGTCGGAAGAGCAGGAAGCCATCCGCGCGATGGCGCTCGATTTTGCGCGGGACGAGCTCGCGCCCCATGCCATCGACTGGGACCAGCAGAAGCATTTTCCGGTGGAGACGCTGCGCTCCGCCGCCGCCCTCGGCATGGCGGGCATTTATGTCAGCGACGACGTCGGGGGGACGGGGCTGGCCCGCCTCGACGCTGCGATGATCATCGAGGCGCTGGCGACCGGCTGCCCGGCAATCGCTTCCTTCGTATCGATCCACAACATGTGCGCCGGCATGATCGACCGCTACGGGACGGAAGAGCAGCGCCAGCGGTTACTGCCGCCGCTCCTCACCATGGAGATCCTGGCGAGCTACTGCCTGACCGAGCCGAGTTCCGGCTCGGACGCGGCGGCGCTGAAGACCAAGGCCGTGCGCGACGGCGACGCCTACCTCATCACCGGTCAGAAGCAGTTCATTTCCGGGGCCGGCGAATCCGGCCGCTACATCGTCATGGCCCGCACCGGCGAGGAGGGCCCGAAGGGCATTTCCGCCTTCGTCGTCGACAAGGACATGGCCGGCCTCACCTTCGGAGCCAACGAGAAGAAAATGGGCTGGCATGCCCAGCCGACGCGGGCGGTGATGCTCGACAATGTCCGCGTGCCGGCGGAGAACCGGCTGGGGGCCGAGGGCGAAGGCTTCAGGATCGCCATGGCTGGCCTCGACGGCGGCCGGCTGAACATCGCGGCCGCCTCGCTCGGCGGTGCCCAGGCCGCCTTCGACAAGGCGCTCGCCTATGTCCAGGAGCGCCACGCCTTCGGCAGAGCGATCGGCGAATTCCAGGCGCTGCAGTTCCGGCTTGCCGACATGGCGACCGATCTCGAGATCGCCCGCACCTTCCTCTGGAGGGCGGCCGCAGCGCTCGATGCCGCGGATCCGGAGGCGACCAAGCTCTGCGCCATGGCCAAGCGCTTTGTCACCGACCGCTGCTTCGCCGTCGCCAACGACGCGCTGCAATTGCATGGCGGCTATGGCTATCTCGCCGATTACGGCGTCGAAAAGATTGTCAGGGACCTGAGGGTGCACCAGATACTCGAAGGCACCAACGAGATCATGCGGCTGATCGTGTCGCGCGCCGTCATGGGACGGAAATAGGAAGGGCACTCCATGGAGATGCAGACCGCTCTACCGGACGTCATCGTCGAACGCCAAGGCGCGATCGGCAGGCTCCGGCTCAACCGGCCGCGCGCGCTGAACAGCCTCAACCAGGCAATGATCCGGGCGATCGACGCGGCGCTCACCGAATTCGAGCGCGACCCGTCGATTGCCGCCGTCCTCGTGACGGGCGAGGGCGAGCGTGGCCTTTGCGCCGGCGGCGATATCCGCATGATCTACGAAAGCGGCCGCGAACGGCCCGAGGAAGGGGCGCAATTCTGGCGCGAGGAGTTCATCGTCAACAGCCGCATTGCTGCTTATGGCAAGCCCTATATCGCCATCATGGACGGCATCGTCATGGGCGGCGGCGTCGGTATTTCCTCACATGGCAGCCACCGCATCGTCACCGAGAGAACGCGGTTCGCCATGCCGGAAACGGGGATCGGCTATTTCACCGACGTGGGGGCGACCTGGCTCCTGCCGCGCGCGCCGGGCGAGTTCGGCACCTACCTCGGTCTCACCGGCCGCGATGTCGGTGCTGCGGCGGCTATCTACGCGCGGCTCGCCGACAGCTTCGTCCTGTCCGAGAACGTCGACGCGCTCATAGCGTCGCTTGTCGATCTGCCGCCGTCGGCGACCGCGGAGGATGTTTCCGCGGCGATTCGCGCCGTCTCTGGGGAGGCGCCGGCCTCGGCTCTGCTTGATCATGTTGCGCTCATCGATCGCTGCTTCGCCTACGAGACGGTCGAGGAAATCTTCGCGGCTCTCGAAGAGGACGGCTCGGACTTCGCGCGTGAGACGGTCGAACTCCTCAAGACCCGCTCGGCCATCAGCCTGAAGCTCACCCTGTCGCTGCTGAGAGCCGGACGCGACAGCGCGACGCTGAACGCGTGCCTCGAGCGCGAATATGCGGGCTGCGTCGCCATGCTGTCGAACCCGGACTTTTACGAGGGCGTGCGCGCCGCGGTGATCAACAAGGATCGCAATCCGAAATGGTCGGTCGGGCTTCATGAGGTCACGCCGCAAATGCTCGCGCGCTTCGAACGCTATAACGGCGCGCCGCTTTTTGCCGGCGCCTGAGCACGACGGCGCCTCGGAGCGCGCCCTGGACGCAAGATGTGAGTGGAGGAGGAGAGGCAAGATGACGAAGATCGCCTTTATCGGGCTTGGCAATATGGGCGGCCCGATGGCCGCCAATCTGGTGAAGGCGGGCCACGCAGTCAGCGGCTTCGACCTGTCGGAAGCCTCGCGTAACGCGGCCGCCAAGTCGGGCGTTTCCGTCGCCGGATCGATCTCCCAGGCGGTGCGCGAAACCGAATGCGTCATCACCATGCTGCCGGCGGGATCGCACGTCATCTATGTCTGGGACGAATTGCTCGGCTTCGTCGATCCGGGCACGCTGATCATCGACAGTTCGACGATCGACGTCGAAAGTGCGCGCAAGGTCCACGGCTTCGCCGACAAGGCCGGCTGCCCGTCGCTCGATGCGCCGGTATCCGGCGGTACAGCGGGTGCCGCCGCTGCTACGCTCACCTTCATGGTGGGCGGCAGCGACGGTGCCTTTTCCCGCGGCAAGCACCTGCTCGAAGCGATGGGCAAGAAGATCGTTCATTGCGGCGATGCCGGTGCCGGGCAGGCCGCCAAGATCTGCAACAACATGATACTCGGCGTGTCGATGGCGGCAGTCTGCGAAGCCTTCGTGCTCGCCGAACGCCTCGGCCTGTCGCACCAGGCGCTCTTCGATGTGGCATCCACCTCGTCCGGCCAGTGCTGGTCGCTGACGTCCTATTGCCCGGTGCCAGGCCCCGTGCCGGCCTCGCCGGCCAACAACGACTACAAGCCTGGCTTCATGGCGAGCCTGATGCTCAAGGACCTGATGCTGGCGCAGCAAGCGGCAAGCGCCAGCGGTGCGACGACGCCGATGGGCGCGCAGGCGGCGCAGCTCTACAGCCTCTTCGACAAGCTCGGTCATGGCGGAGAGGATTTCTCCGGCCTGATCCGCATGCTGCGCGGCCATGAGGAGGTCAAGGGCGGGTAGGCGTGCGCTTGCGCGTCCAAAGCGCGTAGGCGGTGTTGATACCCCTCTTCCCTGCCGGGCATCTCTTCCACAAGAGGGAGATTGGCAAGCAGCAACCTCTCGTTCAACAATTGCCCTTCAACCCAACCGCTAGACTTTATGACGTGGCATTTGCGATTTAAGTGTCAAGCGGGGCGGTGCTTCCAGCCGATCTCCCTCTTGTGGGGAGATGCCCGGCAGGGCAGAGGGGGGTGCTGCCCCACGCAGCTCGCAGTTGTTGTTCCGCGATAGCGGGGGTCGCCGCAAACCAACGCATCAGCTCAGGGTTGGTGGGGACGGCCTCACATCTGCACGGTCATGCCCCCATCCACGGTAAGTGTAATGCCGTTGACGAAGCTTGCCGCCGGTGAGGCGAGGAAGACGGCGGCAGGCGCAATCTCCTCGGGGCGTCCCCAGCGTTTCAGCGGAATGCGCACCTCGACGAAGGCCTGGAGTGCCGGGTCGGCGGCGAGATGCGCGTTGGTCTCGGTCGCGAACCAGCCGGGCGCGATGGCGTTGACCGTCAGATTGTCGGCGCCGAGCTCGACCGCAAGCGAGCGCGTCAGCGCCGACAATCCGCCTTTGGCCGCCGTATAGGCCGGGTCGCCGGCCCGGGCGGCGACGGCGGCGATCGACGTGACGAAGATCAGCCGGCCGGCCGTGGAACGCTGCAGATGCGGAAGGGCGGTCCTCGCGACGGCATAGGCCGCGGTCAGATCGGTGTTCAGGAGCTGCGCAAAATCCTCCGGCTCCATCGCATCGGTGCCTCGCCTGTCCCGCTCGCCAACCGCATGAATGAGAATATCGAGCTGGCCGGTCCTCGCGGTCGCCTCGGCGAGGATCGCTCCGACATCCCGGGTGATATCGCCAGGCGCGATGCCGACCGCAACACCGTCGCTGGCAAGCCGCTCGCGCGCCTCTGCGAGACTTTGCCGGTTGCGGCCGTTGATCACCGTCCAGGCGCCGGCCTTGGCGAGCGCCTTTGCCATTTCCAGGCCGAGCCCGCGTCCGCCGCCCGTGACCAGCGCAGTCTTGCCGTTAAGATCGAACATTATGCCCTCGTTGCTGGCTCTTTTCGTCCAGGAGGACATTTGCAGCGAAGGGCGCGTTTCGCAAGCATCGCTGAGGGCGGGAAAGGAAACCACCCCGGCAAGGCAAGCCTGCCGGGGTGGGCCGGCGGCCGTCAGGAGAAGCGACGGCCGCTGAAAGCGCTGATCAGCTGGAGCTCAGAACGTAACGGCGGTTGCCGGCGACAGCCGGCCGTGCATTCATCGAATAGAGCGCTGTAAACTTCTTGATGTCGGCCTGGTCGACCTCGATCGGTTCCATAGCCACCATCCAGTCGACGATCTCGCTGCAGGGCGGTGTGGTGAGCGATCCCTCATAGGCCCAGTATTTGAGCGAGGAAGGAAGGAGGCCCTTCGGGTCGACGGCGTCGAGTGCAACCTCTTCGCCGGCCTCTTGCGGGAACTTCGCCGCGAGGCTCGCGAAGGTCGAATTCGCCACACCGGGGACAAGGAAAACACCGAGTACGCCCAGCGCACCGGTTTCGGCATTCTTGTGGACGAAATGCACTTCCATCGGGAAGCTCTTGCCGTCGACCAGATGCTCGCTCGGCGCGTGGAAATGGTACTGCACCAGATCGTAGGTCTTGTCGCCGCGCTTGAACGTGCCGCCGGCGGCCTTCACCTGGATCGTATGACCGTTGTTGAGGATCGTGCCGCCGCTCTTCCAGTCGGTCGCGAGATCCGGGATGTCGGCCTTGATCGCGCCCGTGATGTCGATCGGCGATTGCTGCGAGCCGGCCGAACAGGCACTGTTCTCCTTGCTCAAGGTGCCCCAATGCTCCGGGCCCTCTTCGCCTTCATAGCTCCAATGCACGCCTTCGGCGGCGTAAGCCGTCTTGACGCACAGCGGGCAAGCGGCAAGCAAGGCCAGGCCCCGGAGGAATTCACGCCGTTCCATTCATATCCCTTTCGAATGATCGCGAGCAGATAGCGCTCGCGGGGACGGGATGTTGTGCTTCTAAACCTGTCCATCAACTGTCCGGAATGGCGGAGTTCAAAAAAGGCTGCGTGAAACGGATATCGCCTGCGGGATTCGCCTGTCCGGGAAAAAACGGCGGAGGGCGGCCCGCTTAGCCGCCCGAAAAGTCGCCATTTACTTGTGCTCGAACTGCGCAGAATATAGGCGAATGGGAGGAAGCCTTCGACGCACCTCTCGACGACTGCGCTCGAACCGCTTTCGCCCGCTGATACTGAGAGCGGGAGGGGGCAAAGTGTACGCGGTTTTTCACCCGTATCCCACTCTAGCCATTGGGAAGCGATCACGCAGGCTCCGGTTGTCAAGACCAGCACTGGCGTGATCCGAGGGAGGAAAGCCATGAGGCGAATTTTGCTCTCCGCGGTCTCCGCCGCGGCGTTATCAGTTGGCGTCACATCTGCATTTGCGCAATCGGGAAGCGTCGAAAAAGCCGTCGGCGGCTACAATTTCGAAGACGCCGCCAAGGAAGCCCCGGAAACTAAAGACTTCCATTCCGCCGACGGTCATCTGACCTTCGCGATCGTGACCCACACGGCCGGCAACGGTTTCTTCGATCCGGTCTATGTCGGGGCGAAGGTTGCCGGCAACATGATCGGCGCCGAGATCCTGCTGCTCGGCTCGGAATCGCCGGTGGACGACCCGGCGCGCGAAATAGAGATCCTCAACCAGATCGTCCGCGATCCGAAAATCGACGGCATCATCATGACGACGCCGCAGGTCGGCGCCTACAACGACATCGTCAAGGCGGCCGAAGCGGCCGGCATACCGGTTGCCACGACGAACTCCTTTGATGAGACGATACTCAACCGCAGCGGCATCAGCCATACCGGCCAGGATGCCTCGGCAGCGGCTATCGGCGGCGAGGCGCTCGCCAAATGCGTGCTCGACAGCGGGAAGACCAGCGGCTCGATCCTGCTGCCGTCATCGACCGCCATGGGCAACATCGAGGTGAACAACCGCGTCACCGCCGCCTTCAATGCGATCGTCAAGACGCTGAAGGACGCCGGCAAGCTCGAAGCCTTCAAGGTCGATGCCGGGCCTGAGAATGTCGGCATCGACACCAACCCGAACGATCCGGTCAGCGCGCTGGTGACGCTCTTCGAATCGCGCGGCGACGTGGTCGGCGCGTTCACGGCCAACAACGTCTTCACGCCGCCGCTCGTCAAGGCGGTGGAGCAGATGGGCTGGACGGGCAAGTTCTGCGCCTTCGGCTTCGACCTCGGCCCGGCACAGCAGGAAGGTATCGCCGCCGGCAACCTGACCGGCTCGCTCGGCCAACAACCTTTCCTGCAGGGCTTCTGGCCGGTCATGCAGCTCTACCTGCAGATCGACCGCGGCATCTCGGCCGCCAACCTCGACACGCGCGCCCAGCTTGTGACGAAGGAGAACGTCGCCAAGGTCGGCAAACGGTTCGAGAACTGAAGGCCGAAATGCAGCGAGAGCGATGATGGCGACCAGCTCTGCCCCCTCTGGCCTGCCGGCACTGAGGATTCGCGGCATGCTCATCGCCCCCACAGAAAGGTTTGGCGACGCAGAGCGTGTCGGGCATTGGGCGTCGCCACACGCATTCTCCCCCCGTGTGGGGGAGATGGCCGGCAGGCCAGAGGGGGTAGGGCGTCCGCTTCCGCCACGAACCGATCGGACTCATCGTGCGATTAGCAAGCGGAAGACGTCCACATGACACCGACCACGTTGACACCGACCATGGCGGCATCGCTCGGCCGGGCTCCCTCCCAACTCGCCGGCAGCTGGGAGGGCGGGCTCCTCGTTTTCATTGCGCTGCTGTACCTGGCCGGAGCAGTCGTCAACCCGACCTTTTTCGGTTCGACCGAGGGCCTCCACGCGCTGCTTCGCGACACTTCCCGCGTCGGGATCATCGCTGTCGGTATGACCTTCGTCATTGTCAACAAGGATCTTGATCTCTCCGTCGGCTCCACCTACGGGCTGATCGCGGTCGTTTTCGCGCGGCTTTTCGCGCCGAGCTTTCTCGATTTAGGCATCGCCGCCACCATCATCCTCTGCCTGTTGCTCGGCGCTGCAATCGGCCTCCTCAACGGCGTGCTCGTCACGATCCTGAAAGTCCCCGCCTTCATCGCCACGCTGACAATGTTGTTCATCGGCCGCGGATTCGTGCTGGCGTTGACGCATGGCCAGGCGATCTACTATTCGGGCAAGGCCAGGGAATACCCGTCTTTCTATCACCTCGGGGAGACGAATGTCCTCGGCTTCAACAACCAGATCGCCATTTTCGCGATCGCCGCTGTGGCCGGGGCGATCGTGCTTGCCAAGACGCGATGGGGCTATGAGACCTTCGCTACCGGCGGCAACGAACAGGCGGCGGTCTATGCCGGAATCCCGGCGAACTGGGTGCGTATCCGCGCCTATCTAATCTCTTCGCTCTCGGCGACTGTCGCCGCGCTCCTGGCGGCCGCCCAGGACAAGGGGGTGACCCCGCTCTACGGCGTCAGCTGGGAACTCACCGTGATCGCCTCGGTCATCATCGGCGGCGCCTCGATCCTCGGCGGCCGCGGCCGGGTCGTCGGATCCTGCCTTGGCGCGGGACTGGTCGTGCTCATCGACAAGGTGCTGCGCGAGGGCTGGCCGATCACGCGCACCGTCGTCATTGACGGCGAGAGCATTGCGGTCGGCGCCCGCTATACGCTGCCGGCAGGCGCAGTCCTGGTCTTCCTCGGCCTTCTCCTCGTCGTCGCCGTGCTCATCGAACCCTATCTCATTCGCCGGCAGGTGCTGGGCCGCTTCTGGGCCTGGCTGCGCAGGCGGCCGCCGCCTGCGGCCATGGAAATGGGTGGCGTTGCCCTCGAGGGCGTCCAGACCAAGGGAGCGATGGCGGCGGACATGGCGCTGTCGACCACGGGGTTAGGCAAATTCCTGGCCCGGCGCGATGCGCTCGCCATCATTCTGGCCGCCGTTCTGTGGCTGACGGGACTTGTGCTTCGGCCGGACTATTGGTGGAACCTCTCCAATACATTCGCCATCCTGCTGAACTATACGGAGCTGGCGCTGATCACGATCGGGCTTACCTACGTGATCGCGGCCGGAGACATCGATCTCTCGGTCGGTGCGGTACTCGCGCTTGCCGGCAGCACGGCGGCATATTTCTTGAAAGTGATGGGCGCGGATCCGATGACGGCGATCGCAATGGGCCTCGTCGCCGGCATGGTCGCGGGGCTCGTCAACGCCACCGTGACCGTCGGGTTCAAATTGCCCTCCTTCATCGCCACCCTCGGCATGTTCTACATCGCCCGCGGCTTGGCAGCCTGGTTCGTTGCCGGGCAGCAATTGACCGGCTGGACCGAAGCCTACAATCTCATCGGCCGCAAGCTGAGCGACGTCCTCCTTTATTTCGGCGTCTTGCTGCCGCCAGGTATCGTCCGCACTGTCACCGAGGTCGTCAGCGTCCAGACAGTGTGGATGTTCTTCGTCGCCGTGGTCGCCGGCATCGTGCTCGCCTATACGCCGTTCGGACTCAAGGTCTGCGCCACCGGCGGCAACCTCCGGGCGGCGGCCTATGCCGGCATCAACACCAGCCGCATACGCTTCCTCTCGCTGATGCTGGCGGCGCTCTGCGCGACCATGGCCGGGCTCATCAACGTCGCCTATTTCCGCAGCTTCAACCCGGTTGCCGGCCAGTTCCGGGAACTCGACGCCATCGCCTCGGTGATCATCGGCGGCGGGTCGATCTTCGGCGGCCACGGGACCATGATCGGCGCGCTCGCCGGAGCGGCCGTGATCACCCTGATCCGGGCGCTGCTGCAACTCAACGTCCAGGGATTCACCATGCCGCAGCATTGGATTAACGTCTTCATCGGCGTCATCCTGATCGTCGCCGTGCTGATCGACATATGGGTGCGCCAGGCCAACATCCTCGGAACGTTGCGTGCGCGCTTGGCGAGGCGGGCGACAACAGGAGCGGGCAGCCATGGTTGATACGCAATCGCCGCCGCCGATCGTCGAAATGCGCGGGATCGAAAAGGCCTTCGGCGCCGTACAGGCGCTGCGCAAGGTCGACCTCGTCCTCTATCCCGGCGAAATTCTCGGCCTCGTCGGCGACAACTCGGCCGGCAAGTCGACGCTCATGAAAATCCTGACGGGCGCCTATCAGCGCGATACGGGCGAGATCCTCGTTGCCGGACGGCCGGTGCAGTTCAAGAGCCCGCATGAGAGCCGCGACGCCGGCATCGAGATGATCTACCAGGACTTCGCGCTCTGCGGAAACATGGATGTCGGCCAGAACATCTTCCTCGGCCGCTGGCCGCTGAAAGGCCCCTTCGTCGACCGGCGGGCGATGTATGCGGAGGCCGATCGGGTGCTGAAGCGGCTCAAGGTCGACGTGAACTCGGTCTACCAAAAGGTCGAAAGCCTCTCGGGCGGGCGCCAGCAGTCCGTGGCGATCGCCCGCGCCATCTCGTTCGAGCCGCGCGTCGTTATCCTCGACGAACCAACCGCCAACCTTTCGGTGATGGCGACCGAACGATTGCTCGAGACGATGCTCGAGTTGAAGAGGCAAGGCGTTGCCCAGATCATCATCTCGCACCGACTCGTCGACATCTTCGCCGTCGGCGACCGGGTCATGGTGCTGAAGCGCGGCGAATATGTCGGCGACCGTTATATCAGGAACACCGACGAGCACGAGGTGCTGGAGATCATCGTCTCCGGCACCCGCGAGACGGCGCTTACAGCCGACGAAGCAAGCCGGCGCCGACCCCAAAGTTCGCCCCTCCCCAACTCGTCGCCACAAGGGGGAGGGACTTAGCACCCGCGGCCGGTGCAGACCGGGGTGAAGACTGGATTTCCGACCGCGCGACCGTCGTGAGGCCCCTCTTGCTTCGCTACCGCGCGTACGCGCGGAGTATCGCCGCCGAGCCTTCTTCGAAGAGCCGCGTCAAAGCCTTGACGAGTGCGAGGCGGAGTGGAGCGCTGGTCGCCAGATCGGCATCGAACACGTCCCGCATCGTCAGATAGGCGTCGACGATCTGCTCCGGTTCGGCGATGTCCCGGACGAGTCCGGCGATGCGCGCCGCATGCGGATCGCGGACGTCGATCGGATTGCCCGCCTCGTCCAGCCCTCGCGCGTACCGCATCCAGGCGGCGACGCCGAGCGCCAGCCGCTCGTAACCGGCGCCTGCCATCGAGCGGTCGCGGATCGTGCCGAGAAGGCGTTGCGGCAGCTTTTGCGAGCCGTCCATGGCGATCTGCCAGGTCCGGTGCCTGAGCTTTGGATTGCGGAACCGCCGGAGGAGGTCGCTGCGGTAGGCGGCGAGGTCGAAACCCTGAAGGGGCGGCAGGGTCGGCGTGGCTTCCTCACGCATCAGCCCCTCGATGAGCGGCTCCATCCCGGGAAGCGCCATGGCTTCGGCCACCGTCTCCGCACCGGCCAGATAGCCGAGATAGGCGAGCGTCGAATGGCTGCCGTTGAGCAGCCGAAGCTTCATCATCTCGAACAGGGCGACGTCGTCTACGAAGACGGCTCCCGCCTTTTCCCAAGCCGGGCGGCCGAGCGTGAAATCGTCCTCGATCACCCATTGCCGGAATGGCTCGGTCATGATGGGCCAGGCGTCCTCGAGCCCAAGCGCCGTCGCGATGGTGTCCCGGTCGCTGTCAGTGGTCGCCGGCACGATCCGATCGACCATGGTGGAAGGCGAAGCGACGCTTCGCGCCAGCTTGCCAAGAGCCGGGTCCCGCAGTTCCGCGAAGCGCGTCACCACACGATTCAACACTTGGCCGTTGGATGGGAGATTGTCGCAGGAAAGCAGGGTGAACGGAGCGACGCCGGCCGTTGCCCTCCTGGCAAGCGCCTCGACGATGAAGCCGATCGCCGAGCGCGGCTGCCGCGGGTCCTCAAGATCATGGACGATGTCGGGATGCGTTTCGTCCAGTGTGCCGGTCGCTGGGTTGTGACAATAGCCCTTCTCGGTGATCGTCAGCGAAACGACGCGCGTAGCGGGATCGGCCATCCGGCTTAGAACGGCTTCAGGATCCTCCGGTGCGAACAGCAGCTCAACGACGCTGCCGATCACCTGCAGCTGTTCGCTTTCGCCGTCCTGAATCTTGAGGGTGTAGAGTCCGTCCTGCGGCTGAAGAGCATCACGCGTATCGGGGCTGCGGAGCGAGACGCCTGAGATGCCCCAGGAGGGATCCCTCGCAAGGATCGTCTCGGTGAAGACCGCCTGGTGGGCGCGGTGAAAGGCGCCGATACCGAGATGCACAATGCCAATGGTCACACGCGCCGGATCGTAGTCAGGCTTTTTTACGCCTTGCGGCAGGCGGTCGAGCGTCCGTCGTGAAAGCCGCATGGTGCTCTTCCTCCCCGCGTCCGATTGGCAGCACGGGCAAATTGATATACTAGTATGCTAAATCGTGTCAAATGCGGCGGGTGCGGGTTGCGGCATCAGGATTCCGATCGGTCGAATGAGATTAGGCTGCGCCGGGTGACGACGGCGGCCGTCATTTATCAGCGGCTCCATGCGGCCATCGTGTCCCTTGAGTTGAAGCCGGGAATGCCGCTGCAGGAAAAGCGCATTGCGGAGGAATTCGGCGTCAGCCGGACGCCGGTGCGCGAGGCGCTTCTGCGGCTCGCGGAAATGGGCCTCGTCGAGATCTTCCCGCAATCGGGCACCTTCGTCTCGCCAATTCCGCTCTCGGCCATTCCCGAGGCCGTCGTCATTCGCAAATCGCTGGAGCGCACGACCGTCGAACGTGCGGCGCAAATAGCCACGGCTGAGGATCTCGACCGTCTCGATAGGATCATCGCCCGCCAGCGCGCCCATGCAGCCCTGGGCGAGGCTTCACGTTTTTACGAAGAGGACGAGGCGTTCCACGGGGCCATTTCCGCGATCGCCGGCTATCCCGGCATCTGGACCCTTGTCAAAACGGTCAAGCTGCAGATTGACCGCGCCCGCCGGCTGACACTGCCTGTACCCGGTCGCATGACAACCGTCGTGGACGAACACGTGGCGATCCGCGACGCGATAGCGGCACATGACGTGGACCGTGCCTCGGCGGCGATGATGCGCCACCTCGGCGCGGTCATCCCCGATGTCGAGGCTCTTCGGCAGCACCATCCGGATCATTTCACTTGAAGATTCTTCGAAGGGCCGCCCGGATTCAGGCGTCCGCGCAGCAGTCGGACATGGCGTCCGGCTTTGAAGGTCATTCAATTGCCACAAAACTGACGACCCTCGAACTTAGATCAAGGACGATCTTCGCCGCCCGTTGGCCAATGCTTCAGGCCAATGCTCTGTCGCATCCAGATTGGCTGCACTCCAGAACGGGCATCTCCCCAAGGACCTGAATGAGAAGGTTCGCCGCGACCAAAGCAGATCTGCGAGGTTCAATGCGATGCATTCCATCCAAGACCGTCTTCCGGTCTCCATCATCATTGCGAACTATAACTATGCGCAATTCGTGAGCCGGGCGATCGATAGCGCACTCGACCAAAGCTACGGTAACGTGGAGGTGATCGTCGTCGACGACGCTTCGACCGATCATTCCGCCGAAGTTCTCGCTTCCTATGGACCTCGGATTAAGCCGTGCATGAAAAAGGCGAATGGCGGTCACGGTGCAGCGTTCAACGCCGGTTTTGCGGCAAGTCGCGGCGCGATTGTCCTGTTCCTCGATGCGGACGATTACCTCTACCCGAACGCTGTGTCCGAAATCGTCGCTCAGTGGGATGACGATACTGCCCAGATGCAATTCAGATTGCATATCGTCGACCAGTGTGAGCACGTCAATGACGTATTCCCGCCGCCCGAAGTGCCGTTCGACTCTGGCGATGTCACCCCGCACCTGTTGCGCCGGGCGCGCTACCAGACCACGGTCACCAGCGGGCTGGCTTTTGCCCGTTCGGCGCTGGAGAGCGTCATGCCGGTGCCGGAGCACGAATTCCGACAGGGAGCAGACGGCTATCTGGTCACCCTGGCACCGCTTTACGGGAAGGTGAAGTCGATCGAGACTTGCCTCGGTGCCTACCGCATGCACGGTAACAACCATTCGATTTTCGCCGAGAAGCTTGGCCAGAGGGCCAGATGGCGCGTCGAACACGATTTTCACCGGCTGCAAGCCCTTGCGCACCAGGCCGAGGAGGTTGGGCTGGAGGTGCCCCCGGACGCCAATCTGCGCGATCCGACGCATATCGAGGAACGTCTGGCTTCGCTCTGCGTGGACCGTGAGCGACATCCGGTGGCGGAGGATTCGAGGCTTTCGCTGGCTGCGGCCGGCGCCGCGGCCAGCATGGAAATGAACGTCTCGCTGCGCCGCCGAGCCATGCTGGCGGCCTGGTTCCTGTCGGTGGGGGTCCTGCCGCAGCGCATGGCGCAGGCGGTGCTGTCGTGGAAGCTTGTCGCCTCTTCGAGGCCTCCCGTTCTCGCCCGGATATCCAAAACCATTCGCTATGTGATGGGATAGTCCGCCTCTTCCGCCGAACGCAAGGCTGGCAAGCTGCAACAAAAGCGGTAGCTAATACGACCCTCTCTTAATTGCGCGCAATGTGGTAGATTTGCGTCGGGAGCAACGTCGGCTTGTGGAGAAGCCCGATGACAGCCGGACCCGTTGTGGGCCGGATTTCATGAACGTTGCAACAGCCTCTCCGCCAAGCCGGATCGATCGGGACCCCATGAGGTGGTCTCGTGAAGAGCTCGGATTGGGAGGTGTTCAATGGTGCGCAAATTCTGTCTGGCCCTGGCTGTCGCGGCCTCTGCGCTCGCGATCAGTGCGTCTGCCTGGGCCGATATCACGATTCTCGTGCCTTCCGGCAGTGAAGGCGACGGTCTCAGGGCCGCGGCGGCCGACTACGCGAAGCTGAAAAACACGAAAGTGGAGACGGTGCAGGCGCCCTATGCCAACGTTTTCGAACAGGGTGCGAATGCCGGGGCAACCAAGTCCGGCGTATTCGACATCATCCTGATGGACGATCCGTGGATACCGTTCTTTGCGGAAAACGGTCACCTCGAGGACCTGACGCCTTACTTCAAGGCCGCCGGGGTGGAAGGGCCGGACAACGACTTCCTGTCGAAGTCGCTGGCGATCTGTCGCAACCCCTATAACTCGGGGCCTTATGTGTGCCTGCCTTATGTGGGCAACGCCCAGATGTTCTTCTATGACGCGGCCAAGTTCAAGGAAGCCGGCGTCGAGTCCCCGAAGACCTGGGACGACGTGCTGAAGGCCGCCAAGGCTCTGACCGAGC
Source organism: Sinorhizobium sp. BJ1 (assembly GCF_002531555.1). Lineage (NCBI taxonomy): Bacteria > Pseudomonadati > Pseudomonadota > Alphaproteobacteria > Hyphomicrobiales > Rhizobiaceae > Sinorhizobium > Sinorhizobium sp. BJ1. The sequence goes on from NZ_NWTH01000008.1 coordinate 31,690, forward strand.
AGGGCGGCGGGCGCTATTTCGGCTATGTCTTCCGCGGCGGCCAGGGTAACCCGGTCGTTGCCGACTTCATGCCGATCTTCTGGTCCTACGGTGCCGACATGTTCAACGCGGACCGCACCAAGGTGACGATCGACACGCCCGAGGGCGCCGCCGCGATGAAGACGTTCATGGCCTTGCGCGACGTGTCGCCGAAGGGCGTCGAGAGCTATAATGCCAACGAGGTCGGCACCGCCCTTGCCGCCGGCACCGCAGCGTCGTCGATCAACTGGCCGAACTGGGTAGCGACCTTCGAAGACCCGAGCCAGTCGAAGATGGTCGGCAAGATTTCCTACAGCCCGATTCCCGCCGGCACGCAGCCGGGTAGCTCGGAGATCGGTCACTGGACGATGGGGATCATGGCGGCGTCCAAGAACAAGCAGGAAGCCTTCGACTTCATGATGTGGGCGACCACGGCCGAGCAGATCAAGATCTCAGCCGAACGCGGCAATCCGCCGGTTCGGACCTCGGTCTTCACCGATGCGGAACTGACCAAGCAGGAGCAGTTCCGCCACTATCCGGTGCTCATGGAGGCGATCCAGGCGTCGACGCCGCGCCCGCGCCATCCGAAGTGGCCGGAGATCGAGAATGCCTTCGGCATCGAGCTTTCGAAGGCGGTCGCCGGGACGATCTCGCCGGAGGAGGCGCTGAAGAGTTCGCAGGCCGCAGTCGAGCAGATAACCGGTCTAAAATAGGCAATTGTCGACATGAGCGGGGCTCCGCCCCGCTCATGTGATCGGTGAAATTTTCTGCGGTGCGGCCGGAGCTGAAATAGGTACGGAAGGTGTCAGGGGAGGGCCGATGTTGAGGGCTGACAAGGGCACGTTCGCCAAGTCGCTCCGACCGGGAGGGGGTCTGGAGCGTTGGAGGGAGCGTCATCTGCGCTATCTGATGCTCGCGCCGACCGTGCTCATCCTGCTGGCCCTGACGATCTTTCCCAGTGTCTACATGTTCTATGCGGCGGTGCACCGGATCAGCCCCAATCCCGACCTGCCCTGGGAATTCGTCGGCATCGGCAATTTCGCCCGGCTGCTTTCCGACCCGCAATTCCACGTGGCGCTCCGCAACACCTTGGTGTTCACGATCGTCGCGGTGGCGCTCGAATTCCTTCTCGGCCTCGGCCTGGCGCTTCTCCTCGACAGGTTCATCCGGCGGCTCAGCTTCCTGAAGACGGTGCTGATGATCCCGATGATGCTGCCGCCGATCGCCGTCGCAATCACCTGGAAGCTCATCTACGAGCCGCAATTCGGCGTCCTGAACGAGATCATGTTCCAGCTCGGCCTTCCCCTCCAGGCCTGGGCCGGCGACGTGAACCTTGCCATGTTCTCGATCATCGTCGCCGATGTCTGGCAGTGGACGCCGTTCATCTTCCTGCTGATGCTGGCGGGCCTGGCAAGCCTGCCGGTCGAGCCCTACGAGGCGGCAGCACTCGACGGCGCCTCGTCCTGGCGGCAATTCTGGGACCTGACGCTGCCCTTCCTGAAGCCGGTGATCGCCATTGCGCTGCTCCTGCGCGTCATGGATGCGCTGCGCCTTTTCGACCTCGTCTTCATCCTGACAGGCGGAGGCCCGGCAGACCGGACCAAGGTCCTGAGCCTCTATATCTACCAGGTCGCCTATCGCTTCGCCGATCCCGGCTATGCGGCGGCGATATCGCTCTTCGTGCTGTTCGTCACGATCCTGCTCAGCACCTGGTTCATGAAACGCATGCGTCTGGCGGAGTGAGACGATGGCGACGATCAGGACACGCAGCCGCACCCGAGAGACCCTACTCCGTCTTGCCGCCTACCTGGCGATCCTCGTCGCGCTGGTCGCGACCCTCTTTCCCGTCTACTGGATCGCGGCCAACTCCTTCAAGTTCGACATCGACATTTTCGCCGTGCCGCCGGAATGGGTACCGCGCAACCCGACGCTGAAGCATTACGACGAAGCCTTCATCCAGCGCCCCTTCCTGCGCTATGCGCTGAACAGCTTCCTCGTCGCCGTCGGCACGACCGCCATCTCCGTGACCTTCGGCACCATGGCCGGTTATGCGCTGGCGCGCTTCAGCTACCCCTGGCAGTGGCGCAAGCAGATCTCGTTCTGGATTCTTTCGACGCGGATGATGCCGCCGATCGTCAGCATCATCCCGCTCTACCTGTTCTTCAACTATTTCGACATGCTCAACACGAAGTCGGCGCTCATCATCGCCTATACCGCCTTCAACCTGCCGTTTGCGACCTGGATGATGAAAAGCTATTTCCAGGATCTCCCGGTCGAGCTGGAAGAGGCGGCGATCGTCGACGGCGACACGCGCTGGGGCGCTTTCCTGCACGTAGCGCTGCCGCTCGCTCGCCCCGGGCTCGCGGCGACTGCCATATTCTGCCTGATTATCTCGTGGAACGAATTCCTGCTATCGCTCGTCATCACGCTGACCGAGCAATCGCAGACGCTGCCGATCGGGATTGCCGGGCGGGTGACGCAATACAGCACCTACTGGGGGGAGATCAGCGCCGCCGGATTCATGGCCTGCGTGCCGATCGTCATCTTTGCCTTCATCGTCCAGAAGCACCTCGTCCGGGGGCTCTCCCTGGGCGCGGTCAAGGGTTGAGGGCCATGGCGTCCGTCCGGTTCGACAATGTGACAAAAAAGTTCGGCGAGTTCGTCGCCGTCCACGATTTCAATCTCGAGATCCGCGACAAGGAATTTCTGGTCCTGCTCGGCCCATCGGGCTGCGGCAAGACGACGACGATGCGGATGGTCGCCGGTCTCGAGGAGGCGACATCCGGCGATATTTACATCGACGCCGATCGCATCAACGACGTGCTGCCGAAGTATCGCGACGTCGCGATGGTCTTTCAGTCCTATGCGCTCTATCCGCACATGAGTGTCGAAGACAATATCGGCTACCCGCTGAAGATCCGCAAAGTGCCGCCGGAGGAATACGCGCGCCGCATCACCGAGGTGGCGCGACGGGTCGAGCTCGATACGATGCTCAAGCGCCTGCCGAAGGAACTGTCGGGCGGACAGCGCCAGCGCGTGGCGCTGGCGCGCGCCATCGTCCGCACTCCGCGCGTCTTTCTGATGGACGAGCCGCTCTCCAATCTCGACGCCAAGCTCAGAACCCAGATGCGCGCCGAACTGAAGCATCTGCAGCACGAGTTGCAGGTGACGACGATCTACGTGACCCATGACCAGATCGAGGCGATGACGCTCGCCCATCGTGTCGCGGTGATGAACAGGGGCGTGATCGAGCAGCTTGGAACGCCGCGGGAAATCTATAACGATCCGCGCACCCTTTTCGTCGCCGGCTTCATAGGCTCGCCGGCGATGAATCTCATTCCCGGCGAGGTGAAGGACGGAGTCTTTGCCAACGACGGCTTGCGGGTCGGCGGGGCGGGGCGCGTCAGCATTCCGCGTGCCGTGCTCGGAATACGCCCCGAAGACGTCCATGTGACTCCGGCGGAGAATCCGGACGTCAACCTTGTCGCGCCGATCTACTCGGTGGAACTCACCGGCGAGAACACCCTTGTCAGCCTGCAGCTCGGCGGCCGGCTCATGACCTTGCGTGCCGACAAGAACTTCGCCGGCCAGATCGACCAGCGCGTCGGCGTCAAGATCGAGACAGACCGCATGTTCCTGTTCGATGCGGAGACGGAGCGACGTGTCGATTTCCCGTCTAATCGTTGAGATGCTGGATGTGGATGGGCACAGGGCGGGCGCCCGTACCCCCCTCTGCCCTGCCGGGCATTTCCCCCACAAGGGGGGAGATCGGCCTGAGGCGGCCCCCCGGGCTCCTCTCCCCCACCGCGCCAGTCATGCGGCGAGAGTTGCAAGTGACGCACCGGTGGTGCCTGTTGCGAATCTCCCCCTTTGTCGGAGAGATGCCCGGCAGGGCAGAGGGGGGTGTGGCCGGATACGTCGTTTTCGCTGCTATCAAACAGGGGTAGCGGCAATCGCTTTCGTCATGGCATCCGGCGCGCTCGCTACTGGTCACGAACCGATCGCCGGGAATCCCCTCGTCGAAATTCCGGCCGGCCCCTTCGTCTTCGGCAGCGACGACGGCCCGGAAAACGAACGCCCGCGCCGTGTGGTCGAGGGCAGAGCCTTCGCGATCAACCGCACCGAAATAACCAATCGGCAATACGGAGCCTTCGTCGCGGCGACCGGTCACCGGCGCGCTTTCTATGCCGACCATCCGATCCTCGGGCTCGCCGACCGCCCGGTCGTCGGCGTCAGCTGGAGCGATGCGGATGCCTTCTGCCGCCACTACGGCCTCGCGTTGCCGTCGGAGCAGCAATATGAGAGGGCGGCGCGGGGCGTCGACGGCAATGCTTTACCTTGGGGCACTCCGAACCGCGACGAGGCGCGGGCCAACATCGGCGCCGAAGTCTGCTGCTCCGGTGACGACCGAGATGGCTATCCGATGACGGCACCGGCAGATGCCTTCGCCAGCGGCGCCAGCCCGGACGGCGTGCTCAACCTTATAGGCAATGTCTGGGAATGGACCAGCGACGTTTATGCGCCTTACACGGGAGCATCTGCCACCGCCGTGCGGCACCATCGCGTGCTACGCGGCGGGTCGTGGAATAGCGACGCGCGCCACACGTCGACCACCTACCGGCTCGCCTATGATCCCGACTTCCGTTTCGCAGCGAATGGCGGTTTCCGATGCGTCCGCTCCTCGCCTTGATCGCCGCCGCCGCGGTCCTGCTTCTGGCGGGGAGTGCCGGTGCCGAACTCGTGGCGACGGCGGGCTACCGGCTCAAGACGGTCCATGTCCCCGGTGCCGCATTTGCCGGCCTTGCGCGTGATGGCGCGAGCCTGCTCGTTACCGATCTCGCGGGTGGTCGCCTATATCGCCGCGACGAAAACGGGGGACTGGTCGCTTTCGGTCCCGTCTTTCCCCACGGGCCGGACGTGATCGGCGACCCGACTGGGCCGTACCGTGCCGCGCGTGTCGATAGCGAGCTCATCGTCGCCCAAGGGTGGAAGCCGACCGATGCCGATGAAGATCGGCTTGACCACAGCCTGGTCGCGATCGATGCCGCGGGCAGGACGCGGGTCATCAGCAATGATTTCTGGAACCCGTTCGATTTCGTCGCCGCCGACCAGGGCTTCTATGTCGTCGACGCGGCGCGCAACAGCGTTGAGCATGTTGAGCCCGATGGACGAAAGAAAACGCTCATCAGTTTCCGGCGATTGCCACAGGCGGCAGATACGCTGCAGCGCCTTTCGCCGACGGAATTCGAGGCGGGCAGCGACTACGAGGTCGATGCGGTGCCAACCGGCATCGCTCTCTATAAGGGACGCCTCTATGTCACGCTCTTCGGCGGATTTCCCTTCCTTGCCGGGGCAGGGAAGGTCGTTTCGATCTCAACCGGAGGCGCGTCCGAAGCGCGGCTTGAGGCTGACGGCCTCAATGCGCCGGTGGCGATTGCCTTTGCGGGCGATGGAGCAATGCTCGTGCTCGAGCACGGGACCTACGATCAGAAGCAAGGCTTCGCAAAAGGCAGTGGCCGACTGCTGAGGATCAATGCGGCCACGAAGAACAGAAGCACCATTCTCGATGGCCTGATACGGCCGGTTTCGGTGCTCGTCTGGGACGAAAGGCAACTCGTCGTTTCCGACCTCGCCGGCAACCTGCATTTCCTACGGCGTGACTAGGCTACACCGCGGCCGGCGGGCGCCGATGACAATAGCTCGCGGCTCAGTGCTTGGTGCTGGTTTCCTCGCGAACCGCTTCCTCGTGGTACCAGCAGCCGTCAATGGCAGCCGCGCACACGTCCGACGAAGCGAGCTCCGCCTTCCGTTGTGCCTCAAAATGGCGATCCTCGGCCTTCCGGGATATGCGTGTCGGGAACTGTAAGATCGTCGCGGTCTTGCCGTGAAAACTCGTGGCCATGCTCTGGTCTCCAGTCAGTTCTGTCGAGAAAGATAGTACGCCGCGGCAGAAATTGCACATCATTTACGCGAATTGCCGAAAATTCGTTCAATTGCCTGCCGGAATCGCAAGCACTCTTGCCCGGTTGCATTCGAGGGAGAGTGCTCGGTGCGATTTTTTAGGCAGCTGCGCGCAACTGACGCATTTTGCGGCGTTTGCTCCCGTGCCGCCCTATGCGGACGCCGGAGGGCCGGTCCCAAGGAGGGCGCGGGATATCCAGCAAAATCAACGGGGTGGCAAGACACCGGCGCCTCAAGCGGAAATTTGCCGCCCGCCACTACCCCTGCGGCCGGTCCCTCGCAATCCCGTCCGAATCTCTGCCGACCGAAAAAAGAGTCTTACCGATCGTCGAGTTGGCACGCTTAATGCTTGAGGGGAGTCGATCCCTGGTGGTCGAGCACGTTTGCCGTGCGAGTCCGCACCAGGAATTGCTCAAACCTCGCAGCACCACGTTAGAGAGATTCGCTAATGACCAAGTATAAGCTCGAGTACATCTGGCTCGATGGCTACACGCCCGTACCAAATCTCCGCGGCAAGACGCAGATCAAGGACTTCGACGCGTTCCCGACGCTCGAGCAGCTTCCGCTCTGGGGCTTCGACGGCAGCTCGACGAATCAGGCCGAAGGCCGCAGCTCCGATTGCGTGCTGAAGCCAGTGGCGGTTTATCCGGATCCGGTCCGCACCAACGGCGTGCTGGTCATGTGCGAGGTCATGATGCCGGACGGCAAGACGCCGCATCCGTCGAACACGCGCGCCACGATCCTCGATGACGAAGGCGCCTGGTTCGGCTTCGAGCAGGAATACTTCTTCTACAAGAACGGCCGCCCGCTCGGCTTCCCGGAAACGGGCTACCCGGCGCCGCAGGGCCCGTACTACACCGGCGTCGGCTATTCGAATGTCGGTGATGTCGCCCGCAAGATCGTTGAGGAGCACCTCGACATCTGCCTGGCTGCCGGCATCAACCATGAAGGCATCAATGCCGAAGTGGCCAAGGGTCAGTGGGAATTCCAGGTTTTCGGCAAGGGCTCCAAGAAGGCTGCCGATGAAGTCTGGATGGCACGCTACCTCTTGCAGCGCCTGACGGAAAAATACGGCATCGACATTGAGTTCCACTGCAAGCCGCTCGGCGACACGGACTGGAACGGCTCCGGCATGCACTGCAACTTCTCGACCGCTTACATGCGTGAAGTCGGCGGCAAGGACTATTTCGAAGCGCTGATGGCTGCCTTCGAGAAGAACCTGCAGGACCACATCGATGTCTACGGCCCGGACAACCACATGCGCCTGACCGGCAAGCATGAGACGGCGCCGTGGAACAAGTTCAGCTATGGCGTTGCCGACCGCGGCGCATCGATCCGCGTTCCGCACAGCTTCGTCAACAACGGCTACAAGGGTTACCTCGAAGATCGCCGCCCGAACTCCCAGGGCGACCCCTACCAGATCGCGTCCCAGGTGCTGAAGACGATTTCCAGCGTTCCGACGCAGGTTTCCAAGGTAGCCTGATTACTCCCAAGCCTCACATGGCGTCGACCCTAGGTCGACGCCATGCTTTTTTATGTGGCGCCGCTCCGCCTCGCGAGAATCCACTCGACGGCTGCCACGATGTCGCCAACCGTTGCGGTCGGCGACGGCGCAAATCGCGCTTCATCCCCCTCCGTGTATTTTCCCGTGCGCACCAGCAGGGCCTGACCCAGACCGGCGCTTAGCGCACCGGCAACATCCGTTTCCGCGTCGTCCCCGACCATGACGGCTTCCGCGGCCGTGCAAGGTACGGTTGCGAGAGCAGAGTGAAAGAAGCCGGGCGCCGGCTTGCCGAGGACGATTGCTTGTCTCTGGCTGGCGAATTCCAACGCCGCGACGAAGGCTCCGGCATCGAGGCTCAACTTCCCATCGGCATCCTTGAAGCTGCGGTTCGGCGCAAGCGCCAGCAGTTCGGCGCCGTCGACCAGCTTCCGGAAGGCCGCGTTCAGCGCCGGATAATCGAAGGCATCGCCGGCGTCGCCCACGACGACCGCCATGCCGCCGTCAGCCGGCAAATCCTGGAACTCGGAAACGAGATCGGGATGGACGAGGAGATGCGCCGCTCGACCGTGCTCGCGAAGCCAGTCGCAGGCGGCCTCGGCCGGCGTGAAGAGTTCGTTCCCCTCCACGGAAAGCCTCAGTTTCGCGAGCCGGGCAAGGATCGTTGGCTTGCTCGAACGAGTCGTGTTGCTGACGAAGCGGATGGGGAGCCCGGCCGCCCGCAGACGGGCGACGGCCTCTGCCGCGCCGGGCACGGCCTTCTCGCCGTCGTAGATGACGCCGGCAAGATCCAGAAGCACAGCATTGATCATCAGAGCAGGATGGCACGGGTGTGCTGCGGGTCAAGCTCCGCAATTGCGGCTTGCTCCCTCGGCGTTCCGGTGCCTCCAAGTATTGAGCGCCGGTGGTCCGATGGAGACTTGTGCCCGAAATTGGTTGTGTTTCTCGAAGTCTCAACTCACCGAGCCGTTGACAATCAGCCCATTCCCCCAACATTTAGAGGCGGGGATTCATCATATAGTTTACCGATGCACAAGTTGAGACTGTGGGTTGCAGCACTTGCGGTGCTGGCAAGCGGGCTGCCAACTGCGGCTGAGGTATTGCCGCGCGCAACGTCCGCCGAGGGATCCGTCATTTCCCGCAAGTCCGGCGAGGAGATTCGCTTCATCGACATCGAAGGCTGGCGTAGCGTGGAGGTCAGTCAGGACCTGCTTGCAGGCGATATTCTGCGGACGAATGCGTCCGGCAGCCTTGCACTGCTCTTTTCCGACGACACCCAGATGCGCATGGGGCGCAATACGACGCTTCTCGTCAAGACGATTGGCGAGGACTCCGGCAGCGAGCTTGAACTCACGTCCGGTGTCGTTTGGGCGCGGGCCAAGCGCGGCGGCAGCGGCCTCACTGTCGATACGCCCTCGGCCGCCGCAGCAATCCGCGGGACCGACTGGACGCTCAACGTAAGCGGCAATGGAGATACCACGCTCTCGGTGCTGGAAGGCAGCGTGGAACTCAAGAACGCCCAGGGTTCCGTGACAGTCAATCAGGGGGAGGGCGCGGTTGCATCCATTGGCCAGGCGCCGCGCAAATATATACTCGTGAATCTCAAGGAGCGCGAGCAGGTCCTGCTTTATTCGGAACTGCGCGGTGTTTTCGCAGGCTTGCCGGCAAGCGGATTGGGTGGCCCCGAGACTCGTGCCGAACGCAAGCGCATCCTTGCCAAGCCGCGGGTCCAACGCAGCGATGAGGACTGGCTCGCGCTCGCGGAAGCGGCGCTGACGCATGACGGCAGGGCAGCGGCCCAGCAGGCGCTGAGCGAACTGCGGCGACCCCTGTCGACTCATCTCGAAGCGCGGGCCAAGCTCGTCGAAGCGATGATCGCCGGACTGGAGCAGCGCTATGGCGACGCGAGCCGGCTATTCGCCGCAGCCTTGCCCGCACTACCCCGAGATCGTAAGGCATCGGCAATCTACGGTCGCTGGTTCGCCGAGGCCTTGGCCAATCCCGATCGCCAAATCCCGCCGCCGGCAGAGGGCGCCTATGCCGACGATCCCACCGCGGCATTGATGCGGGCCGCGGCGGCTTCCCACGCACTTGGTCCGGCCGAAGCGATCGAGATATTGAGAGCGGCCGAGCGCCGTTTTCCTGATGATGCACGGTTGCCTGCGATGCGCGCAGACCTCGCTTTTGAGCTCGACCGCCGCGATGAAGTAAGGGAGGCGCTTGCCCGCGCCAAAGCGATTGATCCGGATGAACCCGCCTATCTCCTGACCAGCGCTCGCTTCCGTACGTCGGTCTCGAGCGACCTTGATGGCGCGCTCGTCGACCTGGAACGCGCCGCGGAGGTGGCGCCGGGCAATGATGCCGTCTGGAATGAACTGGGAATCACGCAGAGTGACCGCAACGCGATCGTCGAAGCGGACGCGGCGCATCGACGGGCCATCGCGTTGAACCCGGAAAATGCCGTCCTGCACGCAAACTATGCGCGCTTCCTGATGGACAATGACCAGTTGGCGGCGGCAAAGGCGGAGATCGACAAGGCGGAAGCGCTGGATCCTCATTCCTATGCGGTCCTCGCGGCCAAGGGCCGATATCTCTTGCGGATCGGAAAGACTGAGCAAGGCGAGAAGACGCTGCTCGAAGCGTCTGCTGTGAACCCGACTTACGGCGATAGCCTGATCGGTCTGGCGATCGGCAGTTATCAACTGGGGGCGAAGGAGGAGGCGGCCCAGGCCCTCGATAATGCCGACAGGTTTGATCCGGACAATCCGTCAATCCCGTTGATCCGCTCCGGCATAGCCATTGACCAGTACCGCGCCGACGAAGCGATCGTCGAGGCCCGCGAGGCGCTTCGGCGCCGGCAGGCGCGCGGAGGGTACTACAGCGGCTATGACGCAAACCGGCAGGCCGCATCCTTTCTTGGGGTCACCCTCGAAAATATCGGACTGCGCGAATGGGGCCAGTATTACGCGGATCGCTCCTTCGATCCGTTCAAATCAACGAGCTACATTGACCAGGCGGCAAGCGGACAGCTCAGCCCCTTCGTCGGAGAACCGCTTTCTGGCTTGGATCGGTTCCCATTCGGTGCAACGTCGACTTCCTTGCAGATGCAAGGCCTTCTTTTTGATCCGCTGGCGGTCGCTTCGGAGGGTAAGCGCAATTCGCTCGAACGGAGAAGCTTCTTTGAAGCCGCGATCGGGTCCGCGCTCCTCGACAGTGGTGCGGGTCCTGGCTGGAGCAGTGATTTCCTTCTTCAAGGCACGAGCTACAGTGGCATTCCCCTGAGCTATTACATACAGGGCCAAATATCGCGCCCGGAGTTCGAGCGCGAAAACGATGCCGACGACTTCGACGGTGCCCTCTTTGAGCTCGGTCTTCGACCCACCCTCGCCGATAGTGTCTTCCTGTTTGGAAACAATCTCCGGCAAGAGATCGGTTATCCTGGTCAAATATGGAACCCGGCTCCATTCAACGACGTCGGAATTCGTGACAATACAATTGGCGGTGCATGGAGCCACACCATCTCTGACCGGAATGTCATCCAAGCCTTCGCTGTAACGAGCGATGTCGATACTCGGAGACAGTTCCGGGTAACAGATTTTGACGCCGGGATAGTCTACCGGATCAACGAAAGGAACGAAGATGACGACATTGCGTACGGTGCAAGTCATCTATTCGGTATCGGTCCACTCACCGTTCGCTACGGTGCAGAGGCTGCGCACTCTCAGTTCTGGATCTCTCAGACAGCGACCAATTTGAGCTCGGGTGGCGTCGAAGATCTTAGTGAATTTGCCGGAGAAAGCAACGCGACCCGCGTCTATCTCGACGGCATGCTGGAAGTATCCCAGGATCTTCAGTTCCAAGGCGGGGCGTACGTCACCCGGTTCGACGGCGAAACCGGGATTTGGGGACCAGTCGACCCGCGCGTAGGCGTCGCGTGGTCCCCCATCGAGGGGCACTGGCTTCGGGGCTACTACCGGCAGGACACCCAGTTCCTAACCAACCACACCCTATCACCTGTGACGACGGTTGGCCTGGCCCCGCTTCAACTGTCTCTCTATTCGAGCGGACAAACGCGCACGGCAGCCGTTCGCTGGGATGCGGAGTGGAGCGAGCGCTTTTTTACGGCTGTCGAATACCAGCATCAGCGGTTCAATGGCCTCACTCTCGAACCCGAGGATCTGATGACGACCTTTATTACATCGGATGGTGAGATCGAGCGGTTGAATTTCAGCGCGAATTATTGGGTCGGCGATGGCCTGGGGGTCTTTGGCTCGCTAACGCTGAACGAGACTAAAGACAACACGCCCTTTTGGAATTCCGACTACAGGGTGCCGCTCGTACCGGATTACGTGGCCCAGGTCGGCCTGACTTACGTGCACCCCTCTCGCGTAGCGGTGACTGTCGCAGAGACGTTTGTCGGTCCAAGGGTCGGCTCGCAGTACTACGACGAGGATGACAATCCCGTTGCACCAGAACTGGAGGCCTACAAGACAACTGACGCGGCAATCAGTTGGAAATCGGCGAGCGGTCACCTGGAGTTCGGAGCGCAAGTGCTGAATCTATTCGACACCGAGATAGACATGGCCGAGGGGCTCCCGTCCCCTGGGCGGACCATTCGCGCCACCGTGCGGGCGCGGTTTTAACGCCCACCAAGATATTCAGTCGCCAGAGCGAATTGTGCGGCGCCGCATCAGCTGCGGCGGGTATCCGGGAAGTTGGCAGGATTGATGCCGAGGGTGTGGAGGTCGCGGGCGTTCGGGCGGCGGTGACCTTCGACTGCAGCTGCTGCGGCGCTCGCTGCGCCGAGCACGGCGAAGGCGCGGCCGATGAAGCCCATGCGGTTCTTGCTAGTCATTGTCTTTGCTCACTTTCTTTCTCAATTCGATGAGCAAAAGATGGGCCCGGCGGGGCTGTTTTGCAATGCACAAAACCTCACCCCAGCCATGCAACGAAAGCAGGCCCGGTTGGCGGTCTGCCAACCGGGCCTGGTGTTGAGCGGGGCGCGGCTGCCCCTCCTCGTCCCGCTCCTCGAAGCGCCTTGGGAGGCGGAAGGGATCAGTCTTCGCTGGCAGCAAGCTGAGCGAGAACTTCGCCGCGACCGCGGGCCCTCAAGATCAGTGGCACGACAAAGGCCAAGGTCGCGATCACCAGCAGCACCGCCGCGATCGGCGAGGTGAAGAGCACGGTAATGTCGCCCTGGCTGATCGAAAGCGCCCGGCGCAACTGCTGTTCGGCGAGCGGCCCGAGGATCAGGCCGACGACGACCGGCGCGATCGGGTAGCCGAAGACCCGCATAATGTAGCCGAGCAGGCCGAAGGCTAGCAGCATGCCAAGTTCGAAGACCGAGGGATTGGCGCCGATGGTGCCGAGCGTCGCGAACAGGAGAATGCCGGCATAAAGCCAGGGCTTCGGGATCGTCAGCAGCTTCACCCACAGGCCGACCAGCGGCAGGTTGAGGACGAGCAGCATGAAGTTGGCGATCAGCAGGCTGGCGATCAGGCCCCAGACGAGCTGCGGATTGGTCGCGAAGAGCAGCGGCCCGGGCTGAAGACCATATTGCTGGAAACCGGCAAGCATGATGGCCGCCGTCGCCGAGGTTGGCAGGCCGAGGGTCAGGAGCGGCACAAGCGTGCCGGCCGCAGACGCGTTGTTTGCGGCTTCCGGACCGGCGACGCCTTCGATCGCGCCATTGCCGAACTCCTCCGGATGTTTGCTCAGGCGCTTCTCGGTCGCATAGGAGAGAAAGGTGCCGATCTCGGCGCCGCCGGCCGGCATCGCGCCGATCGGGAAGCCGATGAAGGTGCCGCGCAGCCATGCCTTCCAGGAACGCGCCCAATCCGTGGCGCTCATCCAGACCGAGCCGCGAACGGCCTCGACCTTGTCGGGGCCCTTGTCCCCCTGCGCGGCGATGTAGAGCGTCTCGCCGATCGCGAACATGGCAACGGCGAGCGTCGTCACCTCGATGCCGTCGAGCAAATCCGGAACCCCGAAGGAAAGCCGCGCCTGGCCGGTCAGCTGGTCGATGCCGATGCAGGCGAGCGTCAGGCCGATAAAGAGCGAGGTCAGGCCGCGCAGCGTCGAGTCGCCGAAAGCGGAGGAAACGGTGACGAAGGCGAGCACCATCAAGGCGAAATACTCGCGCGGACCGAAGACGAGTGCCAGCTTGACGATATAGGGAGCGATGAAGGCGAGCCCCAGGGTTGCAATGAGACCAGCGACGAACGAGCCGATCGCCGCCGTTGCCAATGCGGGGCCGCCACGGCCGGCGCGCGCCATCTTGTTGCCTTCGAGGGCGGTGACGATCGAGGAGCTTTCACCGGGCGTGTTGAGCAGGATCGATGTCGTCGAACCGCCATACATCCCGCCGTAGTAGATGCCGGCGAACATGATCAGCGATCCGCCAGGATCGAGCTGGTACGTCACAGGCAACAGGAGCGCGACCGTCAGGGCGGGACCGATGCCCGGCAGGACGCCGACAGCCGTGCCGAGTGTGACGCCGATCAACGCATAGAGCAGGTTCATCGGTTGGGCAGCAACCAGCAGCCCCTGCAAAAGGAAGTCAAGAGTACCCATAAGTGTCTGCCTTTCTAGAAGAGCAGGCGTTCAAGCGGTCCTGCCGGCAGCGACAGTTGCAGGAGCTTGGCGAATATCGTCCACACAAGGAAACTGGCGACGATCCCGAAGGGAATTGTCAGCCAGAGTTGCCGCTTCCCGAAGCCGCGCGCCGTCAGGGCGAAGAGGATGCCGGTCGCAATCGAGAAGCCGAGCGTATTGAGCAGCAGCATCTGCGCTGCAAGCCCGCCGACGACCCAGGCGACCGGCCCGAGCTGCTGCGGCTCACGCTCGACGAAGTCACCCCTCAGCCCCTCGACAGCCGTCCAGATGGCAAGCACGATAAGACAGCAGGCGATCGCGTAAGGCACGGTGGTAGGGCCCACCTGCGAGTAGCCGGCGAGCCCCGTAAGGCGAGAAACATCCCAGAAGATCACGCCGGCAATCGCAGCCAGCACGACGGCGATGATCAGCGCCGCCCGATCAGGGCGGCGCGTTTCGACGGAAGGGTTGTCTCCCTTGTTCATTTGACCAGTCCGATGTCCTTGAGGACCGCTTCGGTTGCCGAAACGTCCTTGGCGAGCTGTTCCTTGAAGGCGTCCCCGGCGAGGTAGGTGTCCTGCCAGCCCTTGGTCTTCAGCACCTCCTGCCAGCCGGCAGACTTGGCGAGCTTCTCGACGTCCGCCGAAACGGCAGCCTTCTGCTCGTCGGTGAGGCCCGGAGCGGCGGCGACCATGCGCCAGTTCTCGACGACGACGTCGAGGCCGGATTCCTTCAGCGTCGGAGCGTCGATACCCGGAAGGCGCTCGGCGCTCGAGACCGCGATCAGTCGGAGTGTGCCGGCCTTGATCTGCGACTCGAATTCGCCGTAGCCGGATATGCCGGCCGTCACCTGGCTGCCGAGGATCGCAGCAAGCGCCTCACCGCCGCCGGAATAGGCGATGTAGTTGATCTTGGTCGGATCGACGCCAGCGGCCTTGGCAATGAGGCCGACGGCGATGTGGTCGGTGCCGCCTGCCGAGCCGCCACCCCAGGAAACGGCGCCCGGGTCCTTCTTCAGGGCTTCGACGAGGTCGGCCATCGTCTTGATCTCGGAAGCGGCCGGAACGACGATCGCCTCGTATTCGCCCGTCAGGCGCGCGATCGGCGTGACGTCGTTGAGGGTGACCGGCGAATTGTTGGTGAGGATGGCGCCGACCATGACATAGCCGCCGACGAGCAGCGCATTCGGGTTCCCCTTCTGCTGGCTGGCGAACTGCGCCAGGCCGATCGTGCCGCCGGCGCCGGGCACGTTCTGCACCTGCACATTGCCGGAAATGCCTTCCTGCTGCATGACGGTCTGCAGCGAACGAGCGGTCTGGTCCCAGCCGCCGCCGGGATTGGCCGGCGCGATGATCGTGTAGTCGGCGGCATAGGCCGGAAGCGCCAGCGCGCCGGCGAGAATGGATGCGAGGAAGAAGTGTTTCAAGGTCGGTCCTCCGTAGGCGCGGTTCGTCCGCGCGGTGATTGTTTTCGCGAACGGGAGAAACGGGCGGCTGACCTAGAAGCGGCAACCTCCGACCGGATTGGTGATTTCCTCCCGATGCGCTGCTGGCATTCCGCCTCCACGGGTTGCCAGCGGCCCTAAACCAACATAGAAAGCTGACATTAACCTGACATCAACCCGCTAGCTCGTAAACGGTTTGTTTCGGCTCCGGGAATATTCACTGGAGTCTGAGCATCTCGTTCCAGCGGGCGATCAGCCGGGCGCGTTTCACCTGGTCGAGATAGACCATCAGTCCGGGACTGACCGGCACCGGCTTCAATTGCCCGCCAAGCATCTCCTGCATGGTATTGGCCGTGTTCTCGCCGGCGACCTCCGGGCTGACGGCCGGGATCTGCAGTTCACGCGCCATGATCGTCTGGCCTTCCTTCGACATGAAGAATTCGAGGTAGCGGCGACCAAGATCGGGAGAGGCGGCCGCCTGCGGCACGAGGCCGATTCGCGACATCACCACGGTATAGTCCTTCGGCAGCACGATGCCGACATCGGGATGCCGCGAGGCCCAGTCGGCGGCGTAGGAGCCCAGAATATTGTAGCCGAGCACGAAGCGTCCGTCCGCAACCCGCTCGAGAATCGCCTGGCTGGTCGAATAGAGCTTGACGCCTGCGGCACCCATTGCCTGGATGACGCTCCAGATGTCGCCGAATTGTTCCTGGTCGCGGGCCATGAAGAGGAAGCCGACGCCCGAGCGCTCGATATCATAGGTGCCGATGCGGCCGAAGACATCGCTTCCCTCGCGCTTCAGGTACTCGACAAATTCGGCGCGCGTCGCCGGCGGCCGTTCCGTCGCGAAACTCGGCTTGTGATAAACGAACACCGCCGGCTCGAAGGTCAAGGCATAGGCCGTGTTGCGCCAGTTCGCCCATGCCGGCCAGCGGCTGCTCATCGGCAGGTCGCTGCGCTGGGCATAACCGTCGTTGCTGAGCTTCACCTGCAGGTCCATGGCGGAAGAAAAGGCAAAATCGGCCGTCTTCTGACCGGCATCGGTCTCCTGGACGATCCGATCGTAGATCTCGCCGGTCAGCATATCTTCGTAGCGCACCGCGACTTCCGGATTGGCCTTCTGGAAGCCGACGATCATCGGTCGCGCCAAGGGCTCGTCGAGCGAGGAATAGACGACGAGAACGGGGGCGGCCGCATCGCGGGAAACGGCCGGGAAGAACACCGGCGCGGCACACGCGAGCCGGGCGAAAAACAACCAAAAAGCGAAAGAAATCAACAAGCGCATATTTGCACAATGCCTTAGCTGGACGCCGTTCACAAGCAAGGTCGCGACCGATAAGGTGAGGCGGGGAGAAGCGACAATTGCGAATCTTGCTCGTTGAAGACAATCAGGCTCTGGCAGAGGGTCTCTCGACCCTTTTGCGCGGCAGCGGCTATGCCGTCGACGTGGTGAACGACGGGACCTCGGCGCATGCCGTCGCCGCCGCCGAGAGCTTCGATCTGGTGATCCTGGACCTGAACCTGCCGGAGATGGACGGGCTCGACGTGCTGCGCTCCATGCGGGCTAGGCAGAACCGCGCGGCCGTCTTGATCCTGACTGCGCGCGGCTCGCCCGAAGAACGGATCAAGGGCCTCGATCTCGGTGCCGACGACTACCTGATCAAGCCTTTCGACATCGGCGAGTTCGAGGCCCGCGTGCGGGTGCTGCTCCGGCGCCAGGCCGGTTTGCGCAGTTCGATCGTCAGCTACGGCAACGTTTCGCTGGATCTCAATGCCCGCAGTTTTTCCGCCGACGGCGTGCCGATCGAAATTCCGGCGCGCGAGCTCGGGCTCCTCGAGCTCCTCTTCATGCGCGCCGGCAAGGTGGTCGCCAAGGACGCGATCGTTCAATCGCTGACCGGCCTCGATGACGACCTCAGCCCCAATGCGATCGAGCAATATGTGAGCCGGCTGCGCAAGCGCCTGGCGCCCTACGGCCTGACGGTCCGCACCGCCCGCGGCATCGGTTACTATCTCGACAAGGCGGCAAACTCCGAATGAGGACCGTCGTCTATTCGCTCCGGCGCAGGCTGCTCGGCTGGCTGTTGATCTCGACCGCGGTGATCGGCGTCATCGCGCTGATGGATACCTATCGGGAAGCGGTCAAGACGGCGAACGTCGTCTCGGATCGAGTGCTCGCGGGCTCGGCGTTGGCGATTGCCGAACGGGTGGTCGTCGCCGAGGACGGCACGCTTCAGGTCGATATACCCTATGTCGCGCTGGAAATGCTGACCTCGGCCGCGCAGGATCGGGTCTTCTACCGGGTCGACGGCCCGCCGGGCGCGTTCATCACCGGCTACCAGACCCTGCCGTCGCTTCCCGAGGCCGCCGGCCAGTCGACGAGCTTTGCCGATGCGATCTTCCGTGGCGAACCCATCCGTCTCGCAGTGCTTCGCCGCTCCGCCTCCACCGGTGTGAATTCCGTTCCTTTCGTCGTCACCGTTGCCGAGACGACGATCGCCAGACGCCAGCTCACGCAGACGATCCTCTTGCACTCGGCGCTCCGCCTCGGACTGATGATCGCCGGTGCTGCCCTGATCGTCTGGGTGGCGGTGACCTTCTCGCTGAGGCCGCTCTACCGGCTCGGTGACGCGATCGCCGAACGCAGCCCCGACGACCTCCATCCGATCGGTGAACGGGTGCCGAGCGAGGTTCAGGAGCTGGTCGACACGGTCAATTCCTTCATGGTGCGCCTGCAGTCGGCGCTCGATGCGCTTCGCCATTTCACCGGCAATGCCAGCCATCAGTTGCGCACGCCGCTGGCAATCATCCGGACGCAGCTGGCGCTCGCCCGCCGGGCGGCGACGGTCGAGGAAGCGCTGGCTGCAGCTTCGAAGGCGGATGAGGCGGTCGCCAATGCCGAGCGCATCCTCGCGCAATTGCTGCTGATGGCGAAGATCGATGCGGCGGCGAAGGACGAGGCACGCGGATCGGAGCGGATCGAACTGGCCGAGCTGGCACGCAGCGTCACCGCCGAGCACGTGCCGGCCGCCAGCGAGGTCGGGATCGATCTTGGTTTTGCCGGCGAGGGGGAGAATTGGATCCGGGCCGAGCCGCTGCTCGTCGGAGAACTCCTGAAGAACCTCATCGGCAATGCGCTGCTCTACGCGGGGCGAGGGGCGGAGGTGACGGTGCGCGTCTCAGGCCTGGACAAGGAGGTCGTGCTCGAGGTCGAGGACAATGGACCGGGCATCAGGCCGGAGCTCCGCGAGGCCGTGCTGAAGCGCTTCCGGCGCGGCGGCAACGAGGCGCCCGGCACGGGGCTCGGGCTGCCGATCGTCGACGAGATCGCCGCGCTCTACGGCGGAACGATGCGGCTTGAGGACGGCGAGGGCGGCGGCCTGAAGGTCGCCGTGAGATTTCCGGCGGGCTGAAGCGGCGGGCGAGTCACGGGTCAGCCGGCCGAGACGTGGACCGCCTGACGGGCAGCCGCGAAGCCGTTACGAACGATCCTCGCCCTCTTGGCGGTCGCGGGCTTCGAGAAGAGATGCGGCGTCGCGGGTCTGAACCCGCAGCAGCTCGTTCCAGAGCTGACGAGCGAAACGCGATTGAATCTGGTTCGCGAGCTTGCGCTGCGATGACATGATAATTCTCCGATAGGTTTGGATGCGGCTCATATAGTCTATCGGCAATGCGATTGCCACGGCGGAGTCTACGGAGCTGCCTTGCAAGGCAAGCATATGTCGAGCGGCAAGAATATCGCCCGGATATGGTAGGAGAAGACAAAAATGCCGGGATGAATTTCTTCATCCCGGCCAGGTACTTCATTGGGAGAGCAGTGTTCCTTACGTCTTTTTGCGACCCTTCTGGCGATAGACGTCGACGACCACGGCGGCAACGATGATCAAGCCCTTGACGATCTCCTGGTAGTAGGCGTCGACCCTCAGGAAGGTGAAGCCGGAGGTCATCACGCCGAGGATGATCGTCCCGATCACGGTGCCGGTGATACGGCCGACGCCGCCGGTGAGCGAGGTGCCGCCGATGACGGTCGCGGCGATCGCATCGAGTTCGTACATGACACCCATACCAGCCTGTGCGGTCTGGGCACGGGCTGCGGTGACGACGCCTGCAAGGCCCGCGAGCATGCCGGCGATGGCATAGACCTTGATCAGATGCGCCTCGACATTGATGCCGGAGACGCGCGCCGCCTGGACGTTGGCGCCGATCGCATAGGTGAACTTGCCGTAGCGGGTATAGCGCAAGGCAATATGGAAGATGAGCGCGACGACGAGGAAGACTATGACCGGCCAGATGCCCGTGCCGATGAAGTTGAACTGGTCGGTCAGGCCCGAGACCGGCTGTCCCTTGGTGTACCACTTGGAGATACCGCGCGCCGATACCATCATGCCGAGCGTGGCGATGAAAGGCGGGATCTTCGTCTTGGCGATCAATTGTCCGTTGATGAACCCGGCAAGGAGGCCGATGCCGAGGCCAAGTCCGATCGGCACTATCGCCGGCATGTCGGTTAGCGAGGGATAGAGCGCGCGGGGCCAGGTGGATGCTTGCGCGACGCTCGCCGAGATCATCGCCGTCATTCCGACCACGGAGCCCGAGGAAAGATCGATACCGCCGGTGATTATCACCTGTGTCACGCCGACGGCGATGATGCCGATCACCGACACCTGCAGGATCATGATCGTCAGGCGCTGAGGATTCATGAGGAAGCTCTGGCCGACGAAGAGCCAGCCGAGAACCTCATAGACGAGCGCGATCCCGATCAGCACCAGGAAGATGTTGAGCTCGGGCGGCAAGCGCCGTCTCGACCGGGCGGGGGTCGAACTCGCGCTATGTGCAGCGATATTGGTATCCATTGTTTTTCCTCCCTGCGGTCGGCGCTCGCGCGCCTCTAGCGTGCGGCAAGTTCCATGACCTTGATTTGGGTGGCTTCTGCCCTGTCGAGGAAGCCGGTGACGCGGCCTTCATGCATAACCATGATCCGGTCGCTCATGCCGAGCACTTCCGGCATTTCCGACGAGATCATGATGACCGCGACGCCGTTGCGGGCGAGCTCGGTCACCAGCCGGTGAATCTCGGCCTTGGCGCCGACGTCGATGCCGCGGGTAGGCTCGTCCAGGATGAGAATGTGCGGATTGGTGAGCAACCAGCGGCCGATGAGGACTTTCTGCTGGTTGCCGCCCGAGAGATTCTCGATGCGCTCCTGCAGGTTCGGCGTCTTCACCCGCAGCTTGCGGCTCATCTCCTCGCAGGCCGCGGTAATCTCCTTTTCGGAGACGAAGCCGCGCTTGACGAACCGGTCCTGGAGGACGGCAACCTGCATGTTCTCCAGGATGTCGAGGATCAGCAGGCAGCCGGTGTCCTTGCGGTCCTCCGTCAGGAACGCCATGCGGTTGCGGATCGCCGTATTGGGATTGTCGATCACCACTTGCTTGCCGTCGATCGAAATCGTGCCCGAACTTGCCCGGGTGACGCCGAAGAGCGTCTCGGCAACGTTCGAGCGGCCCGAGCCGACGAGGCCGGCAACGCCGAGGATTTCGCCAGCGCGCACATCGAAGGAGACGTCATGAAAGACGCCGTTCAGCGTCAGGTTCTCGACCGAAAGAACGACGTCGCCGATCGGCACGTCTTCCTTGGGGAACATCTGGGTGATCTCACGGCCGACCATCATGCGGATGATGTCGTCGCGGGTCACATTGCTGGACGCGTGCGTGCCGATATATTTCCCGTCGCGGAACACCGAGAATTCGTCGGCGATCTCGAACAGCTCGTTCATCTTGTGAGTGATGTAGACGATCCCGATGCCCTGCGAGCGCAGGTCGCGGATGATCTCGAAGAGATGCGCGACTTCGCGCTCGGTCAAGGCCGAGGTCGGCTCGTCCATGATCAGGACGTCGGATTCGTAGGAGACCGCCTTGGCGATTTCCACCATCTGCCGGCTGGCGACGGAGAGGTGGCGTACCTCGATCTCCGGGTCGATATCGATCTTCAGCCGCTCGAAGAGCTTGGCGGTCATGCGGCGCATCTCGCCATGGTCGACGAAGCCGAAGCGGTTCTTCGGCTCGCGGCGGATCCAGATGTTTTCGGCGACCGTCATGAAGGGCATCAGGTTCAGTTCCTGATGGATCATCGCGATGCCATTTTCGAGCGCGTCGAGCGGCGACTTCAGCTGGATGTCGACGCCCCTGAGCTTCACCTCGCCCTGGTCCGGGTGGTAGATGCCGGCGAGGATCTTCATCAGGGTCGACTTGCCGGCGCCGTTTTCGCCCATCAGCGCGTGCACGGTGCCGCGCTTCAGTTTGAACTGGACGTCATCGAGCGCGACGACGCCGGGGAATTCCTTGCGCACACCCTCGGCGGACAGGAGATATTCGGCATTGGGTATGGCACCGCTGGCGCGCACGGCTGCCATCGTTGTGGGACTGAGCGTCATTCTCATTGCCTCCCCATTTTCCGGCATTGGCCGGAACGTCCACGCGGCGGGCGGAATAGGCCTTTTGATCGGCCCATCCAGGCCTCGGGCGGGACTTGTTTCGAATGGGAGCGCGGCTCCGGCCGCGCTCCCGGAAGGAACGATCAGTTCTTGGCCTGATATTTGTCCAGGTTGTCTTTCGTGACGAGTTCGAAGGGGATGTAGACCTTCTTCTCGATGGCTTCGCCCTTGGCGAGCTTCAGTGCGGCATCGACCGAGCCCTGACCCTGGCCGGCGGCGTTCTGGAACACGGTCACGTCAAGGTCGCCGGCAGCCATGGCCGCAAGCGCGTCCTGCGTGGCGTCGACACCGCCGATGACGACCGAGTCCATCGACCGGCCGGCAGCCTTCAGCGCCTGGATGGCGCCGATCGCCATTTCGTCGTTGTTGGCAATCACGGCGTCGAACTCAAGGCCGGCGGACAGCCAGTTGGTCATGAGGTCGGCACCCTGGGTGCGAGACCAGTTGGCGGTCTGCTCCTCGACGATCTCGATGCCCTTGCACGCGTCGGTGGCGAGAACGTCGTGTATGTCCTTGGTGCGCATGCGAGCGGCCTGGTTGGAGAGTTCGCCCATCATTACGACAGCCTTGCCCTTGCCACCGAGCAGCTTGCAGACTTCCTGTGTCTCGAGCGTACCGGATTCAACTTCGTTCGAAGCCACGAAGGCCTGCTTTTCCGGCAAGGTGTCGATGTTTACCGGTTCGCGGTTGACGTAGACGAGCGGAATGCCGGCGTCCGCTGCGATCTTCGACATGGCCGCGGTCGCATCTGTGTCGACCGGGTTGACGATGATGGCGTCGACGCCGGCGGCGATGAAGTTCTGGATCTGGCTTTGCTGCTTGGCGACGTCGTTCTGTGCGTCCTCGATCTGCAGCTCCACGCCGTTGAGCGTCTTGGCGTAGTCCTGCATACCGTTGCGCAGAACCGTCAGGAAGTTGTCGTCAAAGAGCGCCATCGAGACGCCGATCGTCTCCGCATGCGCGGCCGTCGACATCATGACAGCCATCGCAGTGCCCAAAATGAATTTCTTCATGTGTACTTTCTCCTCCACTTTTGGTGCCGGCCACACCCTCTCTTTCGCCGGAAACTCGACTCTCTGATCGAGCTCATTCTGGTCGGAAGCAGCACTCCCGCTGCGCTTCCGAGGAAACGGAATAAATAAACCAGCGGTTTGTCATTACGGAATATGTATTCCATTTTATCCGGGCGCCGTCAAGTACATCTTGCGGTGCCGGGCGGATTTCCGCGCTTTCGCGCGCGCTAAGCGATCATGTGCGGGACTGCAGGTAGTCCATGCTCGCGAGAAGGGCCTTGGCCGGATCGTTCAGGGCGTGCACGGAAGGCGCGAAAGGCTCGAACGAGAAGGGCCCTTGATAACCTTCCGCGCGCAGGCGAAGTATCTGGCCCGCATTGTCCAGCCGGTCCGCGACATCGACCAGAACCCGGTGCGGATCGCGCATCTCGGAGACGGCAACACCCTCGTCGCTGACGCCGGAAATATGCACGAGACCGGTCAGGTCCGGGAAAAATGCGTCCTCGTCCGCGAGATGATGGTGGAAGGTGTCGTGCACCAGACGGAAGGTCGCTCCGCCGATGTCCCGAATTGCCTCGGCGGCTTCGCTCTTCGAGCGCAGCGAGCAGATTTCAAAGCCGAGCGGCTCAACAAGACCGATGAGGCCGGCCGCTTCGAGCAGCGGCTTCAGTGCTTTTAAGGCGATGCGCAGATTCGCCTGGCGCTCGCCGTCCTTCTGACCGCTGCCGTCATTGACCGGCACCAGTACCAGCGCCTTGGCGCCGCAATCGCGCGCATAGGAGATGAGCTCGCGCGCTTCCGCCTGGCGTGCCTCGTTCCATTCGTTGAAGCGCTGCAGAGCGTTGATCGAGATGATCGTCAGCCCGTGTTTTTCGGCAAGCGCCTTCACCTCCTCAGGCTTCGTTCCGTCGAGGATGGCATTACCGGAGAGGTCGTTGCGGATCTCCACCGCCGAGATTCCGAGCGACTTCGCCAGCGCAAAGAAGGCATCAAGCGGAAGGCCCGGCGCGGCCATGTGGTTGAGGGCGAAGGGAAGGGTTGTCATGGATGGGTCCTCCAGGAACATTTGGAATAGTTGCCACGGCGGTTCGGAACGTTTGTTCCATTTCCGGTCGTTACCACATTCACCGTGAAGGAGGGAACAGTCAAAGCGCTAGTCACGCCGCGGCATTGCATTCCTGCAAGAAATATAATTCCCCAATGATTGGATTCTGTCATTGAGCTTGCGATGCGACGAATGGGTTGCTCGAGGTGAGCAGCCCGGTCGAGCCAGTTAACTTGGTTTCAAAGGCTCACTTGATCCCGTTCGCCTGCGCGATGAAGTCCGACAGCATCGGCACATAGTCCTCTCCGCGTCCGGCCCCGACGGCCTGCGCGAAGGAGTTTCTTACTGCCGCGCCGATCGGATTGGCGACCCCGGCGGCGTTGGCGAAGGCGGCGAGATAGGTCATGTCCTTGAAGCCGTTGCGGATGGCGAACTTGTGGGCGTTCGGATCTCGCTCCAGCACCCAGCGGAAGAAGGTCTGGTAGAAAGGGCAGTCCATGCGACCGCCGCGCACGACGCTGTCGAAGATCTCCGGCGTGAGGCCGGCCTTCTGCCCGAGCATCAGTGCCTCGGAATAGAGCGCCGCGTAGCCCATCGACAGGAAGTTGTTGAGCAGCTTCATCGTGTGCCCGGTCCCGGTCGGGCCGGTATGGACGATGCGGCCCGCAAAGCACTCGAGCACCGGCCAGACGCGGCGCACGTCGTCTTCAGCACCGCCGACCATGACGTCGAGCGTGCCGGCGGCGGCGTCCGCCGGGGTGCGGCTGAGCGGCGCATCGATGATGGTAATGCCCTTTTGGGCGAGATCCTGCGCAAGCTTCGTCGTCACCGAAGGATCGGAAGTCGAGCAATCGATAATGGTCAGCGGCTTGCCGGCAGCGGTGATGCCGTCCGCACCTTCGACGACGGCAAGCACTTCGGGCGAGCCGGTAACGCAGAGCACGATGATCTCGCACCGTTCCGCCATTTCGCGTGGTGACTTCACCTCTTTCGCGCCTGCCGCGACCAGCGCCTCGACCGGTGCCCGGTTGCGGTGCGCGATGACCGAGAGCGGCCAGCCCTTTTTCAGTATGTTTGTCGCCATGCCCTGGCCCATCAGCCCGAGCCCGATGAAACCCACATTCGCTTTGGTCATGCTCGCCTCCCTGTGGTTGAAGCTATGGTGCACGATAAACGGGGAACCGCTAGACCAAAATTCTGGCTGTCGGTCTCGGCTAGTCTCTCAAGGTGATCCACACGGGCGCGTGATCGCTGGCGTTTTCCTGCCCGCGGACATCCCGGTCGATGCCGGCGCCGGTCAGGCGGCGGGTGAGTTTGCGGCTGAGGAGAAAATGGTCGAGGCGCAGGCCCGCGTCGCGCTGCCAGCGGTTGCGCCGATAATCCCAGAAGGTGAAGAGCTGCTCCTCGGGATAAAGTTTTCGCAGCGCGTCGAGCCAGCCCTGGTCGAGCAGCTCCCGGAAGGCGGCGCGGCTTTCCGGCTGCACGAGGGCGTTTTCGTCATAGGAGCGGGTCGGGTAGATGTCGCGGGGTTTGGGAACGACGTTGTAGTCGCCGGCAAGCACCACTGGTAGGCCGGTCTCGAACAGCTCCGCGGCGTGGCTGGCAAGGCGCTGGTGCCAGGCGAGCTTGTAGTAGAATTTCGGCCCTGGCTGCGGATTGCCGTTCGGGGCGTAGAGCGAGGCGATGAGAATGCCGTTCACCGCCGCCTCGATGTAGCGGCTCTGCGTATCGGAAGGATCACCGGGGAGCTCCGCGCGCGTCAAGACCGGTTCGCTTTCGCGCGCCAGAATCGCGACGCCGTTCCAGGCCGCCTGCCCGCGCCAGACGGCGCCGTAGCCCGCGGCCTCGATCGCGGCTTTTGGAAATTGCCCGTCCGTCGCCTTGAGCTCCTGCAGGCAGACGACGTCAGCCTCGGCTGCAGCTAACCAGGCCAGGAGGTTGTCGAGCCGCTTGTTCACGCCGTTGATGTTGAAGGTGGCGATCTTCATGGCTGATTCAGGGGACCAAGCCATCGGTCCATCGTTTAACGGTATCAGCCAGAGTCTTCAGATGGTCGGCGGCCGAGAAGCCGGAGATACTCTTGCGCGGCTTCAGGTCATGGTCGCCGTCCTCGAGCCAGAGGAATTCGATCTTTTCGGATAGCGTGTAACCCTGAACCTCGTCCCTCGTGCCGAACTCGTCGCGAGTTCCCTGGCAGATCAGTGTTGGTGTTCGGAGGTCGGCGAGATGCCTGGTGCGAAGCTGCTCGGGCTTGGCCGGTGGGTGAAAGGGATAGCCGAGGCAGAGCAGCCCGGCGATCTCCCCGCTCGCATGAAGCTCGTCAGCGACCATGCTGGCGACGCGCCCGCCCATCGACTTACCGCCGATGATAAGCGGACCCTTCGCGCCGAGCTCGGCGACGGCCGCCCGGTATTCCGGATTGAGGGTTTCGGCGCGGGGCGGGGGCTTGCGCTCGTCCGTGCGCCGCGCCGCCATGTAGCCAAATTCGAACCGGGCGACGCGAAAGCCTGCTTCGCCGAGCGCCTTGGCGGTTGCGGACATAGACAGTGAATCCATCGGTGCGCCTGCGCCGTGCGCGAGAAGAATGGTGACCGGCGCATGCTCCGGTCCGTCGAACAGGAATTTTCCGACCATGGCAGTCAGCCGTCCTCTGCATGATTCCGTAAACGGGGCGATCCGGCGATAAGATCATGCGGCGATCCAAAGCGCCACAGCGACCTGCGCGCGCCTGATCAGACGTGCGGCGCCTTGGGAAAGTGATGAAGGTTCACGAACTGCACGCCGCGTTCGGCGGTGCGGGCCCACTGGGAGTCCTTGTCGAGTTCCAGATAGCGCATCCACCAGTGGCGCGCTTCGGCTAGATTGCCGGCGTCGAACTCCAGTTTTGCCAGGTTGAAGATCGCATCCGCATAGTCGTCGTCGAGGCCGATCGCTTTTTCGAGATGCCGGCGGGCGGTGTCGATGCGGCTTCGCTCGCTCATCAGCCCGGCGAGGTTGAACCAGGCCTCGGCGAAGGAGGGATCGAGTTTGATCGCCCGGGCGTAATCATGCGCCGCCTCCAGTTCGCGGCCGGCGGCCCTCAGGCAGTTGGCCCTGTTGAAAGCGGCGACCGAGTCGCTGCGATCGATGGCAAGATAGCGCTGGTAGATCGCGGCTGCATCATCGTAGTTGCCGGTCTCTTCGGCCTCTTCCGCCTGCGCGAAAAGCTCCTCGAGTTCCGCCTCCTCGACTGCGCCGAGATCGAGCAGCAATTGCCCGTCGAGCTCGCTCAAGCCCTCGGCGCGTCGCGCGTATATCGTCTTCGACCCCTCATGATGTAGCGACAGCGCCGTCAGCGAGGCGACGTGGCTGGAGCGATGGACGGAGCGTGCGATCGCCCCCCAGCCGGCACCACTGGCGATCAGTCCCGCATATTTGCGGGCGAGGATCACGTCGCGGAACGAATAGGGTTCGCTGTCGTGCTCGAAGGCGTCGAACAACGACAGGAGATCGAAGAAGCGAGGCGCGATCTTCGCTTGATCGATCAGCGATTGCCGCGGCAGCGCCGATGTCTCGGACGCTGTTGCCAGGCCCAGCAGCCGAAGGAAGCCGTTCTCGCTGAGCAGGCGCCGGCCGGAATCTGCCTCACGTTCGAAACGAGCCTCGATCTCCGCATCGGTCGTCTTCGTGAGCGAGCCGCGGCCGAAGACCACATAGGCGGTCTGCCGCGTGACGCCGCGCCGCAAGTGCCCCCCTTGGCGCTCAACCTCTCGCGCGATCAGCCGCCGCGGATAGGCTGAAAGCGCCCCCACGATGCCGAATGTCTTGCCGGCGACCGCCATCAGGCCTTCTTCTGTGCGCTAGGCTTTTTTGCTGCGGGCTTGGTCGGGGTGCTCTTCGCCCCCGTTTGGGCAGCAGGCTCCGTCTTGCTCTTGCTTTTCGCCGGCGGCTTCGCCTGCGACAGGCTCGCCTTCAGCGCATCCATGAGGTTGATGACGTTGCCGCGTTCAGGCGGGGCCGCGATGATCGGCTTGTGGCCCTTGAGCTTCTCGCGGATCATCTGCATCAGCGCAGCTTCGTAACGATCCTCGTAGTTCTTCGGATCGAAGGTCGTCGTCTTCTGCTGAATGAGCGCCTCGGCGAGCTGCAGCATTTCCGGATCGGGACTGCCGACCGGGATGTTGCCGAAATATTCGGCCGTGCCGCGCACTTCATTGGGATTTCTGAGCGTGCAGACGAACATGCCGGTCTCGCGTGCGCCGATGGCGATCACCCGTTCGCGGCTCGAAAGCACGAGGCGCGCGATCGCGAGCTTGCCGGCCCGCCTCAAGGCTTCCCGCAAAACGATGAAGGTCTCCTCGGCCATCGCCCCGTCCGGCGCAAGATAATATGGCGCGTCCTGATAGATCACGTCGACGGAGCCTTCGTCGACGAAGGCCTCGATGTTCATCGTGTGGTTGGATTCGATCTTGACGCTTTCGAGGTCGGCCTCGTCGATGACGATGTATTTCTTGTCCTCGTATTCATAGCCCTTCACCAGGTCGGATCGTTCGACGAGGCCCAGCTCCGGATCGACCGGCTTCATGTTGATTCGGTTGTGCGTCTCCTTGTGAAGCTGGTTGAAGGTGATGCGCTCGCTGGTGGTCGTGGCTGGATAGAGCCGTACGGGACAGCTCACGAGGCTGAGCCTCAGATAACCCTTCCAACTTGCCCTGGGTGCCATAAGTGTCTCCTGCGCGGTGCTCTACCGGGTTACTTTTCCGCATTGGCAAGCATAGGCAAATCCCGTGCACAGTCGTCGATATCGGCCCAGGGATCGCCGGACATGGCCAACAGGCCAGGTAACGAAGAATAATTTAAATCCTCGGGAGCGTCGATAGTCTCAAGATCGGTCCAGCTTAAGGGCGTAGAGGCCGGCAGATTCGTGCGGGCGCGAAGCGAATAGGGTGCTGCTGCCGTGTGCCCGCGGGCGTTGCGGTGGAAGTCGATGAAGATGCGCTTCACGCGCTTGCCCTTGCTCATCGTGGTGATGAAGCTTTCGGGCGCCGTTGAGGCGAGGTGGGTGGCAATATCGCCGGTCGCCTTGTGCACTTTCTTCCAGTCGAGCTTCGGGCGGATCGGCACGACGACATGGACGCCCTTGCCGCCCGAGGTCTTGACGAGAGGAATGAGGCCGAGCGCCTCGAGCTCCCCCTTTATGTGAACGGCCGCCTCGACCACTTCGCGCCAGCCGATGCCCTCGCCAGGATCGAGGTCGAAGACGACCCGGTCGGGTCTCTCGAGCCGCGCCCGTGTCGAGCCCCAGGAATGGAATTCGACCACGCCGAATTGCGCCAGTGCCAGGTAGCCTTTGGCGTCCTCGACCGAAAGGTAGCGTTTCGTCTCGCCCTCCGAACTCATGGCTTCGAAGCTCACCACCGAAGGCGGCATGCCGGTGAAGGGGTGGCGCTGGAAGAAGCAGTCCGCGAACTTGCCCGTCGGGCAGCGGACGAGCGAAACCGGGCGTCCGAGGATATGCGGCAGCATGAAATCGCCGACCATGGCGTAGTAGACGGCGAGATCCAGCTTGGTCGGCCCGGATTTCCCGAACAGCCGACGGGTCGGGTTGGTGATCGAGATGCTGGCGAGGTCCGCGTCGGAAATCAGCCGTTTTCGCTGGGCCGAAACGGGAGCCGTGAGTTCGACCTCGCGAAGCCCCTTGAACACGGGATGGCGGAGCGCGTTGTCTGTCGTGCGATTGCTATAGTGAATGCGCGCCGTCAGCACCGGACGGACCCAGTTGATCTCCTTCGGCGCCCCCTCGATCTTGGCGGCCCCGGCGCGCAGCGGTTCCAATCGTGCCAGCAACTGCTTGAGCATGGCCGCGTCGAAACCCGTGCCGACCTTGCCGCGATACTGTAGTTCGCCGTCCACCCACTCGCCCAGCGCCAGCGCGGCGATTCCTTCGGCCGCCTCGGACATGGTATAGCCGGCGATCACGAAGTCTTCGGCCTTCAGTGCCTTCGTCTTGGTCCAGGTCTTGGAGCGCCCGCTCTGATAGAAAGCTGTCGCACGTTTCGATATGACCCCCTCGAGGCCCAGTTCCGACGCATGCTCGTAAAAGGCGCGTCCATCACCGACGACGTGATCGCTGAACTGGATGGCCGAGCGGCTGGACAGTTGCGCGGCGAGCAATTGTTTGAGCAGCGCCTTGCGTTTCTCGAGCGGGACATTCACGAGGCTCCAGCCGTCAAGATAGACAAGGTCGAAGGCATAGAACACCAGCCGGTTGTCGGCGCCGGTGGAGAGCGCTTCCTGAAGAAGGGCGAAACGGCTGATGCCTTCCTCGTCGAGCGCGACGATTTCGCCGTCGATGACAGCGTCGCGGCACGGCAGCCGCCGAATGGCTTCGGGCACATCGCCATAGCGCCTTGTCCAATCGAGGCCGCCGCGGGTGATCATGCGCACCTCGTCGCCGGATAGATGCGCCATCGTGCGGTAGCCGTCGAACTTGATCTCATGCAGCCAGACCTCGCGCTCGGGGGCACTACCAGGCGGAATCGCCGTCTGTATGGCAAGCTGCGGCTCGATGCGTGTCGGTGCCGTTGCCTTTGTCGCACCGGCAAGGGCGCCCGGCCTCAGCTTCACCGCCTTGGCCGCTGGCTTCGCCTTTTCGAGAAGCTCCTCGATCCGCCGGCCGGATTTGACGCTTTCCGGCCGGGCGGCGAGAATGTCGGTGGAGGGATCGGCGGCAGGATCGCGTTCCTTGAAGAGAAGCCAGTGAGTCTGGTTCTCTTCCCCCGGCCTGGGCTTCAGCCGCGTCAGCATCCAGCCGCCGTTCAGCTTTTCACCGGCCAGGCGAAACTTGAAGGCGCCGGTCTGGAGGCTTTTCTGGACGTCCTCCATCGGCGCCCATACGCCGGTGTCCCAGACGATCATCGGGCCGGCGCCATATTCGCCCTCCGGGATGACGCCCTCGAAGTCGATATATTCGATCGGATGATCTTCGGTCTCGACCGCCAGACGCTTGTCGGCGGGGTTGAGCGAGGGGCCCTTGGGCACGGCCCAGCTCTTCAACACGCCGCCGACCTCAAGTCTCAGGTCATAATGGTCCGCTGTCGCATGATGCTTGTGCACGACGAAACGGTTGCCGCCGCCGGCGGGGCTGCCGACCGGCTCCGGCGTCTTCGAAAAATCCCGCTTCTTGCGATAGGTCTCAAGCTTCGACGTCGCCATGCGACCAAGCTATGGCCTATCCGTCGAACCCGCAATATCGGCTGATGCGAGCCGGAAACGAAGCGTCCCGGCTCGAGCGGCTCCAGCCTTAGGCGAACCGGCCAGGCGTGCCGAGCGCCATATGGCGGTTGACGTCCTTGTAGAGCAGGTAACGGAACTTGCCCGGTCCGCCGGCATAGCAGGCCTGCGGGCAGAAGGCCCTGAGCCACATATAGTCGCCGGCTTCGACCTCGACCCAGTCGGCGTTGAGGCGATAGACCGCCTTGCCTTCGAGAACGTAGAGGCCGTGCTCCATCACATGGGTTTCCATGAAGGGGATGACGCCGCCCGGCTCGAAGGTGACGATCGTCACATGCATGTCGTGACGCATGTCCGAAGGATCGACGAAGCGGGTCGTCGCCCAGCGACCGTCCGTATCGGGCATCGGCGTGGCAGTGATTTCGCGTTCGTTGGTGACGATCGGTTCGGGGAGGGGGATTCCCTCGACCTTTTCGTAGGCCTTGCGGAACCAATGAAACCGGGTCGGCGTGGAACCATCATTGCGGAGGCTCCATTCGGCGCCGGGCGGGATGAAGGCATAGCCGCCGGGCTGCATCCGATGGGTTTCACCGCCGATCGTCAGGCGGAAGTCCCCGTCAACCACGAACAGCACGGCTTCTGCGCGGGGGTCACTCTCGGGGCGATCGCTTCCTCCCGAGGGCCCGACCTCCATGATGTATTGCGAGAATGTCTCGGCGAAGCCTGACAGCGGCCGCGAAAGCACCCAGAGACGCGTGTTCGTCCAGTGCGGCAGATAGCTGGTGACGATGTCGCGCATCACGCCTTTCGGAATGATCGCATAGGCCTCGGTGAACACCGCCCGATCCGTCAGCAGGTTCGATTGCGGCGGGTGACCGCCTTGGGGGAAATAATAGTTGCTCTGCATTTTTTCGTTACCTGTTGAAGTGTCTGTTCGAACCGGGTTTGGCACTAACGGCCGTTGATGGAATGGGCGATGGCCGAAGCCGGGACGGCGACATCACTTATGCCGGCTGCGGGGGTGTGGAGCACAGGTGCAGGCCCTGGTTTTGCGGGCTGATCGCCGTTGAGCACTCGGTGCGCCTGCTCGCGATCTATGTCGCCCTCCCAGACGGCAATGACCACGGCGGCGACGCAATTGCCTATCAAATTTCCGAGGGCTCGGGCAATGCCGACGAACCAGTCAACCGACAGGACCAGCACCAGGCCGATGGCCGGGATGACCGGAATGGCCGAAAGCGTTGCCGCCAGCACGACGATGGCGGAGCCCGGTATGCCGTGCGCGCCCTTCGAGGTCAGCAGCGCCACGCCGAGGATCAGCAACAGGTCGCCAGATGCCAGCGGCGTATTGGTGGCCTGGGCGATGAACACGGCCGCGAGCGTCAGATAGATCGAGAATGCGTCGAGGTTGAACGAATAGCCGGTGGGAATCACCAGGCCGACAGTCGAATCCTTGATTCCGAGCCGTTCGAGCTTGCGCATGATCTGCGGCAGAACGCTGTCGGAGGAGGCGGTAGCCATCACGATCATCAACTCCTCGCGCAAGTATCCGAGGAACTTGAAGATGCTGAACCCGGCAATCCGCATGATCAGGCCGAGGACGCCGAAGACGAACAGCAGGATCGTCGCATAGAGCAGAACGACCAGATAGCCGAGCTGCTGCAGCGAGCCGATGCCGTATTTCCCGACCGTATAGGCGATCGCGCCGAAGACGCCGATCGGCGCCAGCCGGACGATGAAGCCGATCACCTTGAAGAGTACCTGAGTCGTTTGATCGATCAGATCGGCAACCTGCCTGCCGCGCTCGCCGACGAGCGCAAGGGCCGATCCGAAGAGCACCGCAATCAGCAGCACCTGCAGGACGTCGCCCTTGGCGAAGGCGTCGACAATCGTCGTCGGGATGACCCGCATCAGGAAGTCGACGGTGCCGGTGACCTGAGAAACCTTTTCGGTGTAGGCACCCAGGGCGCTTGCATCGAGCGTCGTCGGATCGACGTTCATCCCGTGGCCGGGGCCGAAGACATAGGCCGCGATCAGTCCCAGCGCGAGCGCCAGCGTCGTCACGGCTTCGAAATAGATGAGCGACTTGAGGCCGACCCGCCCGACCTTTCTAAGGTCCCCGGCGCCGACGATGCCGTGTACGACCACGCCGAAGACCAGAGGCGCAATCACCATCTTGATCAGTTTGATAAAGCCGTCTCCCAGCGGTTTCAGCTGCGCCGCAAATTGCGGCCAGAAGACCCCGACAAGGATACCGAGGACGAGCGCGATGATGACTTGTCCGAACAAGGACCTGCTAAACCGGGACATTTGTTTCCTCCCAGAAACGCTGTGAGCCGGGCGCTGCGACTAGCAATCGCGGAAGCCGTTGCGCGGCCTGCCGCCGCCTGCTCATGGATTTGGGCCGTTTCAAGGGCGTGCACCCTCCTCGTGCGACGCCCGTTGCCTATCAATAGCGATGGGAACAAAATGAAACCGATATGTCCAATATATTGTTTAACTTAATCAAGAAGTTTATCATATCGCAAATGTGGGAGGTTGCGATGGAGCTACGACATTTGCGCTATTTCATCGCCGTCGCCGAGGCGGCGAGTTTTACGGCGGCGGCAAAGAGCTTGAACATCTCGCAGCCGCCCTTGAGCCAGCAGATCAAGGATCTGGAGGAAGAGGTCGGCACGCGCCTCTTCGAGCGTACGAGCCGGCATGTCGAACTCACCGAGGCCGGCGTCAGTTTTCTCGAGCAAGCGCGGATGATCCTCGGGCAGGTGGAACATGCCACGCATCAGGCGCGCGCCATCGGGTCCGGCCAGGTGGGCATGCTCAATATCGGCACGACCGGCTCGGTCCTGCTCGGTCAGTTGTCGACCCTCATAGCGCGGTTCCGCGACCGTTGGCCGGGGGTCTTCGTCCGCATTCATGAAATGGACCCGCAGGCGCAGGAGTTGGCACTGCTTTCGCACCGCACCGACCTCAGCTTCGTGCGCAAGCCGCGCTACAATGCCGAACTCGTCGGTAAGGTGGCCTGGCACGAAAAAGTAGGCGTCGCACTGCCGGCACATCACCCGCTCGCCCGCCATGAAACGGTCGAACTCGCGGCACTGCGGCAGGAAAACTTCGTCTTTCTCCGCCTGGCGGACTCCCGTTTCGCCCGCTATCTGCACGACTGCTGCGTCGCGGCAGGCTTTGTGCCGAACATCACCAATGAGGTCGTCGAATCCTATTCGCTGACCAGTCTGGTCTCCGCAGGTCTCGGTGTGGCGCTCGTTCCGGAATGCATCCGGAATCTCTCGCGTCCCGGTGTCGTCTATCGTCCGCTTGCGGATCCCGCACCGGAAGCCGATGTCTACGTCCTCAGCCGGCCAAACCACGGTCCGGTGGTCGCGAGCTTCCTGGAGGCGACCGAGTCAATGTTCGGGTAGCCGCGCCTCAGCTCTCTCCCGGCCGGTGGCCGCCGATGGCGCGGGTCAGCTCGTCAGCCGTCCGGCGCACGAGCGAGCCGAGTGCTTCGAGCCTGTTGTCGTCGATGCGGACCGACGGCCCGGAGATCGAGATGCCGCCGATCGCCTCGCCATATTCGTTGAACAGCGGAGCGGCGATGCAGCGCATGCCGAGCGTGTGTTCCTCGTCGTCGATCGACCAGCCGCGATTGCGGATATCCTGGATGTTCCTGATCAGCCCCGGCAACGTATCGAGCGTTCGGTCGGTGAAATGCGTCAGCGTCTTGCCGCCGAGCGTCTTGGCGATTTCCGTATCCGACCAAGTGGAAAGGATCGCCTTGCCGATACCGGAGGCGTGGCTCGGTCCGCGCCGTCCGGGGCGGAAGAAGGCACGCATCGGCGCATGGCTTTCGACCTGCGAGATAAACACGACGTCGCCATCGTCCTCGATGCCGATATTGGCCGTTTCGCCGGTTTCGTCCATCAGACGCTTCAGGAAAGGCCGGCTGATCGTGCCGAGCTTGCGGAACCGCAGGAAGGCGTTGCCGATCTCGAAGGCCCTCACGCCAATCGTCCACTCGCCTGTATCTGGATCATGCGCGACCATGCCGTGGCTCGAAAGCGAGGTCAGCAGGCGGTGGATCGTCGATGGCGCGAGCCCCGTCTCATCGGCCAGGTCGGTCAATGTCGAACCGTCGCGATCTGCCACGAGGCTGAAGAGCGCCAGGCTGCGGTCGAGCACCTGAACGGAGGACGGAGTCGAATTGGCGCCCGCCTTCCGGCCCCGCTTGCCTTTTGTTTGCTCCGAAACCACCGCCACCGCGAATTCTCCGTCACGACTCTCTCATTAGCCAATAGCGGCGACGCGCGGTTTTGACCAGTGCCGCGCAGAGATCTCGCTTCCTGCAATTTCCATATAATGGCAATTAATTCCAATTTTATGTTGACGAGGCCAATTTATGGATTATGTTTCCATTAAACAGGAGGAGTTGTCATGGCCAAGATGCGTGCTGTCGATGCAGCGGTTCATGTTCTGGAAAAGGAGGGGATCGATTGCGCCTTCGGCGTTCCGGGGGCGGCGATCAATCCGCTCTATTCGGCGCTGAGAGCCCGCGGCTCGATCCGCCATATTCTTGCCCGCCACGTTGAAGGCGCCTCGCACATGGCCGAGGGTTACACCCGGGCGAAGCACGGCAATATCGGCGTCTGCATCGGCACGTCAGGGCCAGCCGGCACCGACATGATTACCGGCCTCTACTCGGCCTCGGCAGACTCGATCCCGATCCTCTGCATCACCGGCCAGGCGCCGCGCGCCCGCCTCGACAAGGAGGATTTCCAGGCGATCGACATCGCCGCGATCGCAGGGCCGGTCACGAAATGGGCGGTCACTGTCATGGAGCCGGCGCTGGTTCCTTTCGTTTTCCAGAAGGCGTTCCATCTGATGCGCTCGGGCCGGCCCGGGCCGGTGCTCATCGATCTGCCGGTCGACGTCCAAATGGCCGAGA
Organism: Sinorhizobium sp. BJ1; assembly: GCF_002531555.1. Lineage (NCBI taxonomy): Bacteria > Pseudomonadati > Pseudomonadota > Alphaproteobacteria > Hyphomicrobiales > Rhizobiaceae > Sinorhizobium > Sinorhizobium sp. BJ1. Next base: position 67,907 of record NZ_NWTH01000008.1, read on the forward strand.
TCGAGTTCGATCCGGAGACCTACGAGCCGCTCGCGCCCTACAAGCCCGCCGCGAGCCGAGCCCAGGCCGAAAAGGCGATCGCCATGCTGAACGCGGCGGAACGGCCGCTGATCGTTGCCGGCGGCGGTATCATCAATGCGGACGCGTCGGACCTGCTCACCGAGTTCGCCGAGATCACCGGCGTCCCGGTCATCCCGACCCTGATGGGCTGGGGAACTATCCCCGACGACCACCCGCTGATGGCTGGCATGTGCGGCCTGCAGACCTCGCACCGCTACGGCAATGCGACGCTGCTTGCTTCCGACTTCGTCTTCGGCATCGGCAACCGTTGGGCCAACCGCCACACCGGTAACGTCCCGACCTATACGGAGGGGCGCAAGTTCATCCATGTCGATATCGAGCCGACGCAGATCGGCCGCGTCTTCGCGCCGGATTTCGGCATCGTCTCGGATGCGGGGGCCGCACTCAAGCTCTTCCTCGACGTCGCGACCGAATGGAAGACCGCCGGGAAGCTGCGCGATTGGTCGGCCTGGGCGGAGGAATGCCGCGAGCGCAAGCGCACCATGCTGCGCAAGACCCACTTCGACCAGACGCCGCTCAAACCGCAGCGCGTCTACGAGGAGATGAACAGGGCCTTCGGCCGCGACACCTGCTTCGTTTCGACCATCGGCCTCAGCCAGATCGCCGGCGCGCAGTTCCTGCATGTCTACAGACCGCGCAACTGGATCAATTGCGGCCAGGCCGGTCCGCTCGGCTGGACCCTGCCGGCAGCGCTCGGCGTACGCGCTGCCGATCCCAACCGGCCGATTGTCGCGCTTTCCGGCGATTACGACTTCCAGTTCCTGATCGAGGAACTCGCCGTCGGGGCGCAGCACAAGCTCCCTTACCTGCATGTCGTCGTCAACAATTCCTACCTCGGCCTGATCCGCCAGGCCCAGCGCGGCTTCGACATGGATTTCGAGGTGAGCCTCGCCTTCGACAACATCAATGCGAGCGGCGACGCGGAAAAGGGTTACGGCGTCGATCACGTCGCCGTCGCGGAGGGCCTCGGCTGCAAGGCTATCCGGGTCCGCAGCCCCAATGAGTTCGCCGATGCCTTCGAACGGGCGCAGGCTCTGATGGAGGAACATCAGGTGCCGGTCGTCCTCGAATTCATCCTCGAGCGGGTCACCAACATCGCCATGGGCGCCGACATCAACGCCGTCGTCGAGTTCGAGGAGCTTGCCGCGCGCGGCGAGGACGCGCCGACCGCAATCGCCGCCCTGCTCGACTGAATGATTTTCCAACGGAGGAGTAACCGCATGCCGAGATTTGCAGCAAACCTGACCATGCTGTTCAACGAGGCGCCGTTCCTTGATCGCTTTTCGCTCGCCGCGAAGGCCGGTTTCGAAGGGGTGGAATATCTCTTTCCCTACGAGTTCGAGAAGATGGCCCTGAGTGCGGCCCTCGAGCGCCACGGTCTCACTCAGGTTCTTCATAATCTTCCCGCCGGCGACTGGGCGAAGGGTGAACGCGGCATCGCCATCCTGCCGGATCGGATCGACGAATTCCGCCGGGGTGTCGCGAGCGCCATCGACTATGCGACGGCGCTTGACTGCAAACAGGTCAACTGCCTCGTCGGCATCGCACCCGACGGCGTGCCGGAGAGCGCACTGCGCACGACGCTTGTCGCCAATCTGAAGCTCGCGGCTGCTGAGCTCGGCAAGCACGGCATCCGCCTGTTGATCGAGCCGATCAACCGCTTCGACATTCCGGGCTTCTATCTCAACACCGTCGGTGAGGCGGCCGCGATCATCGAGGAGGTGGGCAGCGACAACCTGTTCATCCAATACGATCTCTATCACCAGCAGCGCACCGAGGGCGAACTCATCGGCACCTACAAGCGCCATGCGGAGCGGATCGCCCACGTCCAGCTTGCCGACAATCCCGGCCGCAACGAGCCGGGCACCGGCGAGATCAACTATCCCTTCGTCTTCGACGCGCTGGAGGCCGCCGGCTACCAGGGCTGGATCGGCTGCGAATACAAGCCGCGCACGACCACCGCGGAAGGGCTCGGCTGGCTCGGCACTGAACATAAGCGCCGGCAATCCGCAGACATCATCAAGATCAGGAGCTAAGGACAATGGCAACTATCGGTTTCATCGGACTGGGTATCATGGGCACGCCGATGGCGCGCCACCTGCAGGATGCCGGCCACACCATCATCACCTCGAAATTCGCCATCGCGCCGCGCCAGGAGCTCCTTGAACATGGTCTCAGGTTCGTCGAGACGCCGAAAGCGCTCGCCGAGACCGTCGACACGATCATCCTGATGCTGCCGGACACGCCGGAAGTGAAGGACGTTCTCTTCGGCGAAAACGGCGTCTCCCACGGTCTCGGCAAGGGCAAGCTCGTCATCGACATGAGCTCGATCTCGCCGATCGAGACGAAGGAATTTGCCAGGAAGATCCGCGAAACGGGGGCGGAATACATCGATGCGCCGGTCTCGGGCGGCGAGGTCGGTGCCAAGAATGCCACGCTCAGCATCATGGCGGGCGGTACGGAGGAATCCTTCGAACGCGCCCTGCCGCTCTTCAAGCTGATGGGCAAGAATATCACGCTCGTCGGCGATTGCGGCGACGGCCAGGTCACCAAAGTTGCCAACCAGATCATCGTCGCGCTGACGATCGAGGCGGTTTCCGAAGCGCTGGTCTTCGCCTCGAAGGCGGGAGCAGACCCGGCGCGCGTTCGCGAGGCGCTGATGGGCGGCTTTGCTTCCTCGCGAATACTCGAGGTGCATGGCGAGCGGATGATCAAGCGGACCTTCGAGCCGGGCTTCCGCATCTCGCTGCACCAGAAGGATCTGAATCTGGCGCTGCAGGGAGCGAAAAGCCTCGGCATCTCGCTGCCGAACACCGCGGCGACCCAGGAACTCTTCAACAACTGCGCCGCCAATGGCGACGGCGGGCTCGACCATTCCGGTCTGGTCCGGGCGCTCGAGCGGATGGCGAACCACGAGGTCGCCTGAAGCTGCGCGGGACGAGGAAAAGTGTGTGCGGTTTTCCGCCCGCATCCCGCTCTGATCTTTGGAATCGATCACCGTTTATGATCTTGGGTCGTTTCGACCCAACATCATCGTGATCTAGACGCGCATGATCCGCCGGGCGGGGCGTCCCCATCCACTACGGCAATCATGCACCCGGGCGGCGGAAGGAGGAGCCGCCGCCCGGGCTTTTGCGAACGGGAGGAAAAATGGTCGCCATCGCCGATCCGCGTCAATTCCTGCAGTCTTTGTTCACCTGTGCGGTTGCTGCCGCCAATCCGGCGCGCGTCCTTGCCGCCAATCTGCCGGAGCGGCCGAAAGGCCGCACCGTCATCATCGGCGCCGGCAAGGGTGCAGCGCAGATGGCGCAGGCCTTCGAGGCGCTGTGGCCGGGGCCGCTCAGCGGCGCCGTGGTGACGCGTTACGGCTTCGGCGTTCCCTGCCGGCATATCGAAGTGCTCGAAGCCTCTCATCCCTTGCCGGACGAAAGTGGACTACAGGCCTCGAAGCGTCTGCTCGCCGAGGTCAGTGGCCTGACAGAGGACGACCTTGTCGTGGCGCTGATCTGCGGCGGCGGTTCGGCGCTGCTCCCGTTGCCGCCGGCGGGGCTGTCGCTCGACGACGAGATCGCCGTCAACCGCGCGCTGCTTGCGTCCGGTGCGCCGATCCGGGCGATGAATGCCGTGCGCAAGCACGTCTCGACCATCAAGGGCGGGCGGCTGGCCGCCGCAGCCTATCCGGCGCGGGTCGTGTCGCTCGTCGTTTCCGACATTCCGGGCGACGATCCGGCGCTGGTGGCCTCCGGTCCGACGCTCGCCGACGACAGTACGCGCGCGGACGCCTTGAAGGTCGTCGAGCGCTATCGCCTGGCACTGCCGGAAGGTGTGCTGACGTGGCTAGCGAGCGAGGCGGCGGATGCGCCGAGGCCCGACGATCCACGTATTGCCCGAAATCAAGTTCGGCTGATCGCGTCGGCCGGCGTCTCGCTGGAGGCTGCCGCGGCCAAGGCACGGGCGGGCGGGGTCGAAGCGATCATTCTTTCGGATTCGATCGAGGGCGAGGCACGCGATGTCGGGCTGGTCCATGCCGCCATCGCGCGCGAGGTGGCAACCCGCAGCCGTCCATTCAGGAAGCCGGTCGTCGTGCTTTCGGGCGGCGAAACCACTGTGACGGTAAACGGTGCCGGCAGAGGCGGCCGCAATAGCGAGTTCCTGTTGTCGCTCGCCTTCGGCATTGACGGCGTCGGCGGGATTTCGGCGCTGGCGGCCGACACCGACGGAATCGACGGCTCGGAAGACAATGCCGGCGCGTTCGCCGACGACACGACGATCACCCGGCTCCTCAGGCAGCGGATCGACGCGGCGGCGCTGCTCCAGCGCAACGACAGCTGGTCGGCCTTCGATGCGCTCGGCGACATCTTCAAGCCAGGGCCGACCGGCACCAACGTCAACGACTTCCGGGCGATGCTGATCCAATGAGCGCAACCGGGATTAACGACAAAAGACGGAAGGAAACGCGATGAAATCCCTGCCGATCCGGCCCCTGTCGCGGGCCGAATTCGCCCCCTTCGGCGATGTGATCGAACTCGACGAGGCAAAAAGCTTCGCCATCAACGCCGGCAAATGCATCCGCTACCACGATCTCGCAACGGTCGAAACGACCGGCCCGCAGGCGCGCGCCCTGATCAGCCTGCTGCGCGGCGAGCCCTATGAAATTCCGCTGCCGCTCAAGATGGTGGAGCGCCATCCGCTCGGCAGTCAGGCCTTCGTGCCGTTGACGGAAAACTCTTTTCTTGTGGTCGTCGCTCCGGATGAGGGCTGCAGGCCGGGCGAGCCGATCGCCTTCGAGACCGCGCCTGGCCAGGGGGTCAATATCGCCCGCAACGTCTGGCACGGCATTCTGACGCCGCTGCACGGAGTATCCGATTTCGTCGTCGTCGATCGCGGCGGTGAAGGCTGCAATCTGGAGGAACACTTCTTCGATACGCCCTACCGGGTCGAATATGCCTGACCGCCATGATCGCCTCCGCACTTGTTGCGAGACCATCAAGCTCTTAGTTTCGGGCCATCGAGTCCGTGATCTATTGAGCAATGCTGCAGTCGGCCAGGAAAATGTGGGGCGAAACCGGGTGGGGTGTACCGACCTCGGTCGCCCTGCATCTCGCGCTGGCCTTCCTGCTGCTGGTGAGGCTGCCCGAGCATTCCCCGCCGGCTAAGGATGAGAGCATCAATGTAGAGCTCGTTCCACCGCCGAAGCGCGAGGAAAAGCCTCTGCAAAAGCCGAAAGAGGTGAGCAAGGAACAGTCCGGTTCACAGCCGCAGGTCTTCGAATCCGCTTCGGCTGAGGTTGACAAGGAGAAGCCCCCGCAGCCGCAATTGCCGCCCGCGGCGCCGAGGGCCGAGACGCCGGAACAAGAACCTGCGCAAGCGAGTCCCGCCGCCAGGACGGAGAGCGCCGTCAAGCCGTCGGAAACGAAGACGGCATTAGCGGAGTTGCGCGTCGACGCCGAGGAAGCAGTGAACAAGGCGGAGGATGCCGGACCGGCGCCGCAAAGCGTGCCCGCCCCCCGGGAGAAGCCAGTGACGGAGGAAGCGAAGGCGGATGTGGGGCAAAAATCGGCGGAGGCCGCCTCCGAGCTTCAGTCGGACGAGCTCGTTGAAGCGAAGGAACTCTATTCGCAAGATGCCCTGTCCGACCCGCGCGTCAAGCAGGCGATCGGCAGGCTGCCGCCGAAGAGGCGCGTCGTGCAGCTTTGCACCATCGAGGCGCTCGAACAGGTGCGCCGCCAGAGGCCCGATGCCTTCCCGGACATGCTTGTTCCGTTCGGCCCCGTCGGCGGGTTGGTTTCGGCTTCCGGTCTCACCGCCAGCGGTGGCGCCTTCCGCAGCCGGTCGAAATGGTACGCGATCGACTTCAAATGCGAGGTCAATTCGGAGACGACGTCGGTCGTCTCCTTCAGCTTTGCCCTCGGCAAGGCCATTCCGAAAAGCGAATGGAGCGCGCGCCAGCTGCCGACAGAGTGAGCGCGCGAAGATTTCGGACCTCAGTGCATCATTGCCAGCGCCGCGGCGAAGAAATCCTCGCCGCCGAAATTGCCGGATTTGAGCGCCAGCAGCATGTCGCCCTGGGCGTTGCCGACCGTACGAAGGACCGGCACGCCGGGGGCGATCTCGGGGCCGATCAGGAAGGCGGGGATGGCGAGCCTGTCGACCGTAGCACCTGAGGTCTCGCCGCCGGCGACGACGAGGCGCTTGACGCCGCGCGCCACCAGTTCGCTGGCAATCGTCGCGGTCGCGGTCTCGATGGCGTGACCGGACGCCTCCCGCCCGTATTGCGATTGCAGACGTGACACCACATCGGGCGAGGCGCTAGCGGCAATGGCAACCGGGCCCTTCAAGACCCGCTCTCCGGCCCAGGCAATCGCCGCGGAAATCTCGTTGGATCCCTTGAGCAACTTCTCGGTGTCGAGCCTCAGCACCGGCATAGCCGCTTCGGCCACGTCGAGCTGCCGGAGCGTTGCCGCCGAGCAGCTGCCGGCGACGATCGCAGCAAGCCCTCCGACGGGTCGAACCGCGTCCGACGTGGCGGCGCCTGCTGAAGAGGCGCGACCGGAGCGCGCGATTGCGCGCGCGAGGCCGAGGCCGAGGCCGGACGCGCCGGTTGACACCGGCGTCCGTAGCGCCACCTCGCCGAGCGTTTCAAGGTCGCGCTCTGAGGTCGCATCGGCGATCGCCGCGGTCATGCCCTCGCCGCGCAAGGCATCGAGCCGCGCCTTGACCGCAGCGGGTCCGGCTGTGACGGTCGGCAGGTCGATGAGGCCGACGCTTCCCTGCGACTGCCGGGCCATGACCCGCACCAGATTGGCGTCGTGCATCGGATTGAGCGGGTGATCCTTGAGCGGGCTTTCGTTGAGCGGCTGACCGTTGACGAAAAGGTGGCCGAGATAGACCGTCCGCCCGGTTTCCGGAAAGGCCGGAGTGACGAGCACGATGCCGCCGCCGGCGGCTCGGCTCAGCGCTTCTGTCACCGGGCCGATATTGCCTTGATCGGTGGAATCGAAGGTCGAGCAGATCTTGTAGAGCACGTGGGCGGCACCGCGATCGCGCAACCATCGATCCGCCTTGCTTGCAGCAGCGACGGCTTCATCGGCGGCTATCGAGCGGATCTTCAGCGAAACGACCACCGCGTCGACCTCAGGCAAGGCGAGCGACGGGTCGGGAACACCGACCGTCTGCACGGTCCGCAGGCCGTTTTTCGTCAGCGTATTGGCAAGGTCGGAGGCGCCTGTGTAGTCGTCGGCGATCGATCCGAGCAGGATTGTCATGGGTCAGCTCCGGAGAAAGGGTTTGAACCAGGCAAGACCGTCGAGCGTGCGGCCGCGCGGCGAATATTCGCAGCCGACGAAACCGGCGTAGCCGAGGCGGTCGATCTCGGCGAAGAGATAGGAAAAGTTCAGCTCTTCGCCATCCGGCTCCTGCCGCGAAGGCACGCTGGCGATCTGGATATGGCCGGTAATCGGCATGAGGTGGCGGAGCGCCATCGTGACGTCGCCATGAATGATCTGGCGATGGTAGATGTCGAACTGGAGCTTCAGGTTGGCAAGCCCCAGTTCGGCGATCAGACGCTCGGCGGTGCCGAAGTCATTGAGGAAATAGCCAGGCACGTTGCGGCCGTTGATCGGCTCGATCAGGAGGCCGATCTCCTTCTCGGCGAGGCGCCCGGCGGTGTAGGTGACGGCGCGCCGGTAGCAGTTTGCCGCCTCGGGATCGGAGGAAGCGGCCAGACCCGCCATCAGATGCAGGCGCTTCACACCAGTTGCGGCCGCATAATCGAGTGCGCGCTCGACATCGGCTTTCAATGCATCGAAGCGGCCGGGAAGGGCGGCAATGCCGCGCTCGCCCGCCGACCAGTCGCCCGGCGGCAGATTGAAAAGCGCCTGCTGCAGCTTGTTGCGCGCGAGCCGTTCGGCGATAGCCTCCGGCGGCGCCTCATAGGGGAAGAGATATTCGACGGCCGCGAAACCCGCTTCCGCGGCGGCGTCGAAGCGGTCGAGGAACGACCACTCGTTGAACATCATTGTCAGGTTGGCGGCGAAAACTGGCATGGGAAGCGTCCTTTACGCCTTGTTTGTGCCGGGCAACTCGGCGCCGGAAAGCTGGGCGTAGAGCCGCGCGAGCGAAGAATCGTCGTCGCGCCCCATGCCGGAACCCGAAGCGGCGAGATACATCTGCAGGGCGGCCGCTACCAGCGGCACAGGATAGCGCTCGGCCCGCGCCATGTCCTGGACGATGCCGAGATCCTTGACGAAGATCTCGATGGCGCTGAGCGGCGTGTAGTCGCCGGCGAGCACATGCGGGACGCGATTCTCGAACATCCAGGAATTGCCGGCCGAGGCGGTGATCACCTCGTAGACCTTGTCGAGATCGAGCCCCTGCTTGGCAGCGAAGGTGATCGCTTCGCAGGCGGCGGCGATGTGGACGCCAGCAAGAAGCTGGTTGATCATCTTGAAGGCCGCACCGGTTCCGGCGGCGTCGCCAAGTTCGTAGACCTTGGCGGCCATCGCGTCGAGCGCCGGACGGGCGGCGGCGAAGGCCTTGGCCGAGCCCGACGCCATGATCGTCAGTTCGCCCTTCGCGGCCCGCGCGGCGCCGCCGGAGATCGGCGCGTCGAGATAGTGGAGGCCGAGGGCCTCGACCTGCTCGCAGAGGCGCCGTGCAATTGCCGGATCCATGGTAGCCGACGAGACGAAGACGGCGCCGGGCTTCATGGCCGCCGCGACACCGCCCGGCCCGAACAGGATCGTTTCGGTCTGCGCGGCATTGACCACGACGGAAACGACGACGTCGGCATCTTGAACCGCTCCGGCGGGGGTCTCCGCGCCACGACCGCCTTCTGCGGCGAAGCGATCGACGGCTGCCGGAGTGATGTCGTAGCCGACGACGTCGAGGCCGGCGCGTTTCATGGACTGGGCCATTCCGAAGCCCATGGAACCGAGACCGATCACAGCCGCTGCGACGGCGCGTCCCGGACTTTCAGCGTTCGATGACATGCGGAGATTCTCCAGCTCTTATGGGGCAAAGGGAGCGCCGCCGGATCCGGCGGCGCCGATTTGGAAGCTTACCGGTTCACGGTCCTTGCGGGAACCGCCAGCACCGCCAGCGAACCGATGACGAGAGCCGCGGCGAGGAGATACATGCCCGCGCTGTTGTTGCCGGTGAAGTCCTTGAGATAGCCCACCAGGAATGGCCCGAGGAAACCGGCGAGATTTCCGACCGAGTTGATCCAGGCGATGCCGGCCGCGGCACCTGTCCCGGCAAGAAAAGCCGTCGGCAGCGACCAGAAGAGCGGTGCGCAACTGATGGCGCCGGCGGCAGCAAGCGACAGGCAGACGATCGCCAGCGTGGTGCTCGTTGCCATGGTCGCCGCGATAAAGCCGCCGGCGGCGATGACAGCCGGGGCGACGAGGTGCCAACGCCGTTCGCGGAACCGGTCCGAGGAGCGCCCGAGCGCCAGCATGGCGACGAAGGTGCAAATATAGGGGATTGCGGAAATCAGGCCGATATTCAGGTTCCCGGTCACCCCGGTCGCCTTCACGAGTGTCGGCATCCAGAAATTCAGGCCGTATTGTCCGAGTACGAAGCAGAAATAGATGAGGCACATGAGCCAGACGCGCGGGTCGGTCAGGGTTCCGGTGATGCTGTGCGGGCTCGACGATTTGGTCCGGTTCTCGGCGTCAATATTGGCGGCCAGCAGCTTCTTTTCCTCCCTTGTCAGCCACTTTGCGTGCCCAATGGTGTCGTCAAGGTAGAAGAAGGTGGCCACACCGAAAAGGATCGCAGGAACCGCTTCGATCAAGAACATCCACTGCCAGCCGGAAAGGCCATGCGTTCCGTGGAAACTGTCCATCAGCAGGCCGGAAAGCGGATTGCCTAATATGGACGAGATCGGGATCGCCGACATGAAGGTGGTGATGATCTTGGCGCGCCGATGCGCCGGATACCAGGTCGTCAGATAAAGGATGATTCCGGGGAAGAACCCTGCCTCGGCGACACCCAGCAGGAAGCGCAGGATGTAGAAGACGGTTTCCGAGCTGGTGAACATGAAAGCGGCGGAGATGACGCCCCAGGTGATCATGATGCGGGCGATCCACACCCGGGCCCCGACCTTGTTGAGGATGACGTTGCTTGGCACCTCGAACAGAAAATAGCCGATGAAGAAAATACCGGCACCGATGCCGTAGGCCGCATCCGAAAGGCCAAGCTCGCTCGACATCTGCAGTTTGGCGAAACCGACATTGACGCGATCAAGATAGGCGATCACGTAGCACAGCATCAGGAACGGGATAATTCTCCAAAACACCTTGCTATAGGCGCGATCCTCCGCCGACCGGTCCGAATAGACGCCCTCGATTGGCGCCGTGGTTTCCAGGGTCATGATTTCCTCCTCCAGAAATTTTCGCCGGGGCTCCTCGCAAACTGCTCCGACGGTGCGGCATAAATGGCAGCGCTGCCACTCTGCTGTAACGCACTTTGGCAGCGCTGCCAAGCCAAAATTGGTAGCGCTGCCAAAAAAAATGGCGTATCTGGATTCGACGGCGATGCGCCGGCGCCGGGGAACGTTGCGGTGGGCCGACCGCCGTCAGAGAGTCAGGTCTAACGTGGATTTCGATTTCAAGCAGCAGAGCGCGGTCACGCTTGCGGAGGTCGCCGAAGCCGCCGGTGTCGGCGAGAGCACGGTATCGCGCGTGCTCAGAAACGAGGGGTCGTTTTCGCGCAAGGCCAGGGAGCGGGTGATGGAGGCCGTCGAGCGGCTCGGCTATGTGCCGAACCGGATCGCGGGGACGCTCGCTTCCGCCGGTTCGCGCCTTGTCGCCTTCGTGATCCCTTCGCTCTCCAATATCGTCTTCCCCGACGTGCTGCGCGGCGCTAGCGGCGTTTTGGAGAAGAACAGGCATCAGGCCGTCTTTTCCGTCACCGATTACGATCCACAGCGCGAGGAGGCGCTTGTCGCCGCGATGCTCGCCTGGCGGCCGACGGCGGTCATGCTCGCTGGCTTCGAACACACCGAAGGCACGCTGAAGATGCTGCGCGCCAGCGGCTGCCGGGTCGTCGAAGTGCTCGATGTCGATGGCACGGCGGTCGATCTGGCCGTCGGCTTTTCCAATCGCGCGGCCGGGCGCGCCAGTGCCGAGTTCCTGCTGAAGCGCGGCTATCGCCGGATCGGCTATGTCGGGCACGACCTCGATCGCGATACCCGCGCCGGCAAGCGCTTTGCCGCCTTCTGCGAAACGCTCGCCGCTGCCGGTTCTCCGCTTGTTGATCGCGAGATTTGCTCCGGCGCGTCGTCCGTGGAAAGCGGACGGCTGGGCCTGGAGCGGCTGCTCGCCAGATATGTCGATCTCGATGCGGTCTACTTTTCCAACGACGATATGGCGATCGGCGGCTACTTTCACTGCCTGGCGCGCGGGATTTCGATTCCCTCGCAACTGGCGATCTTCGGCTACAACGGCCTCGATATCGGCCGGGTGACGCCGCAGCCGTTGTCGACCATTCGCACCCCTCGCGTTGCGACGGGGCAATTGGCGGCCGAACTCGTCGTCACCAACGCGCCGCCCCAGGTGGTCGATCTCGGCTTCGAGCTGGTCGAAGGCGCAACCGCCTGAATTGAAAGGATCTGCAATGTCCGAGAGCCGACTGCGCGAGGAAATCTGCCGTTACGGACGATCGCTGTTCGAGCGAGGGCTGACGCCGGGCTCCTCCGGCAACATCTCGCTCAGGCTCGACGACGGCGGCTGGTTGGTAACGCCCACCAACGCATCGCTCGGCTTTCTCGACCCGGCCCGCATCGCGCGGCTCGATGCCGAGGGGCGGCTCGTCTCAGGCGACAAGCCGACGAAAGAGATGCCGCTGCACACGGCCCTTTATGAGTCACGCGGCAGCGCCCGTGCCATCGTCCATCTCCATTCGACCCACGCGGTTGCGCTCACCATGCTGCCGGAGATCGATCCGCGCGCAGCGCTGCCGCCGCTGACGCCCTATTATCTCATGCGCGCCGGCGAGACGGCGCTGGTACCCTACTACCGCCCCGGCGACCCGGCAGTCGCCGATGCGATCCGCGGGCTCGCCGGCAAATATTCTTCCGTGCTCCTTGCTAATCATGGGCCGGTGGTGGCGGGAGACAGCCTCGAAGCGGCGGTCTTCGCCACGGAGGAACTGGAGGAAACGGCGAAGCTCTATCTGCTTCTGCGCAACCTCAACCCGCGTTACCTCAGCCCGGATCAGGTGGCCGATCTCGTCAACACCTTCGGTCTCGATCTGCCCTCACATCACGAGCATGATGGCCATGACCACGGTTGAGGCCTGATAGCCGCGGGCGACAAGTCCTCTAAATCGCTGAAACAGCCGGTTGAGGCGCCGTTCCTTCGCGGCCACAGCGGGCAGCTCATGGTGCGCCGCACACGAGATACGTGCATTTTTGGTGCAGTGCGGCGACGAACTGGCCTTGACCGGAGGCTCGATGACGACCTCTATTCGTATTACTGATCTGCTGGACCAACCAGTGGATCAGTGAAGGAGTGGCGCCGATGACTGGCAGTCCGATACTCACGCAGATGCCGAAGGTGGGGCGCAGCCTCGACCGTCGTACGGCGCGTGAGGTGATTGCCGACAAGCTGATGGTGCTGGTGGCGACGAACATGCTGAGACCTGGGGATGAACTGCCGGGCGAACGGGAGCTCGCCAACGTCCTCCATGTCAGCCGCGAGACGGTGCGCGGTGCAATTCAGACGCTTGCGGCGCGCGGCATCATCGAGGTGTCGCAAGGAAGCCGAAGCCGCGTTGCCGATGTCGATCTCAGCGACGTGACGGTGACTATCGCTTCGCCGAACGCCATCGACAGCTATGGTCTCGAGGACGTCCATGCCGCTCGGCTGCACCTGGAGCTGAAGGTGGTCGGTGACGCTGCCGAAAACATCGACGAGGAAGCGCTGAAGAAGCTCGAAAGCCTGCTCGACGCTCAGAGGCTCGGCGGCGACGACGCGATGCGTTTCCTCATCTGCGACCGCGAATTCCACGTGGCGATCTACCGGGCCTGCGGCAATCCGCTGCTCTCGGACTTCGTCACGGACCTGTATACTTACATGATGGACTACCGGCGCAGCGCCATGTCGCGCCCCGGGGCGATCGAGGCCAGTTACAAGGATCACAGCGAAATCGTCGAGGCGCTGCGGCGGCACGACCGCGAGGCGGTCGTCGCAGCCTTTCACCAACACCTGATGCGCATCTATCAGACGACGAAGGAATTGCTCGTCGACGCGAACGGCAGGAAACAGAAGCACAAAAGCACGCGCAACCCGGAGTGATCCGGGTGTGGCCGAACGGAGGAGGTTCGCCGCGAATGCATGTCATGATCATAGGTGCGGCCGGCATGATCGGCCGGAAACTCGTCGACAAACTGGCATCCGAGCCGGGCGCCCTCGGCTACGAAATCGCGCGGCTGACGCTGGTGGATGTGATCGAACCGCCGGTTCCTGCGGCGTTTTCCGCAATCTCGACGGCGCTGGCGCTCGATCTGTCATCGGACGGCAGCGCCGAGCAGCTGGTCGCGACGCGGCCGGACGTCATCTTTCACCTCGCGGCAATTGTTTCGGGCGAGGCGGAGGCGGATTTCGACAAGGGCTATCGCGTCAATCTCGAGGGGACGCGGTCGCTCTTCGAGGCCATCCGCCGCGAGGGTCAACGCGAGCGCTATTGCCCGCGTCTCGTTTTCGCCTCCTCGATTGCCGTCTTCGGACAGCCGTTTCCGGAAAAGATCGGTGACGAGTTCTTCACGACGCCGCTGACGAGCTATGGCACCCAGAAGGCGATCTGCGAATTGCTGCTTGCCGATTATTCGCGGCGCGCCTTTTTCGACGGCATTGGCATCCGCCTGCCGACCATCTGCATCCGGCCGGGCAAGCCGAACAAGGCGGCGTCCGGCTTCTTCTCCAACATCCTGCGCGAGCCGCTTGCCGGGCAGGAGGCTATTCTACCGGTCGACGAAAACGTTCGCCACTGGTTCGCAAGCCCGCGCTCGGCCGTCGGCTTCTTCGTCCACGCGGCGCGAATGGATACAGGCCGGATCGGCCCGCGGCGCAACCTGACGATGCCGGGATTGTCCGCGCTGGTCGGGGAGGAGATCGAGGCGCTGAAGCGCATTGCCGGCCCAAAGGCCGCGAGCCTCATCCGCCGTGAGCCGGACCCGGTCATCGGCGCGATCGTCGCCGGCTGGCCGACGAATTTCGATGCGCGCCGTGCGCGCGAACTGGGCTTTACGGCCGAAAGCAGCTTCGACGAGATCATCCGGATCCATATCGAGGACGAACTCGGAGGGAAGATCTGACATGACGCAGGGCAAGAGATCGGGCGAGGGAAAGATCGCGCTGGTGACAGGCGGAGGTTCCGGCGTCGGGCGCGGCATCGCCACGGGACTGAGCGCCGAGGGCTACCTCCTCGTCATCACCGGGCGTCGTGCGGATGTGTTGCAGCGCGCGGCGGGGGAAATCGCCGCGCAAACCGGCGGCATTGTCCGGGCGATCGCCTGCGATGTCGGCGATCCCGGCCAGGTTGCAGCGCTTTTCGATGCGGTCCGGGCAGAGTTCGGGCGGCTCGACCTGCTTGTCAACAATGCCGGTTCGACCGTGCCGCCGGTGCCGCTCGAAGAGGTGACGTTCGAGCAGTGGAGCGGAATTGTTGCAGCGAACCTGACCGGCGCCTTTCTCTGCACCCAGCAGGCGTTCCGTTTGATGAAGACGCAGGATCCGCGCGGCGGCCGGATCATCAACAACGGCTCGATTTCGGCGACGACGCCCCGGCCCAACTCGGCACCCTACACGTCGACCAAGCACGCGATCACCGGGCTTACCAAGTCGACGGCGCTCGACGGGCGGCCTTTCGACATCGCCTGCGGGCAAATCGATATCGGCAATGCCGCAACCGACATGACGCAGAGGATGAGCAGCGGCGTGCTGCAGGCCAATGGTGAGATCGCGGCGGAGCCGACCATTCCGGTCGATCATGTCGCCGACGCCGTCGTCTACATGGCGAGCCTGCCGCTCACGGCGAACGTGCTGACGATGACGGTAATGGCAACGAAGATGCCGCTGGTCGGTCGCGGATAGGATCAAAGCCTTTGCCCGTCCACTGAGGGATGGAGGCAGAGCAGGATTGAGTTCTGGGAGGAACGCGAATGGCAGGCGTGGATTTTGTCGATGTCCGGAAATCCTTCGGGGCTATTCCCATCATCAAGGGCGTGAACATCGAAATCGAGGACGGCGAGTTCGTCATTCTCGTCGGTCCGTCCGGCTGCGGAAAATCGACCTTGCTGCGAATGCTGGCGGGTCTCGAGAACATCACTGCCGGCGAAATCCGCATCGGCGACCGCGTCGTCAACCGGCTGCCGCCGAAAGATCGCGACATCGCCATGGTGTTCCAGAACTACGCACTCTATCCGCATATGACGGTCGCCGACAACATGGCCTTCTCGTTGATGCTGGCAAGCAGGCCGAAGGCCGAGATCGACAAGCGGGTCGGCGTGGCGGCGGATATTCTAGGCCTCTCGAAGTTGCTCGACCGCTTTCCGCGCCAGCTTTCCGGCGGCCAGCGTCAGCGCGTCGCCATGGGCCGGGCGATCGTGCGCGATCCGCAGGTGTTCCTGTTCGATGAACCGCTCTCAAACCTCGACGCGAAGCTGCGCGTCGCCATGCGCGCCGAGATCAAGGAATTGCACCAGCGGCTGAAGACGACGACGGTCTATGTCACCCATGACCAGATCGAGGCGATGACCATGGCCGACAAGATCGTCGTCATGCATGACGGCATCGTCGAGCAGATCGGCGCACCCCTCGAGCTCTACGACCATCCGACCAATCTTTTCGTCGCCGGCTTCATCGGTTCGCCGGCAATGAACATGATTCGCGGCCGGCTTCACCCCGAAGACCCGACGGCCTTCATGACCGCCGACGGCACGGCGCTTCCCGTCGCCCGGCCTGCTGCGGCCGCCCGCGGCCGCGATCTCGTTTATGGCCTCAGGCCCGAATACATGTCGCTCGACCCGAACGGTCTTCCGGCCGAGGTCGTGGTGATCGAGCCGACCGGCTACGAAACTCAGATGATCGCCAGGCTCGGCGGCCACGAGGTGACCTGTGTGTTTCGTGAGCGGGTGACTGCCAAGCCCGGCGAAACGATCCGCCTGGGGATCGATGGCGCCCATGTTCACCTGTTCGACGCCGAAACCGGACGGCGACTATTCGACTGATGCCCGAGCGGACGGGGAAGGGGAGGAGCCTTCCTCGATGCCGCGCGGGTGATGCCAGGCAATGCCAGGCATCGGGGTCGCCGCATTCGCCAAGCGGGACGGCGAATGGCGGAAGAAATGCTCCCGCTGTTTTAAGGAGGAGTACCAAATGCCGATAAAGAGACGTGACTTTCTCGCAGGTTCCGCGGCGATTGCCGGTATAACGGGGCTTTCGCCGCTCGGGATCCGCCCATCCTTCGCGCAAGCCGCCGAGCCGAGCTACAAGCCGGAAGAAGGCGCAAGCCTCAGGCTTCTGAGGTGGACGCCCTTCGTCAAGGGCGACGAGGACGCCTGGCTTGCCAACACCAAGAAGTTCACCGAGGCAACCGGCGTCGACGTCCGCATTGACAAGGAAAGCTGGGAAGACATTCGCCCGAAGGCGGCCGTCGCGGCGAATGTCGGCTCCGGCCCGGACATGGTGATGTGCTGGTTCGACGATGCGCATCAATATCCGGACAAGCTCGTCGACGTCACCGAACTCGCCAATTACCTCGGCAACAAATATGGCGGCTGGTACGACGGCGTGAAGGGCTATGCGACTCGTGACGACAAGTTCATCGCCATGCCGCTGACGGCGATCGGCAACGCCGTCTGCTACCGCGACAGTCATATGAAAGCGGCGGGCTTCAGTGAATTCCCCAAGGACACGGCAGGCTTCCTCGAGCTCTGCAAGGCGATGAAGGCCAAGGGCACGCCGGCCGGCTTCCCGCACGGCAAGGCGGTCGGCGACGGCAACAACTACGCCCACTGGCTGCTCTGGAGCCACGGCGGCAGGATGGTCGACGAAGGCGGCAAGGTCACCATCAACAGCCCCGAGACGCTGGCGGCGATCAACTACGCCAAGCAGCTCTACGAGACCTTCATTCCGGGCACGGAAAGCTGGCTCGACATCAACAACAACCGCGCCTTCCTCGCCGGCCAGGTATCGCTGACGGCGAACGGCGTCTCGCTCTACTATGCTGCCAAGAAGGACGCGGCGCTCGCCGAGCTGGCGGCGGATATCCGGACCACCAACTTCCCGATCGGGCCGGTCGGCCAGAGCGTCGAACTGCACCAGACGAGCTCGATTCTGCTCTTCAGCCACAGCCAATATCCGGAAGCGGCCAAGGCCTACATCAAGTTCATGATGGAGGCCGACCAGATGAATGCCTGGATACAGGGTTCGAGTGCCTATTGCTGCCAGCCGCTGAAGGCCTTCGCCAACAACCCGGTCTGGACCTCCGACCCGATCCATGCGCCCTATGCCAAGGCCTCCGAGACCCTTCGGCCGAATGGCTATGCCGGTCCGCTCGGCTATGCCTCGGCAGGCGTTATGGCGGATTACGTCCTGGTCGACATGTTCGCAGCCGCAGTGACCGGCCAGATGACGCCCGAGGACGCCGTCGTCGAGGCCGAACGACGGGCGAACCGCTACTATCGCGTCTGATCCCTCGTGGCGGCCTGTCGGCCGCCGCGACCACCGATGACGCCGGCGGCGAGGCCGCCGGCTCTGCTTCTGAACTCATTTCCTGGCCGGAGAAATTCGATGTCCATCACGTCGTCCGGAAAGCCGCCATCTGCCATGGCTTCGCTGATGCAGAACAACAATGTGCTCGGCCTGCTGTTCATGCTGCCGGCCGCCGTCTTTCTCATCTGCTTCCTCACCTATCCGCTGGGGCTCGGCGTCTGGCTCGGCTTCACCGACACCCGCATCGGCCGCGATGGCATCTTCATCGGCCTAGAGAACTACGCGTTCCTGGCACGGGATTCGGTCTTCTGGCTCTCGGTCTTCAATACGCTGCTCTATACTTTCGTGGCGTCGATCCTCAAGTTCGCGCTCGGCCTGTGGCTGGCGCTGCTGCTCAACGAAAACCTGCCGTTCAAATCCTTCTTCCGCGCCATCGTGCTTCTTCCCTGGGTGGTGCCGACGGTGCTTTCGGCGCTCGCCTTCTGGTGGATCTACGACTCCCAATTCTCGATCATATCCTGGTCGCTGATGCAGCTCGGACTTATCGACGGACCGATCAATTTCCTCGGTGACCCGACCAACGCGCGTGCCTCGGTGATTGCCGCCAATGTCTGGCGCGGCATTCCCTTCGTGGCGATCTCGCTGCTTGCCGGGCTGCAGACGATCCCGGCGTCGCTGCAGGAGGCGGCCTCGCTCGACGGCGCCACCAGCTGGCAGCGCTTCCGCTACGTCACCCTGCCGATGCTGACGCCGATCATTGCCGTCGTGATGACCTTCTCGGTGCTCTTCACCTTCACCGATTTCCAGCTCATCTACGTGCTGACCAAGGGCGGGCCGGTCAACGCCACCCATTTGATGGCGACGCTTTCCTTCCAGCGCGGCATTCCGGGCGGGCAGCTCGGCGAAGGGGCGGCGATCGCCGTCGCCATGGTGCCCTTCCTGCTCGCCGCCATCATGTTCAGCTTCTTCGGCCTGCAGCGCCGCAAATGGCAGCAGGGTGGCCAGGATTGAGATCGGGAGGATAAGATGAACACGACCACGAAAATGCAAGACGAGGTCCTCACCGATACCGCCGAGGGCATGAGCTATCTCAACCGCCTGCCGCGCCGGATCGTCACGCTCTACCTGCCGATGGCGGTCTTCGTATTCGTGCTGCTCTTCCCGTTCTACTGGATGGCTATCACGGCGGTGAAGCCGAATTCGCAGCTCACCGACTACAACAATTACAGCCCCTTCTGGGTGGTCGGCCCGACGCTCGATCACATCAAGTATCTGCTCTTCGAGACCTCCTATCCCGGCTGGCTGTGGAACACGATGCTCGTCGCCCTCGGTTCGACGATCCTTTCGCTGGGGGCGTCGATCTTCGCGGCCTATGCGATCGAGCGGGTGCGCTTCACCGGCTCGCGGCCTGTCGGGCTGATGATCTTCCTCGCCTATCTCGTCCCGCCGTCGATCCTGTTCATTCCACTCGCCTTCATCGTCTTCAAGTTCGGCATCTACGATTCCAAGCTGGCGCTGATCTTCACCTATCCGACCTTCCTCATTCCGTTCTGCACCTGGCTGCTGATGGGCTATTTCCGCTCGATCCCGTTCGAACTGGAGGAAAGCGCGCTGGTGGACGGAGCGACACGCTGGCAGATTCTTGTCCGGATCATCCTGCCGCTCGCCGTGCCGGGACTGATATCGGCCGGCATCTTCGCCTTCACACTGTCCTGGAACGAGTTCATCTACGCGCTGACATTCATCCAGTCGTCGGAGAACAAAACCGTGCCGGTTGGCGTGCTCACGGAACTGGTGCGCGGCGACGTGTTCGAGTGGGGCGCGCTGATGGCCGGCGCGCTGTTCGGCTCGCTGCCGGTGGTCATCCTCTATTCGTTCTTCGTTGACTACTACGTCTCCTCGATGACGGGCGCGGTCAAGGAGTGACCATCCGCGCCAATATCGTCAGCGCCGTCCCGCCAGCAGGAGGACGAGGGTTGCGATGATGGCGGCGAACGGCGCCCAGGCGCCGGCATCCTCCAGTGCAAGGAGGGTCAGGCCGCTGAAGGCGCACCAGACAAGCGGGATCGGCAGAAGCAGCCAGCTCCGCTTACTGGAGATCGCCAACACGGTGCCGAGCGTCGTCGTCGCCGTCGGATCCGGCATCATCGCGAATGTCTCGGCCGAGGCGAGGGAGCGCCCCGCCAACAGGGCGAGGCAAGGATAGACGAGCGAGCCAAAAAGCATGACGCCGATGCCGCCGCGGTGCCGCAGCCGGCTTACGGGGGGGCCGGCCTGTCCCGCCGCGCCGGGCTGCAGGGCCATCAATCCGGCCTGTAACAGGAATGCGGCTGCCGCATAGGACATGCCCCAATGGATCGCCGCGTAGCGCAGCCAGAGAAACTGCCAGGCGCAGAACAGCCAGGCTGCAGCGAGCAGCGGAAAGATCGCGACACGGGCACGCGGCACGCGCGTCGCTGCCGATACCAGGACAAGAAATGCGCCGGCGACGAAGACAAGCTGCAGCGGCCAGAAGTCCTGATTGTAGCGTTCGATAAGACGGAAATAGACGCGCGGCGAGAACATCAGCAAGTCGGAGAGCGTGTAGGTCGCCCATTGCGACATCAGCCAGCGTCCCTGTCAGTCGGAAGGCTGCTCACAGCGCTTCCACATAGTCGATCATGCGCCGGCGCATCTTCTCGTCCGGCAGGTTGCCGCTTGCGGCCTCGAGGTTCCCGCGTACGTGGTCGACGCGGGTGGTTGCCGGAATCGCGCAGGTCACCGCCGGATGGGAGATGATGAATTTAAGCAGGAACTGCGCCCAGTTGCGGGCGCCCGTCTCGGCGAGCCAGTCCGGCAACGGCTCGTCCTCGAGTTGGCGGATCAGCTCGCCCTGCCGGAACGGCCGGTTGACGATGACGGCGATGCCTTTTTCCTGCGCCAGCGGCAGGATGCGGTCCTCGACCTTGCGGTCGAGAATATTGTAGGTGGCCTGGACGAAATCGATCGGCTGGCTTGCCATGATCCTTTCGATCTCGCCATGTCTGCGCTCCTCCGATGTCGTGATGCCGACATAGCGCAATTTTCCCGCGGCCTTCATTTCAATGAGAGCCGGCAGGTGTTCTTCCCAGGACACGAGGTTGTGGACTTGCATGAGGTCGAATTTGTCGACGCCCCAGTAGGCGCGCGACGCCTCGATCTGCGGGCCTCCCTGTTCCGGATCCGATATCCAGACCTTCTCTGCGGAAAACAGGTGCTTCGGATAGCCGAGCTTGCGAAGCCCGTAGCCGATCGTTGGCTGGGAAGAGCTGTACATAGGCGAGGAATCGATCATCCGACCGCCGCCCTCGAAGAAGGCGGCGATCACGTCGGCGCATTCGTCCTTGAGCACCGGATCGTCGCCGACGTTGAAGGTGATCCAGGTACCGAGACCGACCAGCGGCATCGGTTCTTTCGTTGACGGAATCGGCCTCGTGAGGATGCCGGCCGACTGGCCAAAAGCCAGCCGCGGCGCGAGCGGCAGCAATATGCCGAGACCGAGCCCCTGAATGGTCGCGCGCCGAGTGAACGCCATCGGTCGGCCTCCTCATTGCCTTTGCGGGAGTGATCGGGCGGATAATGAACCTGCTTGCAGCGGCGCTGAAGCCACGAATTCGTGATTGAACCGACCCGACCACCCAGAAGCCAGCGCTTAGTCCGGTACCCTAAAGGCGCGCTCGAGCGCGGCAATGTCGAGCTTCACCATGCCGAGCATGGCTTCGGTTGCGCGTTTGGCCCGGTCGCGATCGGGACTGGACATCATCTCGCCGAGAACCCGCGGCGCGATCTGCCAGGAGAGACCCCAGCGGTCCTTCAGCCAGCCGCATTGCTCCGCCTCGCCGCCATGGGCGAGGAAGGCGTTCCAGATGCGGTCGATCTCCTCCTGACTGTCGCACTCGACCAGGATCGAGAAGGCGTGGTTGAAGGGATCGAGAGGTCCGGCTTCCAGCGCGATGAAATTCTGCTCGTCCAAGGTGAACTCGATCACCTTGACGCTGCCGGGAGGCCCACTCGGCGTCTCGGCGGGCACGCTCGTCTCGCCCGAAATGGCTGACTTCGGAATGAGCGAGACGTAGAAATCCACCGCTTCGCGAGCTTCCTTGGCGAACCAGAGATGAGAAACAATCCTGGGCATCGAACAATCTCCTCTGACATGTCCAATGCCATGAAGACGTGCCGGCCTGCTGGAAACCGACAGCTTGGCTCAAAAAACGCACGTGAAGCCAAGCCGCGGCTGTCGCTGTTTTAGCCTCGTGCGCTGGCGAATTGTCGATCCTTCCCGATCCCCGGAAGCGGCCCTGTTACCAGGGTCGCCAGCCACTCGACCAGTAGCGCTCCTTCAACTCGCTCAAACGATCCTCGATGTCGGAGATCACGTCCTCGATGCGCGAGGAGCGCCGTGCGTACCAGGACGGACGGCTGGTGCTTGCCAGGATCAAGCCGATGAGGCCAACCAAGGCGATGGCAGTCCAGGCCGGATGCTCCCTTGCCATCTCACCGGCCCTGCGGCCCGTGTCCCTGACCGTATTGGCGACCGCCCTGCCGGAGGGGATGCCGAGATCGGCGAGCGTGTCTTTCAGCGCATCGACCTGATCACGAAGCCACCGGACTTCCTCTTCCATGCTCTTTTGATTGGGAGCTCCGACCGTGCCGGTCTTGGTATCGACGACGCCGCGCGGGACAGCGGAGCCGATTGGTTTTTCCTGTGCCATTTGCTGATCCTCCATTTCTGGGCCCGTGAGGTGGTCCCCGAGAGGAAAACGGCGACCGGCCTTTGGAGTTCCTTTGTATGGACCGGTGGCCCGGCTGCGTGCGGAATCCGCGCCATGGTGCTGCACTCCGCCGTGGATCGTGCCTGCGTTCGAGAGCTGCCAGCGCCGGCGCGGCAGCAATCCTTCAAAACAGGCGCGCGCCGATGACGCATTCCGCGTGCTGTTCGACGCATATGGGGTCTTTTTTCTGACGTGTTCGATCCACTATCCGCGCATTCTCACGCCTCGAAAACAGAAGGCAGATCATGACGAATATCGCGCAGATGCAGGAACAGCGACTGACGGCACTCCAACTGACCCGGAATGGCGCGCCGAGGCTGCCGTCGAACCCGTTCTTCGGCGTCGGCCCGATTACCGATGCGACCACCGACGAAGTGGACAGCCGCCTGCGGCGCATAGCCTTCGATGCCTGGATCGAGAAGACCTATCGCAAGTTCGACGACAGGGGCAACGACATCGGCGGCTTCACCACCGCCGAGATTTCCCGCAGCATGCACCGCGGCTATCCGGCAGATAAGATCCTGACCGACATGATGCGGGCGATCCATCGCTATTTCGGCTTTCCGAAGACGAACCGCATGGCAGTGGGGCTCGGCGGTGGCCACAGCGGCTACACCGTCTGCGTCCAGCACCTGATGAACGCCAATGACGCCTCCCAACGCGTCTATGTCGATACGCCGCAGCCAGAGAGCGATCCGTCGAAGGCCGCCGGCTTCTTCCGCCAGTCCTGGGCCACCCAGCTGATCGAGATGCAGCGCTTCGCCGAAAAGGGCTGCGAGAGCCGCATCCATTTCGCCGGCTCCGAAGGCGTGATCCCGACGGCAGCCGAGCTCTCCGCCCTCGGCGTTTCGATCTTCGTCGGTGTCGGCCACGAGACGACCGGGGCCAATGCCTATACCAGCGACGAGGTCCGCGAGCTTTTGAACTGGCTCGACGGCGATCCGGCAAACCGCCATGCGGTGTTCGATGCCACCTCGATGCTCGGCGCGATGCCGTGGGAGCCCGAACTGGTCGAAGCCGTGATGGCGAAGTGCTGCCTGTTCATGCCGTTCCAGAAGGCGATCGGCGGCGTGTCCGGGTATTTTGTCGCGTCCTTCACGCCGCATGCCCTGGCCCTGATCGAGAAGAACCAGCAGGACCCTGCCTGGGCGATCCCGCGCCAGCTGAAGATTGCGCCGCCGGTCGATCCCCGGCAGCCGCTTTCGGCCAGGCGCTCCGTCGATGCCGGGCCATTCTATGATGCCGCCGAAGACCGCATGCTGGGCGGCGTCATCAACACCTACAGCGCGCTCGCCTTTGCCGAGACCACCTTCGGCCTTTTGCAGTCGGAGGCTCGAGTCGGCTCTGTCGTCGAGCTCAACCGCCGCTCTGCCGCCAATCGCAAGGTGATCGACGAGTGGGTCAGGTCGCATCCGCTTCTGTCGCTGACCGTCACCGATGCTGAGCGGCGCGGCGCGGCGGTGACGCTGCTGAAGGTCGAAGACGAGGGCATCACCGATCCCGACATTCACGCCCGCATCATCGCCCGTTCGAAGCAGTTGCTCGGCTATGAGGGCATTACCCATCCGAACGGCGAATACGAGCCTGGCCTCGACGCGGCCCGCTACGTCAATGCCTTCCCGGGAACACCCGGCGACTACCGCGCCTGGGTTGGTGGCATCCGCGAGCCGGAAGATGTCGTGGCGCTGCTGGAGAACCTGCAATACGCCTATCTGCGCGCCAAGATCGTCGTACTCGAAGAGGAACTGGCGAAGAACGGCGTCACTTTCGAGGCGCCGGCCAAGGTGAACGGGCCTGTCCGCAAGGACGATCCGGCGCGCGCCTATACGGTGCTGATCGCCGATCTGGTCGGCCTGCGCTTCGGCACCGACGGCCAGCCGGATCACAGCGAAATCAAGGCCTATATCGAGGAAAAGGGCGGCGTCTTCCATCTCGGGCCGCTCGGCGACCGGTCGGCGCTCGAGAAGGGCCGCATCCACTTCTTCTACCAGCCGAACCTCAGCACCGAAACGGAGATCCTGCCGCAGACCGACGAGGGCCAGTACGACGCGCTGATCGCGGCTGCGACCTTCATCCCGAAGGCCTCCGTCTTCCCGCTCGGCGGCGTGCGCATCGGCGCCGGCACCGGCAACATGGGCTCGGCCTCCTGGGGTGGTGGCAACGGCGAGGGGGGCGACGCGCCGCTGATGAACACGCCGGGCATCAACAGCCGGGCGACCGCCCAGATGGCGATGAAGGCGATCCTGAGGGTCGTTCCCGACCTGCCGGTCGACAGGCTGCACCGGATGGTCGTGGATGGCGACTTCGACACCGGCCGTCAGCTCAAGGATTTTCCGACCGCCAAGCTCGAGGGGCGAAAGATTGCCATTCTCGGCTACGGTAATATCGGCCGCGAAGTCGCCAAGCTCGCCAAGGCCTTCGGCATGAAGGTGGCGGTCTACGCCCGCGAGCATCACAAGCGCTGGATCGAGGCGGAAGGCTTCGAATATGCCGCCAATCCGGTTGCAGCGGCGAGCGGCGCCGACGTGCTCTCCGTCCATATCGGTCTTGGACGCCTGGATGCGGCGACCGGGATCTATTCCAACGCCGGAACCGTCGATGGGACGGTGCTCGCCGCAATGAACGACGGCGCGGTGCTGGTCAACTACGACCGGGGCGAGGTCGTCGATGCCGCCGCACTCGACGCGGCGTTGACGTCCGGCAAGATCGTGCATGCGGCGATTGACGCCGACCTCTTCAAGGACGCCGCGACCGGCAGGCTCAGCGGACCAATGCTGCCTTACCTGCCGCTCGAAGAGCGTCACAAGGGCAAGCTGGAGCTGCTGCCGCATGCGGCAGCCGACACCGACCATCCTTCGCGGGTGACCGGTGCGAAGCAGGCGGTCGACCAGATCTTCGACGTCATCCGCTTCAAGTCGGTCACCAATCTCAAGGGTGACCTGCCGGAGGGCTACGTGTCGGCCGGCAGCCGTACGCCCGCCGGCATCGGCCGGGTGACGAAGCAGGCGGTCACCGAGGTCGGTGGCAAGGCGGAGCTCCTGAAGGAACTGCGGCAAACCTCGGAAAAGGTCGCGGCGATCGTCGGCGCGCTCTCCGCCGTATCCGATCCGGACCATCGCGGCCGGATCATCGATCGCTACACCGGCCTGTTGGTCGAAAGTGCCGACCGGCAGCGGGCGCTGCTCGACCAACTCGGCCTCTATGGTCCGGCGGAGGCGTGAGACCTGTTGACCCAAGCTCAGGACATGATCAATCCACCATCGACGTTGATTGTCTGTCCGGTAATGTAAGCGGCATCTTCCGACGCCAGGAAAGCGACGAGGGCGCCGACTTCGGCAGGCGTTCCCGCCCTGCCCATCGGAATGCCGCGGACCCATTCGGCCATAAGTTCGCCCGGGCCGTATTCGCCGAGCATTTCGCCCCAGACCCGGTCATTATAGTCCCACATCTCGGTGTGGATGATGCCGGGGCAGATCGCGTTGGCGGTGATGCCTTCGCGGGCGAGCTCCTTGGCAAGGCTTTGCGTCAGACCGACGACGCCAAACTTCGAGGCGGCGTAGTGCGGGGTGTAGATGAAACCCTGGCGGGCCTGGCCGGAGGCGGTGTTGATCAGGCGGCCCTTCGTGCCGCTGGCGCGGAAGCGGCGGATCGCCTCCTGGCAGCACAGGAACACGCCCTTGGTGTTGACGTCGAGGTTCAGGTCCCATTCGTGCTCGGTGAGGTCTTCGACCTTGGCGATGGTGATGACGCCGGCATTCTGCACCGAAACGGCGATGGGGCCGAGATTCGACTCGGCCGCGCCGTAGGCGTCCTGCACGGCCTTGGCGTCGGTCACGTCCAGCACGAGGCCGATCACGTCTGCGCCGGTTTCCTGCGCGAGCGCCTCGGCGGCCGCCGGCGTGTCGTTCTCGATCGCAGCGATCGCGACCTTGGCGCCTTCACCGGCAAAGCGCTTGGCGATGCCGCGGCCGATTCCTTTGTTGCCGCCGGTGACGAAAACCGTCTGGCCTGCAAAACGTCTCATGGTCTTTCCTCCATAATGCGCAAGCAGGCCAAGGGCTGATCTCGGGTAAGATCAGGCCGTCAGCCTTGCTGCGGTGAACTTGTCGGTGACGAGCACATCGACAACGCCCAGTTTCAGGGCGCCTGCGATGGCCTTGGTTTTCGATTCGCCGCCCGCCAATGCCATGACGCGGTCGGCTTTCCTGAGATCTTCGAGCGAAATCCCGATTACCCGCTCGTTGAGCGGCGTTTCGACCGGCTTTCCGTCCCTGTCGTAAAAGCGGAAGGAAATTTCGCCGACGGCGCCGGCCTCGTTCAGCATGGCCAGTTCCTGACGGGAGAAGACGTTGCCGGAGCGGGCGAGGAGTTCGGACGGCTCCACCGCACCGATGCCGACGATCGCAAGGCTGAGGCGGCCGAATAGGTCCATCGTCTCGCGCACGACCGGGTCGGCCAGCATGACGAGTTTTGCCTCGCGCGAGGAGGTGATGCCCTGAACGAGCAGCAGCCGCGGCTCGCCGCCGGTCAGTCTCGCAAGACGCGCCGTCAGCTGCGTGGCGTGAGTCTGGACCGACGCGTCCCCCATGCCGCCCAGGATTTGCACGATGTATTTGGCTTTGGCGTTCTTCAGCGGGTGGATGTTGTCCACCATGCGCAGGATTGTCTGGCTCCAGCTCGAGACGCCGATGATCTCGTCCTGCTGCAGGGTAACTTCGACGAAATGAGCGGCTGCCTCGCCGATTCGCGCCATGATTGCGCCGTCGCGGTCCTCGGAACAGTCGATGACGATCGCCTCGGTCAGGCCGTATCGGTCACGCAGCGCGGTTTCAAGTTCGGCGAAAGTGCCGGGCGGCGGAATGACGGTGGTGCGGACGATATCTTCCTGCTCGGCCCGCTTCAGCATGCGCGAAACGGTCGCCTGCGACATGTGCATGATCTCGGCAATGTCTGCCTGCCGTTTGCCTTCGACATGATACATCTGCGCAACTCGGGCGATCAGTCGCAGCTCGTTGAGCCGTCCCATCGGGTCCTCCAGGGTGAATTTTTATTCACTCATAGTTGAAGGCGCGGAAAGGGTCGAGCGGTAGATTGCGTCCTGCCAGACCAGAAGCCTTTCCGTGGCGTCGCAAGCACGCGGAACAAGGGCATTGCCGGCGCGCGGCAGCGCGGCAATGGCGGCAAGATCGGGCCAGACGTCCAGTGAAAGACCCGCCAGATAGGCCGCGCCGAGGGCGGAGGCCTCGGGCGCGTCGCACTGGGTAATGACGTGGTTCAGAGTATCGGCCACGCACTGCATCAGGAAGGTGTTCTTGCTCGGCCCGCCATCCGCATAGAGGTGACCGAGCGGCGTCGGCGACTGCGCCGAGATGACCTTGAAGACATCATGGACCTGAAAGGCCATCGAATCCGTCACAGCGCGGGCCATCTGGGCGCGGGTCGTGTTGAAGGTGATGCCGGAGAACAGCGCCCGTGCATCCGCCTGCCAATAGGGTGCGCCGAGGCCCACGAAGGCCGGCACGAAGCCGGGGCCGCCGGGCTCAGCCGTTGCGGCAAGATCGGTCAGGGCTTGCACATCCGGCAGGCCGAGCATCTCGACCATCCATGGCAGAGCTGCGGCCGAGACGAGGATATTGCCTTCGAAGGCATAGGTCGGCTGGCCGCCGATCGACCAGGCGATTGTCGTAGTGATGCCCTGGTGCGGCGCGACGAAGCGGGGCAGCGTCGTCATGATCGACGAGCCGGTTCCGAAGGTCACCTTGCCGTCGCCGGGATTGAAGGCACCGTGCCCGAAGAGCGCTGCATGGCTGTCGCCGATGGCCGAGGCGATCGGAATACCATCCGGGAGCCCGGGCACATTTCTGGTCACGCCGAAGCGGGACGCGCTGTCGCGCACCTCGGGCAGAGTGGATTTAGGCACGCCGAACAGGTCGCAGAGCTCGTCGCTCCAGGCCTGACGGTTGAGATCGTAAAGCTGGCTGCGGGCGGCATTGGCGGCGTCGCAGGCATGCACCGCGCCATCCGTGAAGCAATGGATCAGCCAGGCGTCGATCGTACCCAGCCGGACCTCGTGTCCGGCGGGGACGCGATCGAGCAGCCATTTCATCTTGGGGCCGGGGAACATCGGGTCGATGGGGAGGCCGGTGAGCGCCTGGACGCGGGCGGCATGGCCCGCCGCGATCAGTTCGGCGCAGGCCGGCGCGCTGCGGCGGCATTGCCAGCTCACCACCGGGCCGAGCGGCTTGCCCGTTGCGGCATCCCAAACGGTGACCGACTCGCGCTGGTTGGAAATCGCGATGCCCAGGACGTCGACGGCAGGCCCGGCCTGCAGACAGGCGGCAATCGCCTCCTGCACCGATTCCCATATGCGCAGCGGGCTCTGCTCCACCCAGCCGGGCTGCGGGTGCTCGATGCCGACCGAAGACGAACCGCGCGACAGGATTTCTCCGCTCGTCGAAACGAGCACGGCCTTTGAATTCGTTGTGCCCTGGTCGATGGCGAGAATGGCGGTCGTCATGGCGGCTCCGGAAGAAATGGGGGCGCGGCGACAGGGAGGCTTTGCCGCGGCGCCCGGCACGAACTCTAAACGGGCAATATCAGACGCGTGAAGACTTCCGTGCGATCAGCGCCACGGCCGCTTCGGCAATGGCGGCGGGGGACATGCCGAATTCGTCGAGCAGGAACTCGGCCGAGCCGGTGGGGGCGAAGATGCCCGGAACGCCGAGGATCTTCATCGGCACGGGCGCTTCGGCCACTACGAATTCGGCAATGGCCGAACCGAGGCCGCCGATGATGGAATGTTCTTCCGCCGTCAGGATGGCGCCGGTTTCGCGGGCAGCGGCCACCACCGCCTCGACGTCGATCGGGCGGACCGTCGCCATGTTCAGCACACGCGCCTCGATCCCTTGCTCCGCCAAGAGGTTGGCCGCTTTCAGCATGCGGTGGGTCAGCGTGCCGTTGGCGACGAGGGTGATCGCGTCGCCGTCGCGCAGCCGGTTGGCCTTGCCCAGTTCGAACCTGTGTCCGGCCGGCAGCACGTCCGGGACCCCGACCCGCGACAGGCGGAGGAATACCGGCCCGTCGTAGTGGGCAGCCCATTCGACGGCCGCGGCCGTTTCGATCGCGTCGCAGGGCGCGATCACCGGCAGGTTCGGCAGCACGCGCGTCCAGGCGAAATCCTCGATGGAATGGTGCGTGGGGCCAAGCTCGCCATAGGCCATGCCGGAGGAAATACCGATCAGCTTCACATTGGCGTTGGAATAGGCGATGTCGGCCTTGATCTGCTCCAGCGACCGGCCGGTCAGGAAACAGGAGGCGCCGCAGACGAAGGGCAGAAGCCCGCCATTGGCAAGGCCGGCGCCGACGCCCACCATGTTCTGTTCGGCGATGCCGACATTGACCAGTCGCTCCGGCCACTTGGACTTGAACCCTCCGAGCTTGGAGGAGCCGACGGAGTCGTTGCAGACGGCCACGATCCTGGAATCGTCGGCGCCAAGGCGTTCCAGCACGGCAACGAAGGCATCGCGGCAGTCGTGCAGCTTGGGAGAGCTCATCACGTCTTTCATCACAGGACCTCCGAAAGCTCAGCGACGGCCATCTCGTATTGTTCGGCGTTGGGCACCTTGTGGTGCCAGTCGACCTTGTCCTGCATGAAGGAAATGCCGTGGCCCTTGTTTGTGTGAGCGACAATGCAGTGCGGGCGGTTGCTGCGCGATTCCAGCGCCGGAACGATCTCATCCATGGCGTTGCCGTTGATCTCGGTGACATCCCAGCCGAAGGCTTTGAGCTTGGCGGGGAAGGGGGCGAGATCGTTGGTGTCCTTCAGCGTGGCGCCCTGCTGAAAGCGGTTGTGATCGATGATCAGCGTCAGATTGTCGAGGCCGAACTGGGCCGCTGCGGCGATGGCCTCCCAGTTCGATCCTTCCTGCATCTCGCCGTCGCCGGTCATGACATAGGTGCGGTACTTGGCGTCGGTCAGCTTGGCGGCCTTCGCCATGCCAACCGCGACTGGCAGTCCGTGGCCAAGCGGCCCGGTATTGGTCTCGACGCCCGGAACCTTGTTGCAGTTCGGATGTCCGTTCAGTCGCGAATGCGGCTTCAGAAACGTACTGATCTCTTCCTCGGGCAGAAAGCCGCGCTTGGCGAGCGTCACATAGAGCGCCAGCGCCACATGGCCTTTCGACAGCACGAAACGGTCACGGTCCGGATGCTTCGGCTGATCGGGCCAGATTCGCAGCACGCGGAAATAGAGCGCCGTCAGAATGTCGATGGCGGACATTTCCCCGCCGATATGGCCAGCGCCGGCTTCGAAAACCGCCTGCAGATCGCGAAGTCGGATCTGTCGAGCGATGCGGTCGAGATCGTTCGGCTGCATGAATTCCTCGTAGCGAATAAATATACAGAGGTATATATATTTACACGCTATGGCGGCATGTCAAGTGGGAAAGCGCGACTAGCGACAGCGAAACAATTTGACACAACACGTTTCAATCGTGTACGCATTTACAGACGGCCATGAATATTTATGCTTAAGCTGCTTTGAGGAGGCCGAAGTAGGAGAGGAGGGCGCCATGCTTGCGACAGCGACGCAAAGACAAGGGTTCGCAGGCGGGATGTTTGCCTCGATGAGAGGGGCCACGGGTCCGCTGATCGGTCTCATCGTCCTGTGTCTGTTTCTCACCTTCGCGAGCGACAAGTTCCTTTCGATCAGGAACTTCCTCAACGTGCTCGATCAGATCACCGTATTGGGCATCATGGCCGTTGGCATGACCTTGGTCATCCTGATCGGCGGCATTGACCTTGCCGTCGGTTCGGTCATGGCGCTTGCGATGATGGTCCTCGGCTATCTGAACGTCGTTGCCGGCGTGCCGATGTGGCTGGCCATTCCGCTCGCTCTGCTGTCCGCTTCGCTGAACGGCCTGGTCGCGGGCGTTCTCATTACGCGCTTCAACGTGCCCGCCTTCATCGCGACGCTTGCCATAATGTCGATTGCCCGCGGCCTTGCAAACATGATCACCGACGGCCAGCAGATCATCGGTTTTCCGGCCTGGTTCAACACGATGGCCATCGTGCGCTTCGGCGGCTTCCTGACGCTGACGGTGGCGGTGATGCTGGTGGTCTTCGTTGTCGGCTTGCTCTACCAACGCTATCGCCACGGCGGGCGCACCCTCTACGCCATCGGCGGCAATGCCGAAGTGGCGCGGCTTGCCGGCATCAACGTTCAGCGGGCGACCGTGCTTGTCTACGTTGTGTGCAGCTTCCTGGCGGGGCTGTCCGGCATGGTTCTGGCGGCGCGCCTGGACTCGGTCCAGCCCTCATCCGGCGTCTCTTACGAGCTCGACGCCATCGCCGCGGTCGTCATCGGCGGCACGTCGCTGTCCGGCGGCACGGGCGGAATCGGCGGCACCATCATTGGCGTGCTCATCATCGGCATTCTGCGCAACGGACTCAACCTGCTGAGCGTATCCCCGTTCATGCAGCAGGTGATCATCGGCGGCGTCATCGTCCTGGCGGTCACCGCCGAGACCTATCGCAAGCGGAAATAGTCTGTTCGCCCCGTTCGCGAAGTCGAAGGCGGGGCAGTGAAAACGGTCCGCAATGGTGCGGGCCGGCAAAAGGGAGGTGGCCTCCTGCAAAGCCGGGAAATCCACCAAAGGAGGAGAAACCATGAAATTGACCAAACTGCTGCTGGCGGCAACCACCGCTGCGGTCCTGATGTCCCCGCTCGGTGCATCTGCCGCGGAGGTCAAGAAGATCGGCCTCGCCGTTCCGAACCTTCAGGCGGACTTCTTCAACCAGATCAAGCTCGGCGTCGAGAAATACGCGAAGGAAAAGGGCATCGACGTCGTTGTGGTCGATGCGAAGAACGACACGGCCACGCAAGTCAGCCAGGTGCAGGACCTGATGACGCAGGACATCAACGCGTTCATCTACATTCCGGCCGGTGCGGCCGCTGCTGCCGTGCCGACCCGCCTTGCCCGTGAAGCCGGCATCCCCGTGATCAATGTCGACCGCGTTCCGGAGGGAGCGCCGGGCGATACCTTCATCGCCGGCGAGAGCGTTGATTCCGCCTATGCCGTCTGCAAGCACATCATCGAAAAGGCTGGCGGATCGGGCAAGATGGCGATCATCCACGGCCAGAAGGGCACGACGCCGGAAGTCGACCGCTTCACGGGCTGCAAGCGCGCCATCGATGAGAATCCGAGCGTGGAACTCGTCTCCCAGCAGTGGAGCAACATGTGGTCGGCGGACGAGGGCTTCTCGATCGCGCAGAACATGCTGCAGGCAAACCCCGACATCAAGATCATCTTCGGCCAGGCGGACGGCCTGGCGATGGGTGCGGCCAAAGCCGTGGACGTTGCCAATCTCTCCGACAAGGTCATCATCGGCGGCTATGACGGCGACGTCTCTGCTCTCGAATATCTTGCCAAGTGCAAGGGTCCGTTCATCGCCACTGCCACGCAGAGCACGCAGAAGATGGGCGTTCTTGCCGTTGAATCCGCGCTTGCCGTGGCCGCCGGCCAGAAGGTGGAAGAGCGACAGACCCCGAACGCCGTGCTGACGACCTGCGAGAACGCTCCGGAATTCGTGAAGAGTCACCCGTAACCTGTCTCGATACGAAAGGCTGAAGCGCCATGACAACCCGCTCTCCTATCCTGTCGCTCCGTGGAATCCAGAAGTCCTACGGTGCGATCGAGGTCCTGCACGGTGTCGACCTCGACATTTATCCGGGAGAGGTCGTGGCGCTACTCGGTGAAAACGGTGCCGGAAAGTCGACCCTGTCGAACATTATTTCCGGCACCGTGCAGCCGTCCGCCGGTGAAATGTCCTGGCTTGGGGCAGCCTATGCTCCCGCCAATCCCCGTGCTGCGATGGACGAGGGGGTCGGGATGATCCATCAGGAGCTGAAACTGCTCCCGAAGCTGTCCATCGCGGAGAACGTTTTCGTAGGCCGCTATCCGATGAAGGCGGGTCGGGTCGACCGCAGGGCCATGGAGGAACGGGCGCGCAGCGGACTCAAGCGGCTCGGTCTCGATGTCTCGCCCGACCGCCTCGTCGAGGGCCTTTCGACCGGCAAGCAGCAACTCATCGAAATTGCCAAGGCGTTGACGCTCAATGCCCGCCTTTTGATCCTGGACGAGCCGACCGCCGCGCTTGGCGGCGAAGAAACCCAACTCCTCTTCCAGCAGATCGCACGGCTGAAGTCGGAAGGTGTGGGCCTCGTCTACATATCGCACAGGCTGGAGGAAATCCGCCAGATCGCCGATCGCATCGTGGTGATGCGTGACGGTGCCAAGGTGAAGGAATTCGACAGCGGCGATGTGCCAATCCGCACCATAGTCGAGGCAATGGTCGGGCGTTCGCTCGAGCGCATGTTCCCCGCCCTGCCGGCGCCTCAGGAAGAGGTGACGCTTGACGTGCGCAACCTCACCTCGCCGACGAATGCATTCCGGAATATCAGCTTTTCAGTCCGCAAGGGCGAAGTGTTCGGCATCGCCGGCCTCATGGGCGCCGGCCGCACCGAACTCGTGCGCGCCTTGACCGGCGCCGATCCGATTTCCGGTGGCGAGGTTCTCCTGCATGGCAAGGCCGTCACGCCCCGCTCGCCCATCGACGCGATCCGCAATGGGATCGTTCTCGTGCCGGAGGACCGCAAGCTTCAGGGCGTGGTGCTCGATCATTCGATCGCGGAGAACATTGGCTACGCCAACTTCGGAGAAATCGCTCGCAAGGGCTGGATTTCCTCGCGCCGTCTCCACCAGTTCGCCGACGAGTACATCAGGAAGTTCGGCGTGAAAGGCCGTGGTCACCAGAACGCGGGCGAGCTTTCCGGCGGCAACCAGCAGAAAGTGGTGCTCGCCAAATGGCTTGCGCGCAAGCCGCAGGTCGTGGTGCTCGACGAACCGACGCGCGGCATCGACGTCGGCGCTCGATCGTCGATCTACGATCTCGTCATGGATCTCGCCCACCAGGGCGTCGCTGTGATCGTGGTCAGTTCCGATCTCGAAGAGGTTCTCGGGGTCTCAAATCGAATCATGGTCATGGCACAGGGCAGACAGACCGGTATCCTCGACCGCAAGGAGGCAAACGACGTCTCGGTCATGGAACTGGCAACCATCTAAACGAGGAATACGTCATCATGTCCGAAATCACGCTCAACGCGCCCAAGCTATTCGATCTCTCCGGAAACGTCGCCCTCGTGACGGGCGCTGGCAGCGGCATCGGCCAACGCATCGCTATGGGGCTGGCGCAGTTAGGGGCGGAGGTTGCTCTGCTCGATCGCCGCACCGACGATGGGCTCGCGAAGACGGCGGAATTCATCGCCAGCACGGGGTGCCGCAGCATCCAGATCGCCGCCGACGTGACCAGTGGTGCGGCGCTCAACGAGGCGGTCGCCCGCACGGAAGTCGAGCTGGGCGCGCTCACTCTCGCCGTCAACGCTGCCGGCATCGCCAATGCCAATCCGGCTGAGGAAATGGAGGAAAGCCAGTTCCAGACGATGATGGACGTCAACTTGAAAGGCGTTTTCCTGTCCTGCCAGGCGGAAGCCAGGGCGATGCTGAAGAACGGCCGCGGGTCGATCGTCAACATCGCCTCGATGTCCGGCGTGATCGTCAACCGTGGCCTGAACCAATGCCACTACAACGCCTCCAAGGCCGGCGTCATCCATATGACGAAATCGATGGCGATGGAATGGGTGGGCCGCGGCATCCGCGTGAACACGATCAGCCCCGGCTACACGGCCACGCCGATGAACACGCGGCCGGAAATGGTGCATCAGACCAAGCTCTTCGAGGAGCAGACGCCGATGCGGCGCATGGCGACTGTCGACGAGATGGTCGGGCCCGCCGTTTTTCTTCTTTCGGATGCGGCGACGTTCGTTACCGGCGTCGACCTTCTGGTCGATGGTGGCTTCTGCTGCTGGTAAATATCGCGAGGCCGGCCGGAGCCGGCCTCTTGCTTTTTACCGCAGGAATTCCGTATCTACGTTTGTACTCAGGGCGGGGTGAAAATCCCCACCGGCGGATATCCGGAGCGATCCGGGAGCCCGCCAGCGCTTCCACAGATAGTGGAGGGTCAGCAGACCCGGTGAGAGGCCGGGGCCGACGGTTACAGTCCGGATGGAAGAGGACAATGCCTGCAAAACCGCTCCTTACCGGGCGGCGCGGGCTTGTTCGCCCAAGGGATGAATAGCGGCTGAAACGCCGCGGTTTAACGCCAATGCTGGCTACCCTTGAAAGGCAAATGGAATGGCAATCTCGAAAATTGAAGACGCAATCGCGGCACTGGCGCGCGGCGGCATAATCGTCGTCGTCGATGACGAGGACCGGGAGAATGAAGGCGACATCATCGTGGCATCGGACGCGGTAACGGCTGGAACGATCGCTTTCATGATGAAGCACGCCCGTGGGTTGATCTGCGTTGCGATGGAAGGAGAGCGTCTTGATGCGCTCGAAATTCCCCTCATGGTTCCGCAAAACACCGAGCTGCATAAAACTGCATTCACAGTCTCCGTTGATTATCTGCCCGGAACCACCACCGGGATTTCCGCAGCCGATCGGGCCGCGACGGTTCAAGCCCTCATGAATCCCGCTGCGCGTCCGGCGGATTTCGCCCGGCCTGGGCATATCTTCCCGTTGCGGGCGCATCCCAGGGGTGTGCGCGGCCGGCCGGGGCATACGGAGGCCGCAGTGGACCTGGCACGCCTCGCCGGCAGGTCCCCATCGGGCGTCATTTGCGAAGTTGCCAACGACGATGGAACGATGGCTCGGCTTCCCGAGCTCGTCCTGTTCACTGAAACGCACCGGCTTCCCTTGATCACCATCAGGGACCTGATCGCCTATATTGGAGGCCAGCAGCCGGCTGACGCGGCGCAGGCTGCGTAATCCGGGTCAGCGTTCACCTTGGAGGCAATCACTACCTCCAACGGTTCAAAGGATCCTCCGCCAAGCGGCGGCGCGGGCTCACGCGCGGCTTGCCGATCTGGCGGAACGAGCTCACATATGCCCGCCGGAGTGGCAGGAATCGTGGTGATGCCCTTTTCGCTGCAGTGAGCCGAACCCCGTTGTTTTGAACAACAACAACAACAATTGACTTTAGAAACGCCGCGCGTATTCTATGCCAATTGGTATGACCACTTGGCCACCAGCCGCGAACCTGCCGTGTGGCCTGCAGCGAGGATGCGATGTTCTCTGCCGTGGAATCGCGCCGCCTGTATCGGCAGGTGGCGGACCAGATGCGAGGCCTGATCGAACGGGGTGAACTGGCGCCTGGTTCCCGGCTTCCGGCTGAGCGGGAGCTTGCGCAGAAGCTGGGGGTGTCCCGCCCGACCGTTCGGGAAGCACTGATCGTGCTCGAGGTCGAAGGCTTCATCGATATCCGCATGGGGTCGGGCATCTATGTCACGGCGCGGCATGCCCCCTCGGCCGATGTGCCGCCGGAGGATTTCGAGGGTCCGTTCGAATTGCTGAGGGCCCGGGCCGTGGTCGAATGCGCAATCGCCGAGGAGGCGGCCCGACTGGCGCGCGCCGAACATATCGAAGTCCTCGACGACAACCTCGCGCGGATGGCCGCCGCGCTCGAAGATCGGCGCCAGGCGCTCGCCATCGATCGCGAGTTCCATGTCATCGTCTCGAGCATCATCGCCAATCAGACGCTGAACCGCTTCGTCGGCAGCATCCACGACATGCGCATGACGCCCTATTTCGAGAAGCTCGCCAGCTATTTCGAGAACACCGGGACCTGGCGGGCCGCGATGGAGGAGCATCGCGCCATCCGCGATGCGATCGCCGCGGGCGATCCGGCTGCCGCACGGGCCGCGATGCGCGCGCATCTCGATCAATCTCAGCTTCGCCTGTCGGCCAGCTTCGGGGAGGAGTCGTCCGACAGCACGATACCGGCCGCATGGAGGCGTGCCGAAAATTAGTAAAGCATGCATTGATTTCACTTTGGGAGGAGAAAGAAGATGAAGGCCAGACTATTAACGCTATTCGGCGCAACCGCCGCCATCCTTGGTTCGGCCCTCGCCGCACAGGCCCAGACCGTGCTCAAGTGGGCGCATGTCTACGAGACCTCTGAGCCGTTCCATACCGAATCGGTCTGGGCCGCCGAGGAGATCGGCAAGCGCACCGAGGGACGTTACAAGGTCGATGTCTATCCGGCCTCGCAGCTCGGCAAGGAAGCGGATCTGAACCAGGGTTTGAAGCTCGGCACGGTCGATATCATCATTTCCGGTTCGAGTTTCGCGGCGCGCGAATATGCGCCGATCGGCGTCACCTATTTCCCCTATACGTTCCGCGACCCCGCCCATCTGATCGCCTATACCAAGAGCGATGTCTTCAAGCGCCTGGCAGCGGGCTACGAGGAGGCCTCCGGCAACCACATCACCGCGGTCACCTATTACGGCACGCGCCAGACCACATCGAACCGGCCGATCGCCAAATGCGCCGACATGCAGGGCCTGAAGATGCGCGTGCCCGATGTCCCGGCCTATCTCGCCATGCCGCGGGCCTGCGGCGCCAATACGACGCCGATCGCGTTCGCCGAGGTCTATCTGGCTTTGCAGAATGGCACGGTCGAAGCCCAGGAAAATCCGCTGACGACGATCGAGGCGAAGAAGTTCTTCGAAGTGCAGAAGCATATCGTCCTGACCGGCCACATTGTCGACCACCTGAACACGGTCGTCTCGAAGTCGCTGTGGTCGCAGCTTTCCGATGCCGACAAGCAGATTTTCACCGAGGTGATGCAGGAGGCTGCCGAGCGCGGCACCAAGATCATCGAGGAGCGTGAGAACGCTCTCGTCAAGACCTTCAAGGAGCGCGGCATCGACGTGAGCGAAGTCGACAAGGCTGATTTCGAGTCGACAGTGATGGAGAAGGTGGCGCTGGAGGACTTCGGCTACAAGAAGGAAGACTGGGAGGCCATCCGCGCCGTCAAGTGAATCCTAGATGCCGGCCGCACGCCATGCGGCCGGCATCCGCCAACCCTTTGCCGGATGATCGCCATGTCCCAGGAAGTCCACTTGCAAGTGACGCCGGAGGAAATTGCCCATTCCTTCGACGAGGCCCCGCCCGCCGCGGATATTTCGAGCTATGCCTTCGAGGATTGGGTGACGCTCGCCATCTTCTGGATAATGACGGGGTGCGTGTTCCTGCAATTCTTCACCCGTTACGTGCTCAATGATTCCTACGCCTGGACGGAGGAGATCGCTACCAATTGCCTGATCGGCGTCGTGTTCCTGGGCTCCGTCATGTGCGTGCGCGTCTCGCGGCACATCCAGGTCGACGTGCTCTATCACTATTTACCGGGGCCGGTGGCGCGGGCGATGGCGATCTTCGTCGATCTCGTGCGCATAGGCTTCTTTGCCTATGGCTGCTGGCTGATGTGGCGCTACGTGTCGATCGTCGCCCATGAACGCATGGTGACGGTCGATCTGCCGCGCAACATCGTCTTCTACAGCGTGATGGCCGGCTTCGTGATGATGCTGGTCCGCTCGATCCAGGTCTTCGTCGCCAATCAACGCCGCGGCTATTCGGTTCTCGAAAAGCCCGAGGAATTCCAGAAGGTCGAGGGCTGATCCATGCTCCTGCTCGTTGGTTCGTTTCTGGTGCTGATGGTGGTCGGTGTGCCCGTCGCCATCTCCATGGCCGTGGCGTCGGTGCTCTATCTGGTCTTCTACAATGTCGCGCCCGACATCATCGCGGCACAGCGGATGATCGCCGGCGTCGAGAGCTTTCCGCTCTTGGCGGTGCCGTTCTTCATCCTGGCCGGCAACCTGATGAATTCAGCCGGCGTCACCGGCCGCATCTATTCCTTCGCCGTTGCGCTCGTCGGCTGGATGAAGGGTGGGCTGGCGCAGGTCAACATCATCGGCTCGGTGATCTTTTCCGGCATGTCGGGCACGGCGCTTGCCGATGCCGCCGGCATCGGTACGATCGAGATCAAGGCGATGAAAGATCACGGCTATCCGGTGGAAACCGCCGTCGGGGTCACCGCCGCGTCGGCGACGCTCGGTCCGATCTTTCCGCCGTCGCTGCCCTTCGTCATCTACGGCATGATGGCGAACGTCTCGATCGGCGCGCTGTTCATGGCCGGCATCGTGCCCGGCGTGGTGATGACCGTGCTGATGATGCTGACGGTGGCGGTCTTTGCCTACAAACGAGGATGGGGTTCGGACACGCCTTTCGAGATCACGCGCCTGCTGTCGGCTTCGCTCGAAGTGGTCGTCGTGCTTGCGGTGCCTGTCGTCATCTATCTCCTGATGTCGGCCGGCCTCTCGTTGAACGCCGCCGTCGGCCTCGCCCTTCTCGCGCTCCTCGCGCTTGATTGGTACTTCGATTTCTCCGCGGTCATGGCGCTGATGACCCCGGTCATCCTGATCGGCGGCATGACGATGGGCTGGTTCACGCCGACGGAAGCGGCCGTGGCCGCCGTTCTCTGGTCGCTGTTCCTCGGTCTGGTTCGCTACCGGACGATGACGATGTCGACGCTTGCCCGGGCGACCTTCGACACGATCGAGACGACCGCATCCGTGCTGTTCATCGTCACCGCCGCCTCGATCTTCGCCTGGCTGCTCACCGTCAGCCAGGCGGCCCAGTTGCTCTCGGGTGCGATCCTGACCATCACCGACAACAAGTGGGTGTTCCTGATCCTGGTGAACCTCTTGATGCTGTTCGTCGGCTGCTTCCTGGACACGATCGCGGCGATCACCATCCTCGTGCCGATCCTCTTGCCCTTGACGGCTCAATTCGGCATCGATCCGGTGCATTTCGGTCTGATAATGACCCTCAACCTGATGATTGGCCTGCTTCACCCGCCGCTCGGCATGGTGCTTTTCGTGCTGTCGCGGGTGGCCAAGCTTTCGGTCGAGCGGACGACCATGGCGATCCTGCCCTGGCTCCTGCCGCTCTTCATCGCACTCATCCTGATCACCTTCGTCCCGGCGGTCACGCTGTGGCTACCTGGTGCAGTCGGGCTGATCCGATGATGGTGGGAGCAATCAGGCAGGCGCGTGTCGCCCGGCTCTACGGCCGGCGCGACCTGCGAATGGAGGTCACGGAGGTCGCCGAGCCCGGCGAAGGCGAGGTCCTCTTGAAGACGGCGACCGGCGGCATTTGCGGCTCCGATCTGCACTATTATCAGGACGGCGGCTTCGGCCCCGTCCGGGTGCGGGAGCCGATCATCCCCGGTCATGAAGCAGCGGGCCGTGTCGCAGCGCTCGGGGCTGGCGTCTCCGGGCTCATGATCGGCGAGCTGGTAGCGGTCAATCCGAGCCAGCCCTGCGGCACCTGCCGCTATTGCCAGGAAGGACTGACAATCCATTGCCTGAACATGCAGTTTATGGGCAGCGCGATGCGCTTGCCGCATACGCAGGGCATGTTCCGTGACTGGCTTATCGTCCCGGCCCGCCAGTGTTTTGCGGCGGGGATTCTTGTCAGTGCCGGCGAGGCGGCCTGCGCGGAACCGCTGGCCGTCTGCCTTCACGCGGTTGCGCAGGCGGGTGACCTCACCGGCAAACAGGTGCTCGTTACCGGGGCCGGGCCGATCGGTGCGCTCGTCGTCGCGGCCGCCCGCCACGCGGGAGCGGAGGCGATCGTCGTCACCGACCTCGCCGATGCGGCGCTCGGGCGCGCAAGCGCCATGGGCGCCACGCGGGTAGTCAACGTCGGCCGCGAGCCGGCGGGTCTGGCCGAATATGAGATCGACAAGGGCCAGTTCGACGTCGTCTTCGAGTGCTCCGCCGCCGAGCCGGCGCTGCGCGGGGCGATCGCTGCCGTCCGGCCGCGCGGCCTGATCGTACAGGTCGGGGTCACGGGCGACATCACCGTGCCGCTCAATGCACTCGTCGGCAAGGAGTTGCGGTGGATTGGATCGCAGCGGTTCCACGATGAATTCGCTCAGGCCGTCGCGCTCATCTCCGACCGAACAATCGATGTCCGGCCGATCATTTCCCATGCGTTCCCGATCGATCAGGCGGTCCACGCCTTCGAGCAGGCCGGCGACCGCACGGCAGCCTGCAAGGTGCAACTGACTTTTCTGTCCTGGTTCTAAGAGAGCGGGATGCAGGCGGAAAACCGCTCGCACTTTACTTCGTCCCGCTCGGAAGGAGTTCATATGCGACATACGTGGCGGTGGTTCGGACCGGTCGACCGGGTGAGTGTCCAGGACGCGGCGCAGGCCGGCGCGCAGGGCATCGTCAGCGCCCTGCATCACATCCCGACCGGCGACGTCTGGCCGGTCGAGGAGATCGAAAAGCGGCAGCGAGAGGTGCGCGAGGGCGGCCTGGAGTGGGAGGTGGTCGAAAGCGTCCCGGTGTCGGAAAGCATCAAGACGCAGACCGGTCCCTGGCGCGAGCACGTCGCCAATTGGCAGGAGACATTGCGCCGCCTCGCGGCGGCCCGTATTCGTACCGTCTGCTACAATTTCATGCCGGTGCTCGATTGGACGCGCACCGACCTGCGCTGGACCACCCGTCACGGCGCCAAGGCCATGCGCTTCGACCGGATCGATTTTGTCGCCTTCGACCTCTATCTGCTGCAGCGGCCGGGCGCCGTCGAAGACTATGACGCGGCAACGCGCGAAGAAGCGGAGCGGCGCTTCCGCGAGATGACCGAGGAGCGGCGGCTTGGCCTCTCCCGCAATATCGGCGCGGGGCTTCCGGGCTCCGCCGATGGCTACAGCCTGCCGCAGCTTCGGGAGCACTTAGAGACCTACGCCGGCGTCGGCCGTGACAAGCTGCAACGGCACTTCGTCGATTTCCTTGCCGAAGTGACGCCGGTCGCCGAACGGGTCGGCATCAATATCTGCGCCCATCCCGATGATCCGCCATGGCCGCTGCTCGGCCTGCCGCGCATTCTCTCGACCGCCGAGGACTATGCCTTCATGCTGCGGGAGGTCGACAGCCCGGCCAATGGCGTCACCTTCTGCACCGGCTCGCTCGGCGCTCGCGCCGCCAACAACCTGCCGGCGATGGTCCGCCAGTTCGCGCCACGCATCCATTTCACTCATCTCCGAAATGTTCGCCGCGAGGAGGAGCGGACGCCGTGTTCGTTCTATGAGGACGAGCATCTGGAGGGGGACACCGACATGGTGGCGGTGATCGCCGAACTGCTCGTCGAGGAGAAGCGCCGGCGCGCCGCCGGACGGGCGGATCACCAGATTCCGATGCGGCCGGATCATGGTCAGGAGATTCTCGACGATCTCTCCCGCGGCGCCCAGCCCGGCTACCCGGCGATCGGCCGGCTGAAGGGGCTGGCGGAACTGCGCGGCATCGAACGGGCCCTGTCGCATGCCACCCACGGACTGTCCTGATCACGAAACGGCCGTCTGCGGCCTTCGCGGCCCGAACAGCCGTTTGATGCCGCGCGCGAGGGCCTCCATGTAGAGGTAGATCACCGGCGTCACGAACAGCGTCAGCGGCGAGACGAGCAGGCCGCCGACGACGGCGACGCCCAGCGGCTGGCGCAGTTCTGCGCTGGCGCCGCTGCCGAGCGCGATAGGTAGCGTGCCCATCAGCGCGGCGAGGGACGTCATCAGGATCTGCCCGCAACCGCATCAGGCAAGCCCGGTGGATCGCATTTCGGGGAGTGAGGCCGTCGCGCTGCAGCGAGAGCGCTACGTCGAACATCATGATCGCATTCTTCTTGACGATGCCGATCAGCATCAACAGCCCGATGACTGCGATGATCGAAAGGTCGAAGCCGCCAAGGCTGATCGCCAGGAGCGCCCCGCATGCTGCCAACGGCAGGCCGGAAAGGATCGTCAGCGGGTGGATGAAGCTCTCGTAGAGAATGCCAAGCACGATATAAATCGTCAGGATCGCGCCGAGGATAAGCCAGGTGCCATGGCAATGCCGGCCAACGTGCAGCTCACAGCAACCGTAGCGATGAGGACCCGGCTAGACATCGGCGGCGCTCCTTTCGCGGAAGTGGGATCGTGGTGATCTCGTTCCTGCGCGCATCGGAGACCTACGAGGCTACCGATGGCGCAACAAGCATCTAGAAGAAGCGGGGCGCGCGTCTAGTGTTATTGCAATAGGTTACGAAGATTTTGTCCGGCCCGCGAGCGGGTCGGCAAGTTCGGAGCCGGCCGTGTCGTCAATATTTTGCTCATCAGGCCGATTGGCCTCGATCTCCAACTTGTGCACGGCGCGACGGAGGTGCTGCCATTCCTTCTCGAAGCGCAGGAACACCTCCGTCGACATGAATCTTGGCTGCATATGACCTCCTCGCGCTGCGTCAGGAAACACGCAAACGCTATTGTTGGTTCCGTGCCATTTGCGGATGCGGCCGATAATTGTTACCGAACGCCAGTGGCGCCGCGCCGCTGCAATTCCGGGGCAAATAGGTGAACCACGCAGCTGCTGATCGGTTATGCGGCGGGTCCACCTATCGCCCCCTCGAACTGGGGAGGCCGCCGCGCAGCGAGTGCGGATTCGACGGCCTCAGGCAGTGTGCCTCAGACAGGATTCCACTCCCGGAGGGGGCTCTCGTCAAGGTTTAGAACTTACATAATTCGAGCTACAGGTTACATCGGACAGACAGAAAGATATCCAAGCCCGTGTCTTGCTATCAGGCCAGCGGGAGCGCGAGGCACTATCGTCAGATGGACTGCAAGGTCCAGGATGTGGCAGCAAG
This sequence comes from Sinorhizobium sp. BJ1, assembly GCF_002531555.1. Taxonomy (NCBI): domain Bacteria; kingdom Pseudomonadati; phylum Pseudomonadota; class Alphaproteobacteria; order Hyphomicrobiales; family Rhizobiaceae; genus Sinorhizobium; species Sinorhizobium sp. BJ1. Next base: position 112,133 of record NZ_NWTH01000008.1, read on the forward strand.
AATCAGGCCAACCGTCAGCACAATGGCGATGCCGTATTTCATCATCTTCATCCGGCGCGTGCGTTCGCCGGTCCAATCGTAGCTCATCATGCGCTCCGAACGATATTGCGCTTCGACTGCGAAAATTGGACCGAATTTCTTAATAAAAAGGAAACCACGTTCTTCGTCGGCGCTCCGTCGGGTGCCCATGGAATCAAGGGGCTTGATCGTGCGCAGTTCATCTGGGGCGTTTTAAGTATAAATTTAGCAAAAAACCTATAAATGTTAAATTTATATACTCGGGGAAGTCTCGGAATTACAATTCCTCCATCATCAATATTCGATGTGCCTCCAGTTGATTTATTTACCATCATTGGAGAAATCTAGAGCGGGTTAACTCTTGCTCCGCGCATTCCGTCTATACATTCAACGCGGTTGCGGGCGTGAGAGCGATTTTCATATGTGTGGTTTCAGCGGCTATTTTGGTTCGATACGGGACGGAAGGGCGCTTCTCGAAAGCATGACGGCCGCGATTGCGCATCGGGGGCCGGATGAGCAGGGCATTTTCATTGCGCCCGAAGCAGGGCTGGGCCATGTGCGGCTTTCCATAGTCGGGCTCGGCGACGGCCAGCAGCCGATGTCTGATGCGAGCGGCGAGCTGACGATCGCCTTCAACGGCGAAATCTTCAACTATGTGGAGCTCAGGGACGAACTTCGCGCCAAGGGCCGCCGCTTCCGCACCGCGAGCGACACCGAAGTCATCCTCCACCTTTATGCCGAGATGGGCGAGGAGTGCGTGTCGTTGCTCAACGGCGATTTCGCCTTCGCCATCTGGGATGCCCGTTGCCGCCGGATGATACTGGCGCGCGACCGCATGGGTGTGCGCCCGCTTTTCTATACCGCGTATGGCGGCACGTTCTACTTCGCTTCCGAGGTCAAGGCGCTCCTTCAGGTGCCTGGCGTTTCGGCGGAGATCGACCCGATCGCGCTCGACCAGATCTTCACCCTCTGGGCTCCGATCGCGCCGCGCACGCCGTTCCGCAACATCCTCGAGCTTGAACCGGCGCACCTGATGATCGTCGATCAGCATGGCGTCACGACGAGACCTTACTGGCAACTGCAATATCCGGACCGGGATCAGCCGCCCGTCTACGTGGACGAAGGAAGTGCCGCAGAGGAGTTGCGCGCCCTCTTGACCGACGCGACCCGTATCCGCATGCGGGCCGACGTACCGGTCGGCGCCTATCTGTCCGGCGGGCTCGATTCCTCGATCGTCTCGGCGCTGGCCGCCGGCATGACGCCGCAGCGGCTTCGGACCTTCTCGGTTACCTTCGACAGCGCCGAGCACGACGAAAGCGCCTTCCAGCTGGAAATGGCTGCGGCGCTCGGCACGCAGCATAGCGCGATCGCTTGCCGCACCGGCGACATCGCAAAATCCTTTCCGGACGTCATCCGCTTCACCGAGAGGCCGATCATCCGCACGGCGCCGGCCCCCCTCTATCAATTGTCCGGGCTGGTTCGGGAGGCGGGGCTCAAGGTCGTGCTGACCGGCGAGGGCGCCGACGAGGTGTTCGCCGGCTACGACATCTTCAAGGAAGCCCGGGTGCGCCGCTTCTGCGGACGGCAGCCAGGCTCGCGCATCAGACCGCATCTCTTCCGCAAGCTCTATCCCTATCTGCCGGGCCTCAAGCAGCAATCGCCGGAGTATCTCGCCGCCTTTTTCGGCGCCGGCGACGCGCCGCTCGACGACCCGCTCTTCTCGCATCGCCCGCGCCTCAAGGGCACGGCCGCGACGAAACTGTTCTTCTCCGGCGACCTGCGCGCGCAACTAAAGGACTACGATGCGGCTGACGAACTCATCGGCCGGCTGCCACAGGATTTCGGTCGATGGCACCCACTGCATCAGGCGCAATATCTCGAAAGCCGCTTCCTGTTGCCCGGCTACATCCTCTCCAGCCAAGGCGACCGGATGGCGATGGCCCACGGGATCGAGGGTCGCTTCCCCTTCCTCGACCATCGGCTGGTCGAGTTTGCGGCGAAGCTGCCGCCGGAAATGAAGCTCAAGGGCCTCACGGAGAAGCATATCCTGCGCGAAGCGACGAAGGACCTCTTGCCGGCTGTGATCGGCAAACGGGTGAAGCAGCCCTATCGCGCACCCGACAGCCATTCCTTCAGCGGCACCGGCGAGCTCGATTACGTCCGCGGAGTGTTGAGCGAGGATGCAGTCGCCGAGGGCGGCCTCTTCAATGTCAGGGCGGTGACGAAGCTCTACGAGAAATGCCGCGCGCGCCCGGCCTCGGGCTTCCGCGACAACGCCGCCTTCGTCGGCATTCTCTCGACGCAGCTGTGGCTGCAGACATTCACCGGCGCCGGCATCGGCAAGGCCGAAGCGGCCTGAAACGGAAACAGCGAAAGGAGAACACATGACGCAAGCGATCAAGGAGAAGGTCAGGACCTTCATCATCGAGAATTTCCTCTTTGGCGATACTTCCTACGACCTGGCCGATACGGCCTCGATGATCGAGAACGACATCATCGATTCGACCGGCGTTCTGGAACTCGTCGCCTTCATCGAGGACCAGTTCGGGATCGCAATGGCGGATGCCGATATCGTCCCGGCGAATCTCGATTCGCTGGCGCGCATCTCGGCCTTCATCGAGGCGAAAGCCGTGCCGGTCACGGCATAAGAGGGGTTAGGGCGGGGCATCACGAACATGAGGTTCGAGCATTTCCTTATCAGGAACGCCGCGGCCCAAGGGGCAAAGACGGCGCTGGTCACCGATCGGAAGCGGCTGAGCTACAAGGAGCTGGACGATCTTTCGTCGCGGCTTGCCGCGGCTCTCGCCGCAAGCGGCGTCAATGCCAACGACCGCGTTCTGGTGTTCATGGATAACTGCTGGGAAGCGGCGGTAGCGATCTTCGCGATCCTCAAGGCTGGCGCGACCTTTAGCCCGGTCAACGCCTCCACGAAGGCCGACAAGCTCGCCTATATCATTGCCGATTGCGAGGCGGCGGCGATCCTGACGCAAGCAAAACTGATGCCGATCGTCGCGGAGGCGCGCGCGCTTTCAGGCAGGCCGCTTTTCGTCGCCTCGACCGCGGCGCCGGTCGGTCGCACGGCGGAAGGTGCGGCATCCTTCGAGCAGTGCCTGAAGGCCGAGCCGTTGCGCGTCGTTCACGGCGGCATCGACGTCGATCTCGCTATGCTGATCTATACGTCCGGGTCGACCGGCCGCCCGAAGGGCGTGATGATGACGCATCGCAATATCGATGCGGCGTCGGAGTCGATCACCGCTTACCTCCGCAACACGCCGGATGATATCATCCTCAACGTCCTGCCGCTGGCTTTCGACTACGGGCTTTATCAGTTGCTGATGACGATCCGACTCGGCGCCACACTCGTACTGGAAAAATCCTTCGCCTTTCCGCAGGCGATCTTCGAACGCATTCGTGCCGAAGGCGTGACCGGTTTCCCGCTGGTCCCGACGATGGCCGCGATGATCCTGCAGATGCGCGACCTTGAACCCGGCTTCCTGCCGAGCCTGCGCTATATCTCCAACACTGCCGCAGCGCTTCCGCCGGCGCATATCGCCCGCTTGCGGGAGCTTTTTCCGTCAGCTCGGCTGTATTCCATGTACGGCCTGACGGAGTGCAAGCGCTGCACCTATCTGCCTCCGGACGAACTCGATCGCCGGCCCGGCTCGGTCGGTATCGCCATTCCCAACACCGAAGCCTTCGTCGTCGACGACGAGGGGAAACGCGTGCCGCCGGGTGTTCCCGGTGAGTTGGTGATCCGCGGGCCGCATGTCATGCAGGGCTACTGGCGCAACGAAGCGGCCACCGAGCGCATGCTGCGCCCCGGCCCGAATCCATGGGAAAAGGTGCTCTATACAGGCGACCTCTTCCGCACTGACGACGAGGGCTTCCTCTACTTCGTCGGCCGCAAGGACGACATCATCAAGACGCGCGGCGAGAAGGTGGCGCCGAAGGAGGTCGAGACCGTCCTGCACGCCCATCCGGGCATCGCCGAGGCGGTGGTCATCGGCGTCCCCGATCCGGTGCTTGGGGCTGCGGTTGGCGCCCTTGTCGTCCTCTCCGACCCGACTGTCAGCGAAAAGGACGTCATCCGCCACTGCGCGCGTCACCTCGAGGACTTCATGGTGCCGAAGATCGTCGAATTCCGCGCCGAGCTCCCAAAGACGGATACGGGCAAGGTGAGCCGCAGGCTGGCGGCCGAAACATTGGAGGCCGCTGAATGAACATTCGCCCCGATCAGGAGATGTTCGCTTTCTCCGCCGAAACCTTGAGGATCGACGAAGCTGCGGAGACCGAGCGAGTCGTTTCGGCCTTGCGCGCCCAATTGCGCGGCATGCGCAAGCGCGGGCTGGTCCTTGGCCTTTCGGGAGGCATCGACTCAAGCGTTTCGGTGGCGCTCGCCGTGCGCGCCGTCGGCGCCAAGAACGTCTTCTGCCTGTTTATGCCGGAAAACGATTCCGATCCGGAAAGCCTGCGGCTCGGCCGGCTGGTGGCCGAGACCTTCGGGGTCGAGGCGGTCGTCGAAGATGTCGGGCCGACGCTTGCCGCCATGGGTTGTTACGAGCGGCGTGACGCCTTCATTCGCGAATTGGTGCCGGACTATGGACCGGGTTGGGCCTCGAAAATCGTCATTGCCAATGCGCTCGAAGGCGACGGCTACAACATCTCCTCGCTGGTGGTGCAGGACCCGGGGGGCAAACGGACGAAGCTACGCATGCCGCCTTCCGTCTATCTCGGCATCGTCGCCGCGACCAGCATGAAGCAGCGCACCCGCAAGCAGCTGGAATATTATCATGCCGACCGGCTGAACTTCGCGGTGCTCGGCACGCCGAACCGGCTCGAATACGACCAGGGCTTCTTCGTCAAGAACGGCGACGGTGCCGCCGACGTCAAGCCGATCGCCCATCTCTACAAGTCGCAGGTCTACGCGCTCGCCGCCTATCTCGGCGTTCCGGAGGAAATCTGCCGTCGGCCGCCGACCACCGACACCTATTCGCTCGAACAGACACAGGAGGAGTTCTATTTCTCGCTCCCCTACGACCGGATGGATCTTTGCCTCTACGGTCTCAACACCGGCCTGAGCGCCGAAGATGTCGGCCGTGCCGCGGATCTCTCGGCAGCGCAGGTCGACCGGGTCTGGGCGGACATCGCCGCAAAGCGCAAGGCGACCCGCTACCTGCATCTCGGGCCGCAGCTTGTGCAGCCTGTCGCGGAAATCGGCGAGTGATCTGAGAACGCCAGATCTCGCCGAACACACGGGTGTAAAACCCCCTCTGGCCTGCCGGCCAGAGAGGGTGGCTCCCGCGACCGCAGTTGTGGTGCTTTCACTGTCATCTTCGTTGATCGGTCGTCTGATCGGCTTCTCCCGGCGTCACGTTGCGCGCCTCCAGCCCCGGGCAGGGTAGCGGAATTAACCATTTGTTAACCGTGACTCGCCTACATCTTGGGCAACGAAAAATTAACGTAGATGACCAAAGTGCTAACAGACACCCGCTCGATCCGCATCAAGGGCCGCTCGTTCCTGGCGCTGGTGCTTTCACCGGAGCCGCCGCTCGACGCTTGGCTCACCCGGCTTGATGACTTGGCCTCGCGGTCCGCGGGGTTTTTCCTGGGGCGACCGGTCGTTCTCGATGTCGCAGACCTCGAAATCGACCGGGCTGGACTCAAGCGCCTGATCGATGAGCTTGGCAAGCGCAACGTTCGGATCATGGGCATCGAAGGCGGCCGTCCGTCGCTTTTCGAGCCGGGCATGCCGCCGGCCATGAAGGGCGGTCGTCCGGCTCCGGACATCGAAATTCCGGCCGAACCGACCGTCGAACCGGTTGGCGCTGCTTCGACCAAAGCTGCGGCGTCGAGCCTGCAGATGGAGCCGCAAGCGGCAAGGGCGATCTCATCCATCGTGATCCGCGAGCCCGTGCGCTCCGGCCAGTCGGTGATCTTTCCCGAGGGTGATGTCACCGTCGTCGGATCGGTCGCCTCGGGTGCGGAGATCATCGCCGGCGGGTCGGTGCATATTTACGGAACGCTCAGGGGGCGGGCGCTGGCAGGCTCGGTCGGCAACGCTTCGGCACGCATCTTCTGCCGTCGGCTCGAAGCGGAGTTGCTGGCAATCGATGGAGTGTACAAGACTGCGGAAGACATGGCCCCCAACCTTCGCGGACAGGCCGTCCAGCTCTGGCTGGAAGGCGATTCGATCATGGCAGAGAGACTTAACTGAGCCGGCGGCCGGCCAGCATACAGGAGCGGGAAGATGGCGAAAGTAATCGTTGTTACATCAGGTAAAGGTGGCGTCGGCAAGACGACATCGACCGCCGCGCTTGGCGCGGCGCTGGCGCAGAGGAACGAAAAGACGGTTGTCGTCGATTTCGACGTCGGCCTGCGCAACCTCGACCTCGTCATGGGCGCCGAGCGGCGGGTCGTCTACGATCTGGTCAACGTCATCCAGGGCGATGCCAAGCTGCCGCAGGCGCTAATCCGCGACAAGCGGCTGGAGACGCTCTTTCTGCTGCCGGCCTCGCAGACCCGGGACAAGGACAGCCTGACCGCCGAGGGTGTCGAGCGGGTGATGGCCGAGCTCAAGAAGCACTTCGACTGGATCATCTGCGACAGCCCGGCCGGCATCGAGCGCGGCGCGACGCTTGCCATGCGGCACGCCGACATCGCCGTCATCGTCACCAATCCGGAAGTCTCGTCGGTTCGCGATTCGGATCGCATCATCGGCCTTCTCGACGCCAAGACCGAACGCGCCGAGCGCGGCGAGCGGGTGGAAAAGCATCTGCTGCTTACCCGCTATGACGCGGCCCGCGCCGAGCGCGGCGACATGCTGAAGGTCGACGATGTTCTTGAGATCCTGTCGATCCCGCTGCTCGGCATCGTGCCCGAAAGCACCGACGTGCTGCGCGCTTCCAACCTCGGCGCGCCGGTCACCCTTGCCGACAGCCGCAGCGCTCCGGCGCTTGCCTATCTCGACGCCGCCCGGCGGATTGCCGGCGAAACGGTGCCGATGACCATTCCGGGCGAAAAGCGCGGGCTTTTCGGCAAACTGTTCGGACGGAGGGCAGCATGAGCATATTCCGGTTCTTCAGCAAACAGACATCCGCGCCGACGGCGCGCGAGCGCCTGCAGGTGCTGCTCGCCCACGAGCGGGCTTCCGTCGGGCATTCGGACCTTGTGGCGGTGCTCCGGGAGGAGATACTCGCCGTCATCGCCAAGCATGTGCAGGTCGATGGTGACAAGGTGACCGTCAAGATGGATCGGGGCGAAAACGTCTCGACCCTGGAAGTCGACATCGAGATTCCGCTCAATGCGAGCGTGCGCGCGGCCTAACAAGGCCGACTTCCCTGGCTAACTATCGAAGGAGCCGCCGATCAGGCGGCTCCAATGCTCTCCGGCAAGGCCATTTACAAAGCCCTGCCCGTGGCGGAAGGCGTCGACGAGTTCCTCGTCGCGAGAATGCACGACGGTCGAGGCCGCATGGACGAAGCCGATGCGGCGGCCCATCATCGCTTCGAGCAGGGCCGGCTGCGTGCGGCCACACAAAGCTGCTGCGCCGCGGGTCGCTGCATGATCGATCAGGCAGTCGAGGACGGGACCTGCCTGCCCAGGTAGAGCGAGCAGTTGCAGAACCCGCGCCGTTCCACCCTGCCTCAAATGGTAGAAGAACGCCCCGATCGGTGCCCCGTTGCGCGTCTTGACGGCGGCGAAGTGGGGCTCGCCGAATTCTGGCTTATCGATTGCGTCCTCCAGAATGTGGTCGAACTGAACCTCCGCCCAGGCGGGCTGCACGACGAATTGCCTGATCAAGGGCGCGAAGAGCTCGGCAAAGGATCCAGCATCGATGTCGGCGACCTGGAGCGTTGCGGGCAGGCTTGCCTCTTTGGGCACGGCCGACCAACGCAGATCGCCGCGCCCCATCTTTCCGCGAAAGCGCTCGTCGAAAGCGCTTGCCAGCGGGCGCAGCGCGCGCGCCGGGCCGATGCGGCGCGAAACAAGGTCGAGCGCGAAGCTGGCCGGGCGAAGGACGCGCACCCAGTCGAGGCTGTATTGCGGCAGGACGATACCACGCAGCCGCGTCCACATTTGCGTCGAGACTTCGCTCGCTGTTTCGCTGAAGGAGAGGTCCTGCGGGCCGGCCAGGAAGGCCTTCAGAAGCCGGGCGCCTGCCATCGGGTCGCTATCGCGGCCTTCGACCATCAGCGCGCCGCAAATCGCGGCACGCAGGCGCCGGCCCTTGTAGCTCATCGGCAGCGCGTTGACGCCGACGAAGCCGGAAACACGGCCGCTGTCATTGACGTGGACGAGCGGCGCGATCTCGGGGTCATAGCCCGGCGCTTGCAGGTACAAGTGGCGGAGATAATCGACGAGCGCCGGCGGCGGAGCCCGGTCGCCGTTGCGGAAGATCTTTTGAAACAGTCCGGCAACGGCGGGTATATCGGCAGTCGTGAGCGGACGGATGTCGCTCATCTCACCCGTCCGTCGTCAATGGACCTGCCCAGCTTCCGGATGATCGCGACGCGCGGCTTGTCCTGTGCGTCATGCGCGAAACTCACCGCCTCGTAGGCCTTGGCTCGGGTGATAAGGGCTGCTGCCTGCCGATCCTGCCCCTCGCCGAACTCGAACAGAAGCCAGCCGCCCGGCTTGAGGAAGGCGACGGCATCGCGGATCAGCCGCTGGTGGATGGAAATGCCGTAGGGTCCGCCGTCGAAGGCTTCGCGCGGCTCGCTCTCGAGGAGATGGGCGCTGTCGCCTTCGAGACGAGCCGTCGAAATATAGGGCGGGTTGCACACGATCATGTCGGCCCGGCCTTCGAGGTCGTCTCCTTCGAGCGCCGCGAAAAGGTTGCCCTGCCGGATCAGGACGCGCTCTTGAAGCGACAGGCGCTCGACGTTGCGGCGGGCGAGCGCAACGGTACTGTCGGTCAGGTCGGCGCCCCAGATCCGCGCAAGTGGAATGGCTGCGGCGATCCCGAGGGCGAGATTGCCCGAGCCGCAGCACATGTCGATGATCGTCACCGGGCCGACCTGCTCGTAAAGGCGTGCAACGGCGTTCCGGCCGAGTAGTTCCGTCTCTTCGCGCGGCACGAGGACGTCGGGCGCGAGTTCGAGTTCGATGTCCATGAAGCGGACGAGGCGAGGCGAATGGCTGTTCGCCAGGCTGACGTCAGGAAGATTGTCGCCCTGCAGCACGAACACTCCTTCAGTTATCGGATGGTTTTCGGGTCCCGCGGACACTAGCGCACTCGGGTAAACGGAAGCTGAAATACAATTGATGGGCGTATGTTAACCGCCCAATCATCTCTGCCCTTTAGTCTGCGCCCCGGGGGAATCGGCGGAAGGGTCGTACCAAGGGACGATCTTTCGGGCGCCGAACCCGTGGCACAAATCGACAAGGCAGGTCGGATGTCTTCGGAAGGCTTAACGGAATCGCGCGGCTACAAGCCTTTCCTGCCGATGATCCTGTCCTATGCGGCATCCGGCGGCAGTCTCGTGCTTGGTTCCGCGGCGCAGCTTCTCACCTTCGCGATCCTCGCCCGCTTTCTCGGCGTCCACGAATTCAGCGTCTTCGTCGCCATTACCGCCGTCGCCAGCATCGCGGTACATCTCTGCGGATTGGGGGCCATGGAATGCCTGGTACGGCGCGTTGCGAGGGATCGCACGATCTATCCCGACATGCTCGGCCACAATATCCTGCTCACGGCGGCAAGCGGGATTGTCCTCGTGCTGGCCGGCGCCGTCACGCTGCCGTTCTTCTTTGCGCTTTCACCGGATCCGATCGACAACTTTGCAGTGATCGCGCTGATGTTGCTCACCAACATCGTCCTGGTCCGCATCATCGTTCTCGTCGAACAGATCTTCATTGCCCATTCCGATTTCGCATCCGCGAACATGGCGGTCGTCGGCTTCGCCGTCGCGCGCACCGTAGCGGCGGCGCTCGCGTGTCTGGTTTTCGGCGTCTCGACCGTGGCGTCCTGGGCCGTCTGGCAATTCATCTGCCACGTCGTGGTCGCTTTGGCCTGTCTCTGGGCGATCAAGGGCCTCGGCGCACCGCGCTACCGTATCGTGCGGGAGGAATTGCCGCAGGGCCTCTATTTCAGCATTCCGTTCATCCTGCGCGCCTTGAGGCAGAACGCCGACCTGCTCGTCCTGAGCCTCGTCACCACAGCCGAGATCGTTTCGAGCTACAGCGTGGCAAGGCGGATGCTCGAGAGCAGCTTCCTGTCCGTCGAGGCGCTCAATCGCCTCATCTATCCGGGCTCGGCGCGGATGACCGCAGCCGGCCTGCACCACGCCTTGCAGCGGGTGCTCCGCGTGCTTGCCGCCGCGACCGGCATCGGCCTTGCAGCGGCGCTGACGGTCTTCGTGCTGGCGCCGGTCCTGCCTTATCTGTTCGGGCACGAATATGTCTCCCTCGTCGGCTTCGTACGGGGCCTCGCATGGGTTGTGGTGCCGCTCGCCATCTGGTCGGTGGCCGTGGAAGCCCTGGGTGCCTCGGGCTACCACGCCCCCCGCGCCACCGTCATGGGGCTCGGAAGCATCGTCGGGGCCGGGCTTGCCGCGGGGGCGAGCTGGTACGCCCCGCCGGCCGGCACCTTCATCTCCTTCTACGTCATCGAGATCGCCATGGTGGTCGCTACATGGGGCGTTTTTCTGCGCTTCGTGCGGCGCGACCGGGAGCGGGCAGCTCGCGAGTTTCAGGCGGGAGTCGTGCATGGGAATTGAATTGCCGAAGATTGTGCTTCATCCGGCGACCGTCGTGGAACCGCAATGCCCCGGCACGCGCGCCTTGGCACGCAGCGATATCCCGGCGATCGGAAGGCTGTTCAACAAGGTCTTCCGCCGTCGCGACAGTGCGGCCGGGGAGGATCTGGACCGGTATATGGAGACCGTTTTCTTCGGAAGCCCCTTCTATTCGCCTGAACAGGGCGGCGTCGTGCATGAGAACGGCAACGGCGACATCGATAGCGCCATTCTTTCCGTGCCGATGGAATTCGATGTCGATGGCCGCCGGATCGTGGCGCGCCTCCTCTGCGCCTTCATGGTCGACGGCAAGGCCGCAGCGGCGGGCGCCGCGCGTCTTGCTCGCGGCGTCCGGGCGGCGCGCCAGGATCTCTGCTTTTCCGACAGTTCCTCTCCGGTAAGTGCCGACCATTGCGTTGCCGGCGGAGGCGTCATCCTGCCGATCCAGAGCCTAGAATGGCAGCGCTTCCTCCGGCCACTCGCTGCGGTCGCCATCCTTGCAGGGCGGCGCATTCCGATGCTCAAAGCTCGTCTCGTCGTCGGCGCGCTGCGGTCGATCGATCGCGTGCTGCGCCGATGGAGCCCGTCAACAAGACCGCTCGGCGCGCCGGGCTGCCACGTGCAGGCAGCAAGCCTGGATGAATTTCTCCGCTGCGCCGCGCCGATGCTTGAGCGTTTTTCAATCCGTCCCGCTTGGTCGAAATCCGAGTTCGATTGGCTCGTCAACATCGCCTCGATGAACAAGAGCCTCGGGGTGCTGCAGTCGAGGAACGTCATACGCGACGACGGCCGCACGATCGGGGCCTTCCTGTTCTTCGGCAAGCCCGGGGGCATGGCGAACGTTCTCAACGTGCTTTGCGAAGAAGGTTGCGAAGCCGATGTCACGGCGGCCATGTTCGCCTGTCTCGACGCGGAAGGCTATGCGGTCGCCACGGGCATGGCACAGCCGTTCCTGATGAACGCGATTTCGCGCCAGCGGTGGCTGTGCTTCCGCCACCGCGGCTATTTCTGCTTGGTCACCCGCCACGCCGACATCAAGGAGGCGGCGCTCGGCAACGACATCTATATCGGCGGCCTAGCGTCGGAAAGCTGGAGCCGGCTATTGACCGATTTTTGAGCCTCGCCAAAGGTTACCGGCCGCATGCAGGTCTTAACGGAATATTCACCCTGCGCTCCTAATTCTTAACAGGAGATGCAATGCAGGGCAGTGCTCTTCGGTGGCTTCAAGGGCATGCGTGGGGAAAAACGGATGTATCGGCGGAGCGAGCCCTTAGAGCAAGGATTGCGCGTGGAGACGCGTCAGTCGCGGCGAGCCGCCGGCGGCTCGCTGCTGGACCTCGTTCCGGCAATGGACGAGGAAACGGCGCCTGTGCCTGAGGCGCGGGAAATTCCTGACCAGAAAGAGCCGGATGTTGCACCGGCAGTATCAGTGGTCCAGCCCAGCCGCCCGATCGTCGGCGCGTATTTTCCGCAGCTTCACAGGCTTGGCAGCGTCGGCATCGACGACGTCATCCTTTGGCTGCGCGACGGGGTCAGGTGGATTGTCCTTGCGTTCGTCCTTTGCGTCGCCGCCACGCTTGCCTATGCGGTCACGGCGACACCGCGCTACACAGTTTATACCGACCTCGTCGTGGACCCCTCCAACCTCAACGTCGTCAGCGACGACGTCTTTACCAGCAATCCGCAGCGCGACGCACAATTGCTGGAGGTCGAAAGCAAGCTCAGGATCCTGACGTCGCGCAACGTCCTGAAGCGCGTCATCGACAAGCTTGCGCTGGCGAACGATACCGAATTCGTCAAACCGTCACCGCTGGCGGCGTTGATGGCGTTGTTCTCAGCGGGAGACAGCAAGGCCGACAAGGAATTGACGGCCATTCGCGCCTTGTCGGAAAGGGTCGAAGCGCGTCGCGAGGAGCGCTCCTTCGTCGTCGTTCTCGAGGTTTGGAGCGAGGAACCGGAAAAGGCCGTCGCCCTCTCCGGCGCGATCGTCGACGCCTTCGAAGCGGAACTCTTCCAATCGGCGGCTGAGAGCGCCGGCCGCGTGGCGCAGAACCTCAATGCGCGGCTCGATGAATTGCGCCGGAACGTCACCGAGGCGGAAAGGAAGGTCGAGGATTTCCGGCGCGAGAACGGATTGTTGTCCGCCAATGGCGAGCTCGTCAGCAATCAGCTCTCGAGCGAACTCAATACCCAAGTGCTCGGTGCACAACAGCGCTTCATCCAGGCCGAGACGCGCTACAAGCAGATGAGTGCGGCGATCGCGCAAGGACAGACGACCAGCGCCTCGGTGTTCGAATCGGCCGACATGACGAACCTGCGCCAGCAGTACAACGCCCTGCAGCAGCAGATCGGTGCCATGCAGCTCACCTATGGCGAAAGGCATCCGCGCCTTGCCGCGGCGCGCTCCGAGCGCGCGACGCTCGAGGGCGGCATAAACCAGGAAGCGCGGCGCATAGCTGAGCGCGCCAAGGCGGATTTCGAGCGGGAACGCTCGTCGCTCGGCGCTTTGAGAGCGAAGGCCGACGACGAACAGTCGAACGTTTTCTCCGACAACGAGGCGCAGGTCCACCTTCGCGACCTCGAGCGCGACGCGCGCACCAAGGCGGCGATCTACGAAACCCACCTGGCGCGTGCCCAGCAGATCACCGAGCGCCAGCAGATCGATACGACCAATATCCGCGTCATTTCGCGCGCCATGCCGCCGAATTCGCGCAGCTGGCCGCCGCGGACCTCCATCCTGCTCGTCGTCGGCGCCGCGCTTGGTCTCGCCGCAGGTATCGGGCTCGCGCTGGCGCTTGGCCTGTGGAACTATGTTCGCGGTCAGCGGCCGGCGGCCGGGGAGCCAGGCCGGCAATGACCAGCGCTGCCTATGCGGAGACCAGTGCGCCTGATGGCTTGAGGATGCGCGTTGGCGCCTTCCTCTTCCTGGCGACCTTTCTCTTTCTGTGGGTGTCGATCACGCCCTTTGTCGATCTGACGGGCGAGGCGATCCTCGATCCTTCTGCCGCAAACTCCAACCGCCTGAACCAGATCCTGGCGCTGCTGCTGTCCGCCGGCATGCTCGGTTTTGGCCTGCTGCATCCGATGCGGGAAATCATCCTGCAGCCCCGCATGCTTCTGGCCATCCTCTACTTCTGGTTCCTCCTCGTCTCGCTGATCTCCGCCCATCCGATGCTCGGCATCAAAGGCATCGTTCTCTCGACGATGATGACGGTCAATGCCAGCATCTATCTGCTGCTTCCCGCGTCCGAGCGCCACTTCGCCAAGATGCTGGGGATCGGCAGCCTGATCATGCTGGGGTTCGCCTATTACGGCATTCTCTTCAAACCGACGCTCGCCATCCATCAGGCGTCCGAATTGCGCGAGCCGATGAATGCCGGACTGTGGCGCGGCCACTTTCCGCACAAGAACAGCGCGGCCTCGGCCATGGTGCTGGCCGCCTTCTTCGGGCTTTTCGTCGCGCGCAGCTGGTCGCGCATTGCGGGCCTTGCGATCTTTACGCTGTCGTTCCTTTTTCTCGTCAACACTGGCGGGAAAACCTCGACGGCGATGCTGCCGGCGATCCTGATTCTCGGCTGGCTTTTCGAAAAGATGCGCCTGCTGCGTGCCCCGATCGTCATCGGCGGCGTCGGCCTGTTCAATCTCTTCGCCGTCGGTTCGGCGGTCTTCAGGCCGCTTGGCGAGTTCATCAGCGGTCTTGGAATCGATGCGACATTCACAAATCGCTCGGACATCTGGCGTTTCGCCTTCTCGGCGCTCGCCGAGCGGCCACTGACCGGGTACGGCTTCAGGGCGTTTTGGCAGACGGAGGAGTTGGTCTATAGCGGCGGCTCGGTGGAGACCTGGGCGGTCGCGGCGGCGAACGGCCACAATTCCTATCTGGACATTGCCTTGACCACCGGCTTCCCGGGGCTCTTGCTGACGTTGGTCTGGCTTATCCTGCTGCCGATTCGCGACATTTCCCGCATCGCGCCTGACCGCGAGAAAGCGCCTCTGACACGGCTTTACGTCCGCATCTGGCTCTACACGATCTTCCACGCCGGTCTCGAGACCCTCTTCTTCGAAGGCGGAAGCTTTCTCTGGTTCACTTTCGTCTTTGCTCTCTACGGACTGCACCTGCAATCGAGCGCCGCGCTGGCGGACGGTGCCGTCCCCGAAATAAGGAAACGTGTCGCTCATGCTTGACGTGGAAGGAAAGATCGGCGGGCTCGTCGACAGGCTGGCCAACCGGGCTATCTGGCAGTTCGTTCGGTCGCAGCGCAAGCTGGAAACGGACGTACCGCTCGTGTCCTTCACCTTCGACGACGTGCCGGACAGCGCGCTTCACGAAGGGGCGGGGATTCTCGAGCGATACGACGTTCGTGGAACTTTCTACATCGCCGGCGGCTTAGCGGGGCAGGTGGAAAAGGACCGGACGCTGATCACGCCGGAGGGATGCGGCGAACTGCTGGCGCGTGGGCACGAGATCGGCTGCCACACTTTTGCGCACCGCAGAGTACGCACCGCGGGCGGCCTCGCCGCCGATCTCGACCGCAATGCGAAGTACCTGAAAAGCGTCGGCGTCGCGCCGCCCGCGTCCAATTTCGCCTTCCCCTATAACGCCGGCTGGCCCTTGGCCCGTCCCGAGCTGCGCCGGCGGTATCGGTCCTGCCGCGCCGGCGGCGAGGCCATTAATCGAGGATCCGTGGATCCGCTGATGCTCAAGGCCGTCGAAATCCGCCAGCCGGAGCAGCATGCCCAGGCGCTGACCCGATGGATCGACGAGCTGGTGGATGCGCCCGGCTGGCTCATCTTTTTCACGCATGACATCGCGCCGCGGCCGACCCCCTATGGCTGTACGCCGGAAACCTTCGACCGTCTCGTCCGCTATGCCGTCGAGAAGGGATGCCGCGTGCTACCGGTCGACCAGGTGCTCGACCGGATCAATTGGTAGGGGGCCGCGGTGCCTGAAGTCGAGAAGGCCGGGAAGCGCCTGCTGGCAATCAACAACTACTTCTATCGCCGCGGCGGAGCGGAGGCGGTCTTCTTCGATCATATGAGCATGTTCGGCGAAGTCGGCTGGGACGTCGTGCCCTTCGCCATGCGGCACGACAGCAACGAGCATTCGCCCTGGTCGGACTATTTCGTCTCCGAGATCGAATATGGCCGGCGGACTGGTCTGATTCGCAAGGCGGTTCAGGCGGCAAGCGTCATCTATTCGCTCGAAGCCCAACGCAATATCCGTCGGTTGATCGACCACAGGCGCCCATCAATCGCGCATGCCCATAATGTCTATCACCATCTGTCGCCGGCGATCTTCTCCACCCTGAAGTCCGCAGGCATTCCGGTGGTCATGACGGTTCACGATCTCAAGCTCGCCTGCCCCTCTTACAAGATGCTTCGCGACGGCAAGGTCTGCGAAGACTGTCGGGGTGGGAAAATCTACAACGTGCTACGCCATCGCTGTGTCAAGGATTCGGTGCCCCTGAGCGCCGTCGTGCTGGCCGAAACGATGGTGCATCGTCTGCTCGGACTTTATCGCGAAAAGGTGGATCGCCTCGTCGTGCCGAGCCGCTTCTACCTGGAAAAGCTCGCCGAATGGGGCTGGCCGCGCGATAAGATGGTCCACATACCCAATTTCGTCGATGTTTCGATCTTTCGCACCGATTGGCAGGAGGGCGACTATTTTGTCTTCGCCGGCCGCCTGGCGCCGGAAAAAGGCTTGGCGACGCTGATCAGGGCGATCGCTCTTTCGGGAGAGCGGCTGGTCGTCGCCGGGACCGGCCCGGAAGAGGCGAGCCTTCGCCGATTGGCGGCCGAACTCGGTGCCGACGTCACCTTCGCCGGTTATCTCTCCGGCGAGAAGCTGCACCGCCTTATCGGTGAATCCCGCGCCCTCGTGCTTCCGTCGGAATGGTACGAGAATGCGCCGATCAGCGTCCTCGAAACCTACGCGCTGCAGCGTCCGGTCATCGGCACGGCGATCGGCGGCATTCCGGAGATGGTGAGGGAAGGCGAAACCGGGCTGCTGGCGGCCTCCGGGCAGCCGGAAGAACTCGCAAGGGCGCTGCGCGAAATGGCGGCGCTTTCGCCTGGCGCGCGCGGCCGCATGGGAGCGGAGGGTCGATCCTGGATCTCCAGCGAATTTTCCGCCGCGGCCTATCGGGCGAGGACTCTCGATCTCTACGCATCGCTGGGTGCCTAGGCAGCGATGCCGCTGCGGATACAAAGGCGGCCGCTCTCCCGCTGTGAGGCTTCGGAACGCCGTCGCAGAAGACGCTGAAGCCCCGACGTCTGGTTTTCGGCCACTCTCCTAAAAGTTTAGCGATGTTCTTACGCCGGGCGAAAGTGTTCTTCCCGTAAAAGCTGTCCAAAGGGAACTTTCGGGACAGGTACAACCATGAGCAGTCAGACTGCAGTCTCGCGAGATCACGGTCCGCAGCAGACGAGGGGTTCGGCGACGTCGATCCATGCGGCACGTGGCAGCGGCGAGCGGTTTCCCGAAAAGCTCCTCTCCGTCCATGCCGGGGCCGCTGCGACGACCGCGCTGCTCGAGGGACCACCCCCCGGCCTCGACGGCGCGGCATTATCGCCGGAGGAGCTCGACGGTTTTCTCCCGTCCCTTGCGAATACGGCTGCGCGTCCGCGCGTGATGATGCTGGGCCTGCGTGGGATACCGGACGTGCAGGGCGGCGTGGAGAAACATGTCGAGATGCTTTCCACCAGGCTCGTGGCCCTTGGCTGGAGCGTCGACGTCATCGGGCGACAGCGCTATCTTTCGAAATCCTCGTCCTACGCCTGGGGTGCGATTCGCGTCTTCCCGCTTTGGGCACCCCGGCTGATGGCGCTGGAGGCCATCGTCCACACCTTCGTCGGCGTCTGTTTCGCCGCGCTGCGCCGGCCGGACGTCCTGCATATCCATGCGATCGGCCCCGCCTTGCTGGTTCCCCTGGCGAGGCTCTTGCGCATGAGGGTCGTGGTCACGCATCACGGCTATGATTATGACCGGCAGAAATGGGGCACCTTCGCCAAGCGCATACTGAAGCTTGGGGAGCGCATGGGCATGCGGCTTGCTCATGGGCGGATCGCCATTTCGAAGGAAATCGTGAAGACAATGGGCGAGCGCTACAAGGTGCCGGTTGCCTTCGTCCCGAACGGCGTCGCTGTTTCGCCGGGGCGCGCCGGAACCGGCATACTCAATGAGTTCGGCCTCACGCGCCGCCGTTACATTCTGCTTGCGGCGCGGCTCGTTCCGGAAAAGCGCCAGACCGATCTCGTCCAGGCATTCGCACGTCTGGGCGATAACGGCGTCAAGCTCGTCCTGGCGGGTAGCGCGGAGTTCGAGACGCCCTATGCGGATGAGGTGAGGGCGATGGCCGATAGCGTGCCCGACGTGGTCATGACCGGCTTCCAATCGGGCGACAGGCTGGCGGAACTCTTTGCCAATGCGGCACTGTTCGTCCTGCCCTCCAGTCACGAAGGCATGCCGATCGCCCTGCTGGAGGCCATGGCTCATGGCCTGCCGGTCCTGGCAAGCGACATCGTCGCCAATCGCGAACTCGGCCTGCCGGCGGCCGACTATTTCCCGCTCGGCGACATAGATGCCCTTGCCGCTGCGATCGCCAGAAAGATTGCAAATCCCCCCAGTGACGACGAGGTCCGTTCGCAGATGGCCCACGTGGAATCGACCCACAGTTGGGCAAGTGTGGCGCAAAAGACGCTTGCGATCTATCGAGCGCTTGCAAGATGAGCCGAGCGCAATGCGGCGAGATGGCCGATAGAAACAGGCAACGGGTCATGGATCTCAGGCGTGCGGCCACGGTTCTCGCATGGCTCCTCCTGGCGCTGGTCGCCTATTCGACGCTGTCGCCGATCGGCATGCGGCCGCGTATCGGAACGTCGGTTCACGTCGAGCGGTTCGGCGCCTACGGGCTGATAGGCTTCCTCTTCGTGACCGCCTGTCCGCGACGGCTCCCGCTTGTTCTGGGCATGGTGCTTGGAGCGGCGGTCGGTTTCGAATTGCTGCAGATGCTGTCGGCTGACCGCCACGCGCGGATGGAGGACATTGCGGTCAAGATGGCCGGTGCAGCATGCGGTGTCGGTGCAGCCTTGTTTGCCGCCCGCCACTGGAGGCATTTGCGAGGCTGGCAAAGTAAACCAAAACTCAAACCATCGCAGGTAGAAAGTTCGGCTTAGTGCATTTGACGGCATAGGCGCGGCGAGCGGAACACGGCGCAATCTTTCTGGGGGCCTTCTTGGGGATATCCGTTATTATCAAGACCTTGAATGAAGAGAAGCGTATTGCCGCAACGATCGAGAGCGCGTTGGCGGCGCTTCAGGGTCAAGGGGGCGAAGTCATCCTTGCCGACAGCG
Organism: Sinorhizobium sp. BJ1; assembly: GCF_002531555.1. Lineage (NCBI taxonomy): Bacteria > Pseudomonadati > Pseudomonadota > Alphaproteobacteria > Hyphomicrobiales > Rhizobiaceae > Sinorhizobium > Sinorhizobium sp. BJ1. The sequence continues at coordinate 131,236 of NZ_NWTH01000008.1, forward strand.
GATCGTCGGACGCCACGGTCGAAATCGCCTCGCAATATCCGATTGTCATCGCGCAGATCACCCCGCCGGCGCGTCCGAGCTGCGGGATCGGGCCGCAACTCGGTTTTCAATATTCCCGCCACGACTACGTCTGCCTCATCGACGGCGACATGCTGCTGGATGCCGGCTTTCTCGACGAGGCCGTCCGCTTCCTCGACGACAATCCGACTGTCGCGGGCGTGACCGGCCACGTCGAGGAGATGCACATCGCCAACCTGGAATTTGCCCGGCGCGTCCACCGCAACGCCCCGGAAAATCGCACGGGGTCGATCGACCGCATGAATGGTGGCGGGCTTTACAGGCGCAGCGCCATCGAAGATGTCGGTTACCTCTCGGATCGCAACCTGCACGGCTATGAGGAGTTCGATCTCGGCATCCGCCTGAGGAGCGCCGGCTGGTGGCTTCACCGCCTCGATCGGCGGTTCGTCCAGCACTTTGGCCACACCGTCAACTCCTACCGGCTGCTCGTGCGTCGCTGGAAGAGCAAATATCTCTACGGCATCGGCGAGCTCTTGCGTGCTTCGCTCGGCAAGCCCTATTTCCTCCAGCTCCTGCGCGAGCTGCCCGAACTCAGGCTCTGGGGGCTCGTGCATCTCTGGTGGCTGTTCTGCGTTTGCCTGGTTGTCTTCCTCCCGAACAAGGTTGCAGCGATCGGAGCCGTCCTCGCCATGATCGCAGGTGTCGTTGCGCTGGCGAGTATTAAGAAGCGTAGCCTCGGCATGGGGCTCTACACGGTCATCGCCTGGTTTTTCCACGCGGCAGCGTTGCCCGTCGGGATGCTTGGAAGCCGTCGCCAACCCGACGAACCGATCGAGAGCAGAATCCTTGGAAATCCGGCGTGACGATGCGTTTACTGCTTGCCGCGGCGGTAATCTTCCTTGGCGCACATATGCCGCGGGCCGATGCCTCGGACGAATGGGTGCCTGTCCGCGACGTCTCGCTGGAGGTCCAATCGGGAAGTCCCCTCGATTTTTCCAGCTTCCTGCCCAATGGCGCGATTGACGCGGAGCACCGCCTTGTCGCGGGCGGGGGCGGGCGCCTGGCCTATGCAAAGGCGCCGGAAAAGCCGCTGCGGATGCTTTGCGCTTCGCTCGCCTGGAGCCCGGCCTCAGGCGGCTTTCCCGATCATGACGGCGCGGAGCGCTACGCGCGCCAACTGGCGCTTCACGGCTATAACATAGCGCGGCTGCATTTTACCGATGCGAGCCTGATGTTCGGCCGGCAGAAGGATTTCGACTTCGATCCGGAAACCCTCGATCGCATTCACTACCTGCTCGCGGCGCTGAAGCGCAACGGCATCTACTGGATCGTCGACGGGCTCTCGTCGCCACGCGGCGCCTACGGCGGTTATGACGACCGCTGGGATGCAAATGGCGATCTCAAGTTGCGCCTGCACCTGGATGAAGAGGCCTTCGCCCATTGGAGGACGCTGCAGGAGAAGTTCCTGGGGAGGGTCAATCCCTATACCGGTGTCGCGCCCATCCGCGACGATGCGTTGGCGCTGGTGATCCTCGCCAACGAAAACGGCATCGAGTTCGACGGCGTCGTGCATGACCGACCGGGCGAACCCGCTTATGACGCGGCGCTTGCCGCGCCTTTCAACCAGTGGCTTGCGAAGCGCTACGCCTCGACCGGACAACTCGCCCAGACCTGGAGAGAGCTTGGCGCCGACGAACGGCTGGAAATGGGTACGGTCCGGCTTCCGCCCGACCGCTATGCCGACAGCGCCCGCATGCGTGATCTGCAGGCATTCTTCACCGACTTGGAGCGAGCGTCGACCGCTCGGATGAGCAAGATACTGCGCGATCTCGGCTATAGAGGCCTGATCAGCACCTATAACAACTGGCCTACCCTTCAGACCGCGCTCAGCAGGCGCGATCTCGAAGTGGTCACCATGAACACCTATCATGACTGGGTCGGCGGCTATGCGCCGGGAAGCGCTCTCCTGCAGGTGAGTTCTATCGCCGACGGTGCCAATTACATGCGGATGATCGCCGCGGCGCGCTGGTTCGGAAAGCCCTTCATCGTGAGCGAGTACGACCACCTGTTCTGGAACCGCTACCGCTACGAGGCGGGGCTGGTGCTGCCGGCCTATGCATCGCTACAGGGCTGGGACGTGCTGTGCCGGCATGGCCATGGGCCGATCGTCCTTGCCTATGGCGAACCCTATCCGCACAAGAAGGCGATGCTTCCCTATGCGATCGCGCTCGATCCGGTGGCACGGGCCGGCGAAACGCTGGCGGCCCTTTTGTATCGGCGCGGCGATGTGGCGACCTCCGGGATTACCATCCCCGTTGCCGTGCACGGCGGGGAGGATCTTGGCGAGGACATGCAGGCGCGCGAGCCCGAGCGCCTCACCGAACTCGCCTTGATCGGCGGCATAGGCCTCGTTCCTGCGGATCGTGTCGACGACGACGCGGCCGGCGTAGCGCAGCCGCGTACACAGGGTGCAGACGACGTGCTGGCAGCTCTTCGCGAAAGCCGCTCGCTGCCTCGCAACAATAAGACCGGCACGCAAAGCGGGATCTACGAGAGCGACACCGGGCAGATCGTGCTTGATCGCCGCGCCGGGCAGTTGCGGGTCTCGACGCCGGCGACCGAGGCGGCGGCTTTCTCCTCGCTTCGCGTGCCGATCGATCTCGGCGTTCTCAGCATCGAGCAGGCGGATGGAGACGGGCTCGTTGCCCTGGCGGCCATCGATCGCCAGCCTTCGCTCGCTGAAAGCCGCCGCATGCTGCTGATCTTCGCAACGGACGCCCGGAACAGCGGGATGATCTTCCGCGACAGCGAGGAAAAGGTGATCGAGGATTTCGGCACACTTCCGGTGCTGATCCGCGAGGGCCATGTCGATCTGGCGCTTGAGAGAGGGGCCGCCAGGTGGAGGATATCTCCGGTCGGCCTGGACGGTACCGTCTATCCGCCGGTGCGCAGCGGCACAGGCGCCGTCACATTCCGTCTGTCGAACGACACGCCCTATGGGCCGACGACCTATTTCCTGGTGGAACTCGAGGACAGCTGAGTTGGTCGCTGACGCGCCCCGGCGAGGCGCGCCGAGTTAGCGATTGCATTTCCCCGCCTAACCTGATTTTTGGTCCCGGATCGGCAGGGCGGTCGAAGGACGCGCGCATCGGCCGAAAGCTGCATGGGGTGTCGCAAAGCATGGATAGCTTGCCCGAAAGCGTTGGCAAGACCTGGTGGCCAGGGCCGGGCAGCCGCCTCGGTGCGACCTTCTTTGTGCGTCAGGCCTTTCCATGGCTCGGACGCTATTTCGGCGGCCAAACGCTCGCATCGTCGCTGTCGCCCGGGATCGAGGGCATCGTCTCCTGGGGCGGGCGTATCCCCGCAAAGACGGCGATGGCGGTCGCCCGCGCACGGCGGCTGCCGCACTGGCACCTCGAGGACGGTTTCCTGCGTTCGGTCGGCCTCGGCAAGGACGGAGCTGCGCCGGTTTCGATCATTGCTGACGATCTGGCATTGCCGGTCGACGGCGGCAAGGCGTCGCGGCTCGAGCTGTTGATCGCCGCGGCCGCAGGCGGCGGACATCACGCATTCGGCCAGCGCATCCGGGAGCGGATGGTCGAACACAGGCTTTCCAAATACAACAACCTGCCGCATCGCCAACCGGCGATCGAGCCGAGCAGCCGACGGCGGATCCTCCTGGTGGATCAGGTCCTCGGCGATGTTTCGGTGTCACGCGCACTCGGCAGCCGCCGCTCGTTCGATCGAATGCTGGACGATGCGCTGGCGAGCGGCGCCCAATGCGTCGTCCGTACCCATCCGGACGTCATGGCGGGCCATCGCAAGGGTTACCTGACGGAGCGTGCCGCCAGCACTCCTGGCGTCATTCTGCTCGCCGACAAGGTGTCAGTCGCCTCGATCCTCGACGTCGTCGGCGAGGTCTGGACCGTTTCCAGCCAGGTCGGCTTCGATGCGCTGCTGAGAGGAATACCGGTGCGCTGCTACGCGGTGCCCTTTTATGCCGGATGGGGGCTGACGGAAGATAGGGTAGGCCCAAGGGCCGAATTCGCGTTGGCACGCCGCGCCGTGGCGAGACCGACGGCCGACCAACTCACCGCTGCCGTGCTCGGTCTCTATCCGAGCTACCGCAACCCGGCAGACTGGAAGCCGATGGATGTCTTTGCAGCAATCGATCTCCTGGTCGCCGTGCTCGACAGGCCCTGAAGCGCAGTCGCACTCAATCCATCGTCGTGCGTCTGAGGGGACACAACGACGTCCTCAGGATCCGGTTCACGCAGTTAAAATCGATTTAGTTCGGACCCGCCGCGGCTCTTAACCATTCCGCAACGATGGAGTGCAACTAAATAGTGTGGCGCAAGCATGATTGCTGCTGCGGTAAAGGGCATTTCGCATCGCGAGAACCGGCGATGCATGACCACCTGTTTTCCAAGTGATACCGACACCGTTTTTTCGGCATTCGGACGATTGTTTTCTGCATTCTTGGCGAGGGTTCCCTGCGGGGAAGGTGTATTCGGGGCAGACATATGAAACTCAATATTGCACGCGGTATGATCGCCTTCGGAGGAATCATTGCGGTCGGTCTATTGGTCTCGATCGGCATCAAGACATACGCTTTCGACAAGTTGAGGGTGAACGGTCCGGTCTACACGCAGATCGTCTACGGCAAGGATCTCGTCGCCGATATCCTTCCGCCGCCCTTGTACACAGTCGAATCCTACATGCTCGCCATGGAAGCGATCTCCGGTCCGGAACTCGCCGCCAAGAATCAGGAAAAGATCACCGCCTTGAAGCGCGCCTATGACGAGCGGCGGGCCTATTGGAAGACTTCATCCGCGCCCGATGCGTTGATGGGGAAGCTGGAGGCCGAGGTGCTCGGCAGGGCCGACCTCTTCTGGCAGGTGATGGAAAAGCAGTTCCTTCCTGCGCTTCAGGCAAATGACGGTGCCGCCGTTGGTCAGGCGCTGGGCGCCTTGAAGGACAGCTTCCATCATCACGAAGTTGCGGTGAACGAACTGGTGCAGATGGCTGTCGCCTTCCAGGCGGGCGAGGAAGCCGCCGCAGCCGTGGATACGGACCAGCTGTCCATGGCGGCAACGACAAGTTCGGTGATCTCGGTCGCGCTGCTCGCCGCCGGCCTCTGGTACTTTCGCCGCCGTGCGGTCCAGCCGCTGGCGGCGATGTCGTCCTATATGGAGACGCTCGCCGGGGGCGACTACGGCCGGGCCGTGCCCTTCTCGGACCGCACGGATGAGATTGGCGCGGTGGCGAAATCCGTCGCCATCTTCCGCGAGGCGGCCATCGAACGCCGCAGCATGCGTGAGCGCGCGGTGGAGGAGCGCCGCCGCCAGGAGGAGCAGGAGAGGGTTCTCCGAGAACAGCGGGCAGCCGAGGAAGAGGAGCGGCGAGCCGTCATCGATCGACTGAGCGGGGGCCTGGGGCGGCTTTCGACCGGCGACCTCACGGCGCATATCGACGCCGGTTTCGCGCCGGAATTCGAACGGCTCCGCAGTGAATTCAACGGCAGCGTCGGGCAGCTTGCCGAAGCCATTTCCGGCGTGCTCCAGGCGACCAGCCGGCTGCGTTCCGGTTCGTCGGAGATCGCCAGCGCCACCGACGATCTGGCAAAGCGCACCGAGCACCAGGCCGTGTCGCTGGAGCAGACGGCCGCCGCCTGCGATGAGATCACCGCGACGGTGCGCAACTCGCTGGAACGTGCCCGAGAAGCAAGCCTGGTGATGCGGACTGCCAAGGACGGAGCGGAACGCTCTGCGGCCGTCGTCCGCGATGCCGTTGCGGCGATGGAACGGATCGCAGGTTCTTCGACGCGTATCCGGCAAATCCTCAATGTCATCGACGAGATCGCGTTCCAAACCAACCTGCTTGCGTTGAATGCAGGGGTCGAGGCGGCGCGGGCGGGCGAGGCCGGCAAGGGCTTTGCGGTCGTCGCGCAGGAGGTTCGCGAACTTGCCAGCCGCTCGGCCAATGCGGCGAGGGAAATCAAGACACTGATCGAAACCTCGGCCCGCGAGGTTGCGGACGGTGTCGAACTCGTCAATCAGACAGGTTCCGCGCTGACGGGCATTGAAGGCCATATGCTGCAGGTAAGCGGCCTGATCGGCGCCATCGTCACCGCCGCCGACGAGCAATCCTCCGCGCTCGACGGCATTAATGCCGCTCTGCAGCAGATGGACCAGGTCACGCAGCAGAACGCTGCCATGGTCGAGGAGACGAATGCCGCCTGCCGCGCGCTCAGCGAGGAGGTGCTCGATCTCGACAGAATTGCCGAACGGTTTCAGGTGAACGGGAATGGCGGGCGGGCGCGCCGCGCTGCCTGATGCGCCAGGGTGCGGGCAGAAAGGAATTGAGACACTCGGGCCGAGCAATCTGCAGCTGAAGTGCGAGAGGCGGAAAGCTTTGCCAGCCGCCGAAAGCGGCACGTGCCAGCGGCAAGCCAAGCCGCTGGCACGATACCCAGGGCATCATGCCCAAGGCTGCCCTGCACCCACGAGAAGGAGTGTAAGCGGACTGGCCGGCGTTAGGCTACAGTTGGAAGATTAAATCGATATCCGCATTGCGAAGAAGGTGTACGGTTGACGCATTATTGCGCGGAGAGCCTGCGGTCGGTGTGGAGCACATAGTAAAACAGCAACAATAGAGTGCAATGTTGTTTGGTGTGTATTAAATCGTGTAATTTGGCCTGGGACAGGTAAAGGTATGGCGCAACCGTGGCTAGTCTACGTCTGTATTGTGGCGCCGAGAATTTCGGTCGATTAGCGAAATCTTCTGCGACGTCGTTCGAAACCGACCTCATGCTTAGCTGTAGGTGATCGTGTTGCCGTTTCGGGGCCGGATGAAGAAGTGTTGGTCATATTCGTAAGTGCCACCGTCCGTGAAGCTTTCGAAGAGGCTGGAGAAGAGCGTATCCAATTTGTATTGGACACGCGTCACCACCAGTTGCACGTCCTCAGTCCGCAATTCCTCCGGCACCTCGACGGGTGAGTCCTGTCCCGCCGAAAGGGCGGTCGTGCCATAGGCGGCAGACCAGTTCACGGTCGCCTTGCCCTTGCTGTCAACGTCAAGAACGCAAAGAAGGATCGTGAGTTCGTCGGTGTCATAGGGCTGCACGATGGAGCTGACGCCATCGAGGATCGATTCGACGCTCGCCTCGGTCCAACTGCTTTGCATGGCGATGATCTCGCTGCTCGTCGAGGCGACCTGGTTGATCTTCCTGCGCACCGTCAGGCCTTGCCCGAGATCGACCAGTCCGGCGAGCAGCAGCAGCATGATCGGAAAGAGGAACGCGAATTCGATCGCGGAAGCTCCGTCGCGATTCCGCAAGCAATGCCGCAGAAGGGCGACTGTCCTCTTGGCGATTGGTGTCATGCGGGCATCCTCAGAACGGTTCATTGCGCAGCAGGACGGAGGCGCCCATCAGGTAGCTGCCGTCCGCGAGCGTCGAGCTCGAAAGCGAGTAGAGGCTCACGACGGGCTTCCACGGAAGGAAAGCCTGGACCATCACGTAGTCGCTGCCCTTGCCGATTTCGAAACCTTCGGTGATCGACACCGTGCCGCTGCTGTTGATCGCCTTCATCGCGCCGGAGGAGGAGGTGTCGGTGAGCGTGTCGACGGCCACCAGCAGCTTGTCTTCGCAGTCGAGCACATAAAGCAGGTTGCCGCAGACCTCCGTCTTGAAGCCTATGAGCGCCATATTGCCCTCAGCCGCCTGGCCGGTTCGGATGAGGCGCGCGGCCTTATGAACCGCGGCATCGAGGGCCGAGTCGATGAAGAACATCGCCGCACATTCGAGAATGCCGAAGATGATGGTGAACAGTGGCAGGGCGAGAAGCGCGAATTCGATGGCGGCGACGCCAGATCTGTCGCGCAGCAGCCGGCGCAAAAGGGTGATCTTCGAACGGCTCTTCATTGGGTCAGCCGTACCGAAGTCAGATATTGATTGAAGAGGGTCGAGAGCCCGTCGGTGATCTCGTCTTCGGAGGCGGCCGAGATGAACAGATCGGACGAGGAGGCGCAGTCCTGCAGCGCGATGGGGATATAGTCGTGCCTGGTGATGCTGCTGCTGACGCCGCTATGCAGCGTACCGCCCCAGGTGGAGGCCCACCTGCTCTTCGCCATCGTGTCGTCAAGGGTATCGTTGTATCCCCAATCATCGGGGATGGCGAGGTACTCCGTATAGAGGACGGCCACTGTGGCGTCGTCATTCTTGAGGTATCCACACCAGTCGGGATTAAGAGGCGTCACAATCCCCCAGTTCTTACCGGCGTTGGATGTGTGTCGGATACACGTTCCAGCGGCGTTCCACTGAATACATTTAGTACCCTTCGGGATGTCGTTGATAACCCAGTTGCGATGCGATTGAACGCCATCTGTTAGCAAAAGCACGAGTTTGAGCGGTGAGTTGGCCGAAGTGCCATCTCCCGCCATCCCGACCTTTTTTTGCAGCCCTTTGAGCGACGTCTTGAAGTCGGTCGAAGTGGTGGAGGTCGCGCTCGTTAGCCCACTGTCATCGTCGGACAGTTTCTTGCGCGCGGTGCTGGTCGAATAGGTCGGCGCGACAACCTCGGTAATGGTCTCGCCTAGGCTGTAGAGGCCGACCTTGATCCTCGCATGGTCCTCGTCCGCCGCGTCGACCATTTCGAGCACCTCTTCGACGGCGTCGAGGGCCACGTCTGTTCGGAGCTTTACACCGAGGCTCTTAATATAGTTGTAGTAGGTCGATGCGATGACGGAGCCATTCTTCTTCACTGGATCCTTCGTGTCATGGCAGGCGAACTCGCAGGTGATATTCTTGTCGGCCCGCAGCATTGCCTGGTCCTCGCTCGTCGCGGCCAGCAGCATCGACGGTGATTTGTCGATGACGATGTAGACTTCGAGGTAGGACGTTGCCGGTCCCTCGATGGCGCTGATGACGCCGACCGGAACGGTCTTGATGTCCGCCAGGGTCATCAGCGTCGTCGGGACGGTTCCGCTTGCGCTGGCGGTGATCGTGTGGCCGCTCTTGTCGACGGTGATCTCCGTCAGATCATAGGTGGCGCCTTGCTTCTCGGACTGGGCGTCGAACCATTCCTTGATCTTTTCGGCGATTTCGTCCTCATCGTATTCGTCGATCTCCTTGATGGCGGCGACCAGCGCGGCGTCGAGGTCCGATTGCATCCTGCTCTGGACGTTGTAGGCGCGCGTATAGTCGAGGCCGGCGCCGACGGCGAGGATCATGGGAATGATGCAGACTGCGACCGTCAGGGCGACATTGCCGCTCCTGTCGCTGACCATTGTTGCCATTCGGCTGGCGATCAACCGACGGAAAACGCCGAAATCCAAATGCATGTTTTAGTGACCAGCTCCGTTACTTCGCGTGCCGATCGTGCTGGGGAAATATTATTCGGGGGTAAATTAGCGGCGTGTTTGGCTAGCCGATTGGCGCTTGGTTATCCGGATCGCGCAGGAAAACGACTGAGGGGTGCAAGCGGCTTCGTCCGACAGCGCAGGTTCGCCGTTCGGGCCCGGAATAGGTGTCAGCGATTCGATCGTGACGGAGGAACGCCGATGCCGCACCGGCTGTGAAGCTTGGCCGTTTCGGACGGCGTCTGGCCGAAGGCGTCATGGTAGACCGCGGAAAACCGGCCCATATGGGTGAAGCCCCAGGCGCGTGCCACTTGCGCGATCGAGAGCGTATTGGCCTCGTCGGAGAGGGTTTTGCGAACACCCTCCAGCCGCATATGGCGCAGAAAATTCAAGGGTGTCGTGTCCTTGAACTGCTGGAAGGCGGTCTGCAAGGCGCGCACGCTCGTGCCTGCCTCCCGGGCGATATCGGCAACGGTCATGGGCTCGGCGATATTGGCAACCATGTATTCGATCGCCCGTTTCAGGTTTCGTGGCATGGCGGGGGACATTGGCTTGTGCAGTCGGGCGCTGTAGTTGTGGGGAAGTGATTCCAGGATCATGACCATTGCTGCCTGGAAAAGATGCGTGGTCGCCGTCGTCGAAACTCGGTCTTCGCCCGCGACGTCGAAACAATCCCAGAGCAGGCCTCCGAGAGCGGCAAGCCGCGAGCCGATGGCCGAACTCGTTTCCAAGGTCGCACAAAGATCGATGTCTCCCAGGACGGGGGCGTCGAGGAGCTGACTGAGCTGGCCAACCATCGCCGCTTTGTCGAAAGCGATACCGATGTGGCCGCGGTTCTCGTGAATTGTCAGTTTTTCGAACTGCGCCATGTTGCCGACCATGGCGGTTCCCGGCGTCGACAGAAGCCGTTTGCGGCCGATATCGATCTCCATCGCGCTCGAATGCGGCAAGTAGAGCACGAAGGCGTCGGAGGGCTGCGAGAATGTGACCTTCATGCCCGAATGGCAAATGCCGGCCCAGATGCTGAAGGGCCCGGCAGAATAGTGCCGGTCCTCGACCGAGATAGGTCCACCTCCGTCCAAGGGTTCAACCTTTGCAGGTGACAATGTCCTTGCATAATGCTCGGACATTTCGTCGGCATCTGCTTTGACGATGCGGAATGCCGGGCGATGAGGGACGTACCTCATCAAAGTCCCGAAATAGCCTTGGCGCCCTGCAGGGTAGCGCCTTGGCTTACATTTTGACGTATCAGGTTCACGCCACCTCCCTTTCAAGGGCGCTCTCCACGCCCGCAATTGTCGTACAAATAAGCGTATATTAGCTTTGTCGTAAACGGTTATATGAAGCCGGATATCCAAAAAACGAAAAACGAAGCCGGATTTCGCAAGAATTGCTGTGCGCGTCGCCCGGAGGAGAACTTCTCGCTCACAGGTTGCGGGTACTCGAACGAAAAGGGCGTGCAAATTCCGTCGGTGGAGAGCGTGCACCATCGATCGGCCGTTCTCGGGCCAAGTTCGTAGAGATCAAAATCAGCCGTAGCATCGTAGCGATCCAAACAGCGGCGTCGCGGGCCGTGGCGGGCGACTGATAGCGCAGCCGAGCCGACTCATTTTGGCTGGCCAATCGGCGAGCCGCAATGTTCATGCCTTTGCAGAGGCCATCGATGGCGACCAGCGAACTAATCCTTGCAGACGGAAAGCGTCGTCTTCGGGATAGGCCATGCGCTATGCGGATACTGGAGAGCTTGTTTCCATATGTCTTTTGCAAGCCGTCCGACATATTCAAGGAAGTCGTGAATTTAAGTTGAAAACTACTCCCGGCGGCGCTGGCTTCTACTGAGCGTGGTGTCGTGCGGGAAATCACGGCGCTTGAGTCATTGAACGCAGGACGCCGCAAAAAGGTGGGAACAAGAACGAATGCAGGCCAGACCGAACAAGAAAGAACCCCGTGCGATCGACATCCATGTAGGCAATCGCATCCGCTTGCGCCGATTGGCTTTGGATTGGAGTCAAACAAAGCTCGGTGAGGCGCTCGACGTCAGTTTCCAGCAGGTGCAGAAATACGAAAAGGGCCTGAACCGCGTCGGTGCGAGCCGTCTCCAGCGTGCCGCCGAGGTCCTGAGCGTTTCGGTGTCCTATTTCTTCGAAGGCGGTCCCGAAAGCTTGAATGGCTCGGAGCAGAATGCCGCGGTGACGTCCAGCGATGAGATGCTGCAGTTCCTTGCCACCGAGGAGGGCGTGGCACTCAATCGCGCCTTTACCCGGCTCAGCGATCCACAGGTCCGGCGCAAGATCGTGGCGCTCGTCAAGGCCTTGGTCGCCACGGATGCCGCGCCGACCCCGGCAATGGCCTTCGAAGAGTAAGGGCCACCGGCTGCGGCCGATTACAGTATTGTCCGGCTTCAAGGCGCGATCGAAGGTTCGCGCCGCAAGCCAGGCTTTTCGATCCTACTGCATGTCTTCTAAATCGTCGCGGATTTGAGGAGACATGCAGTAAACGTTGGAGCGGAATGCGGGCGGAAAACCGCGCACACATTTCCTCATCCCGCTCCAAGCGCAGCGGTGCCGATGACAGTACAGGTCATTCGGCGGCAATAGGTGCGGGGTAGGCGGCGCGATCCTCGGCCGCCTCCTGCCGCGGCTCGGCGGCCTCGCCCTCCGGTTCGCGCGCCTTGGGCTCCTTGCCGAAGAACAGCGCGTAGCCGGCCGGCAGCACCAGGATCGTCAGCACGGTCGCAACGAGGATGCCGCCCATCATCGCATAGGCAAGCGGTCCCCAGAACACGCCGCGCGAGATCGGGATCAGCGCGAGCACGGCGGTCAGCGCCGTCAGCACGATCGGCCGGAAGCGCCGTACCGCCGCGCCGATGATCGCCTCGGAGCGCTCCATCCCCGCCGCAATGTCCTGATCGATCTGGTCGACTAGGATGATCGAGTTGCGGATGATGATGCCGAGCAGCGCGATGACGCCGAGGATGGCGACGAAGCCGAAGGGGGCGCCGCTGATGAGCAAGGCCGCAGCCGCACCGATGATGCCGAGCGGCCCGGTTGCGAGCACCAGCATTGACTTGCCGAAGTGCTGGAGCTGCGCCATCAGCAGGATGACGATGACGAGCAGCATGATCGGCGCCTTTGCTGCGATCGACGCCTGGCTCTCGGCACTGTCTTCTGCCCCGCCTTGGATCTCGACCTTGTAGCTGGGAGAAAGACCGTCCCTGAGACCCTGCAATTCGTTGTAGATCTGCAGGGTCACGTCGTTCGGCTGGATGCCGTCCGGCAGCGTTGCGCGCACGGTGATCGTCGGCAAGCGATCGCGTCGCCATTCGATGCCCTGCTCCATGACCGGAACCACCTTGGCAACCTGCGACACAGGCACGAAGCTGCCGAAATCCGTCGGCACATAGACCGAGTTGACGGCCGAAAGCAGCTGGCGGTTGCCGTCCGGCTCTCGCGCTACGATCGAGACAGTCTCTTCGCCATCGCGGAAATCGTCGAGCGGAGCGCCGGACATCGCCGCCTGCAGCATCTGGCGGATGCGCTGCGAGGTAACGCCGAGGGCGCGGGCGCGGTCCTGGTCGATCACCAGCTTCATCGCCGGCACGGGCTCCAGCCAGTCGTCATGGACGGCGCCGAGCAGCGGGTTCTCGCGGAACTTCGTCTTCACCTGATCGGCGATGCGGCGAACCTCCTGGCGATCCGGCCCCATCACCCGGATCTGCACTGGCCAGCCGGTCGGAGGGCCAAGGAAGAGGCGGTCGACCTTGGCGCGGATCGACGGGAAATCTTCGGCAAGGATCGTCCGCAACTTGACGATCAGCCTTTCGCGGGCCGTCTCGTCCTTCGCCATCACGAGGAGTTGCGCGAAGTTGGGATTGCGGAGCTGCTGGTCGAGCGGCAGGAAAAAGCGCGGTATGCCTTCGCCGATATAGGTGGCGATGAAGCGCTTGTCCTCGTCGCCCATCATGCGCGCCTCGAGCGCCTTGGCCTGCCTTTCGACTTCCTCGATGCTCGTGCCCTCCGGCAGCCAGAGATCGACCAGAATCTCCGGCCGCGAGGACTGCGGGAAGAAGTTCTTCGGAATGAACTGGAACGCCCAGAGGCTTGCCATGAAGGTTGCGAGCGTCATCACGAGCACGATGACGCGGTGGCGCACCGCCCAGCCGACGGTCGCCCTGAGGCGCCGGTAGAAGCGGGTGTCGAACGCATCGTGGTGGGTGCCGGCGTGGTGGCGCTGCTTCAGGATCATGTAGCCGAGCCAGGGAGTGAAATAGACGGCCACGAACCATGACACGACGAGCGCGATGCCGACGACGTAGAAGAGAGAACGGACATATTCGCCGGCGGTCGATTCGGCGAAGCCGACAGGAATGAAGCCGGCCGTGGTGATCAGCGTGCCCGTCAGCATCGGAAAGGCGGTGGAGGAATAGGCAAAGCTCGCCGCCTCGATTTTGACCAGCCCTTCCTCGAGCTTCCGCTCCATCATTTCCACAACGATCATCGCGTCGTCGACGAGCAGGCCAAGCGCGATGATCAGTGCCCCGAGCGAGATGCGCTGCAGGTCGATGCCGAGCTCGTACATGATCGCGAAGGTGGCGGCGAGCACCAGCGGGATGGCGATGGCGATCACCAGACCAGAGCGCCAGCCGATCGACAGGAATGAGACGACGAGCACGATGATCAACGCCTCGACGAGCGCGTGGCTGAATTCGCTGATCGCATCGGTCACCACCTCCGGCTGGTTGGAGATCTGCTCGACCGAGACGCCATAGGGAAGGGCGGACTCGAAGCGCTCGTAGGTTGCCTCCACCGCCTTGCCAACGTCGGTAACCTTGTGTCCCTTGGCCATCACGACGCCGATCTGAACGCTGTCGTGGCCGTTGAAGCGGAATTTGCGCGAATAGGGGTCTTCAAGACCGGCGGTGACGGTCGCGATGTCGGCAAGCCGGATCGTCTCATTGCCGGCGCGCAGCCTCAGTTCGCGGATATCCTCGGCACGCCTGACATCGCCGTCGACGGAGATGCGAACCGAGCGGGCGCCCGTCTCGACGGTACCGGCCGGATCGACATTGTTCTGGCCGGCGACGGCGTTGCGCAGGTCATTGAGCGTCAGCCCGCGGGCGGCGAGCAGTTTGGAGGAAACATCGATATAGATCTTCTGCGGCTGGTCGCCGAGGATGACGACCTTCTCGACACCCGGCGTCGTCAGGAGCATGTCGCGGCCCTCGGTCGCGAAACGCTTCAGTTCGGGATAGCTGTAACCATCGCCGCTGATCGCGTGAAGCGTGATGAAGGTATCGCCGAACTCGTCGTTGAAATATGGGCCGAGCACGCCGTCCGGCAGTTCGTTGGCAATGTCCCCTACCTTCTTGCGCACCTGGTAAAAGGCATCGGCCACGTCGTCGGCGTTCGTATCGCCCTCGATCTGAACGGTGATGATGGCGCTGCCGGCGCGCGTGTAGGAGCGGACGAAATCGAGATGCGGCGTTTCCTGCAGCTTGCGCTCGATCTTGTTGACGACCTGGTCCTGCATCTCCTGGATCGAGGCGCCGGGCCAGACGGCCTGCACGACCATGGTGCGGAAGGTGAATTCCGGATCTTCGCGCTGCCCCATGCGAAGGAGACCGAGCGCGCCGGTGATAATGATCAGCCCGAACAGGAAACGCGCGATGCTCGGATGACCGATCGCCCAGCGCGACAGATTGAACGGTTTCTTGTCCCCGGTGGAGGCTTGCATCGGCGTATTTCCGTTCTGCTGATTGGTCTTAGCGGAGGATTTCGCGCGTTTCGGCGCGGGCGGACTGCTGCTCGGGGAGGGGCAGCTTGACCCTCAGGTCTTCGGCCATGAACTGCGTGCCGGCTGCGACGACGAGATCGCCCGGTCGCAACCCGTCGGCGATGCGCACCTGATCGCCGGCGTAATCGGCGAGCCCGATGGGGCGGGCATGGACGGTCGAGGCGCTGCGATCGACCACCCAGACGATCTCCCTGCCGTCCTTCTGCGCAAGCGCGCTCAGGGGAATGGCGACGAGGGGTTCGGAACTGGCGGCAGCCGCCTCGACGGTTGCGGTCATGCCGAGCAAGACTCGCGGATCGTTGGGCAGGCTGATGCGAACCAAGAAAGTCCGGGATTGCCGTTCTGCACTGCCGGAGACTTCCCGAACATGGCCGTCGAGGGTGAGCATGTCGTTGGACCAGAAACGCGCCTTTACCGTCTTGCCGGGTTTGAATTCGGCAATATCCATTTCCGGAACGGCAACTTCGATTTCCTTCTCGCCGTCGACCGCGACGGTTACGACCGCCGTACCGGCGCCGACGACCTGGCCGATGTCGGCATTGATCGCCGTCACGATGCCGATCTGGTCCGACTTGAGATTCCCATAGGCGACCTGGTTCTTCGCCTGGCTGAGGCTCGAGGCGGCCGCGTCGCGCGTGGAAACCGCCTGATCATAGAGGAGAGTCGCCTGGTCGAGCTCGGCCTTTGAGGAGAATGATTTGGTGAAGAGTTGCTCGGCCCGAGCCTTGGTCAGCGAAGTCGTCTGCACCTGCTTTTCGGCGGCGAAGAGGGTTGCCTCGGCGCTATTTACGGCCAGTTGGTAGTCGGTCGGATCGATGCGAGCGAGGAGATCGCCCGGCTTCACCCGGTCGCCGACATTGACGAGGCGCTCGGTGATCTTGCCGGCCACACGGAAGCCGAGAGTCATCTCGGTGCGTGCCCTCACCACACCGGAATAGTCGAGCTGGCGGGCCTCACCCATGCCGGCGATCTCTATCACCTTGACGGGCCGAATGATCTCCTTCGTTTCCGCCTTTTCCTCCGCGCAGCCGGAGAGGACGGCGGTAAGCGAGATCAGGGCCAGGACACGGGCAAAGAGCGGCCGGTTGTAAGCTCTCGGTGAAAACATCGTTCGGACTCCTGATCCGGTATTTGGCGGCGGCGCCGCTCTTACTTCTTCAGCGCTTTGATGGCGAATTCGATCAGCTCGTCCGGGGTCGGGCGATTGTCCTTGGCAAGACACTGGGCGACAATCTGCGGGTGACAGAGGGTGACAATGCTCGCACCGAAGCATCGGGCAGCAACTTCCGGATCCTGTTCGGCGAATTCGCCGGCCTCGATGCCCTCGCGAATAATGCCGGCAAGAAGCTTGTCGAGGCGGTCGATGTGTTTCTCGATGACGTGCCAGTCCCGCTCGATCGCCACGACGACCATCTCATGGACCTTCTGCTCGTCCAGCATGGTCTCCACCGTCATCTGGTGCTGCCCGTGCACATAGCGCCTCAGGCGCTCGGAGGGGCTTAAGGCGAGGCGGGATATCTCATAGGCCTGCTGATAGCTCGCCGCGAGCATGCGGTCGCAAAGTGCCTGGTGGATCTCCGTCTTCGAGGCGAAGAAGCGGTAGATATTGGCGGGCGACATGTCGAGATCACGGGCAATATCGGCCACATTCGTCTTGGTGTAGCCGTAGTGCCGGAAAAGCCGCTCGGCGGATTCAAGGATCCGCGCAATGTTTTCCTGCCTGGTCGCGTCGATGCTGCTGTCTGCCGGCTCGGTCATGGGGTCGCATTCCGGATTATGAGTGACGAATTTCGTATTTCGTCACTCATAATCCGGAATGCGACAGTTGTCAATCGCAGCCCAACTCGTGCGCTCCTGCACAAGGCCAGTCCCGTGTCGGCGGAGAATGGAAAAGCAAAGTTTCGATTAGCGTTCGCGAGATCTGAAGATCAGCGAAAAAGAATGCTGCTCCCCGCGAGGGAACAACCTCGCTCCCTCGCGGGGATCAGCAGTGCTGAGCGCTACAGAGCGACTTCGGAGCGCCTCGTTAAAATACTTTCACTCGGCCGCGATGCCGAGGAGGTTTCGCCACGTCGCGGTAGATGAATGCGAGCTATCGCTCCCGCTAGAGGATGAAATAGCCCTTCTGCAGGGTAACCGCGTCATCGAGGTGGATGGCGAAGTCGGCCTTCTTGTCGCCGTTCACGTCGCCATAGATATAGCTGTCGGAGGACGCTCGGTCGTAACGAAGTTCGGCCTTTTTGCCGCTGAAGGCGGCGGTTCCGACAAAGGTGAAACCCTGATTGCCGGTCGTGGTCGTGTCGGCGTCGATGGCGGAAAGGTCGATACGGTCAGATTCAGAGGCGAGGAAGTCGTAGATCGTGTCGCGGCCTGAGCCGGCAACGGTGCTTTCCGACGATGCCTTGAACTGGAACGTGTCGGCGCCGCTACCCCCGGTCAACTTGTCCGCGCCGCTGCCGCCGTAGAGCACGTCATTATTCGACTCGGCATAGAGGGCGTCGTTGCCGTTGCCGCCATAGACCTTGTCCGCCCCGGCCCCCCCGTAGAGCGAGTCATTGCCGGACTCCCCGCTGAGCACATCGTTGCCGCTATAGCCCCATAGAGCGTTCGCTGCCTGATTGCCGGTGATCGTGTCACCCGCCGACCCCCCTTTGACGTTCTCGATTAGAGAGCGCGCATCGCCATGGTAGAGCAGGGCATTGAAGATATTGCCCGCGGCGAAGCCTTTGTTGGAGCCGCCGCCGAGCCAGGCGAGCTGGTCGATGCTGAAGGTCGAGGCCTTGCCGGGCCGCAGATCGATCTTGAGTGCCGTCTTGTAGGCGGTGAGGTCGTAGATATCGTTGCCGCCGCCATCCCATATGGTGGCGAAGATCCGATTGGCGCCGGGAGCAACGCCGGCTTCTCCGTTCACGAGTGTGGCGCCGCTGCCGGGCGTCCACTTGTAGACCGTGTTGCCGCTATTGGTAGTGAAATCGGCGCCGTACATTTCCTGCAGGGCGGCGATGTCAGCCATCATGAAGGTCTGCGGCGCGCCGTATTGTTCATAGTAGTAGCCGGAGCCCCCGACATAGCCCCGGTAGGTCATGATCGAATATTCGATCGAGTCGTATTGGGAAGGCAGAGCCTTGAAGGCTCCCTCTACCTCGTGCCCGTGCTTCAGGCCAAGTGCATGGCCGAGTTCGTGCAGCAGCGTGTGCCACGCGTAGTTTCCGGCGACCGGTTTGCGATTATCGGCAACCGTGCCGGCATAGGTGGTGCCGAACCAAATATCGCCGGCCTGAGCATAGCCGCCCGGCAGGTAAGCCCACGCAGTGTCCGGCTCGTTCGACTGCGCAAACCGGACCGTCGCGCTGGATGCGCTTCCGGAGGTGAAATTGGCATTGGTGAAGCCCTCGACGGAAAAACCGTCATTGGCGGCCGAACCGAAGCTTTGCTCCAACGCGAAGAGCGCGGCGTTTATCTGTGCCGGGGAAACTGCGGCAAAGCCGTTGTCCTTCTCTCCGCTGTAGCTGTAGCTGCTGCGCGACGTTGGAAAGGCATAGGTGATGGTTCCCGTCCAGGCATAGCCCGACAGCACGCCGTCGATCAGAGTGTTGCCGGTGGTTTTCAAAGTCTTGACGGTCTTACCGGTGCCGCTCATGCCAAATTCCTATCATAAGAGCGCAGGGCCGTTGCCTCGGCTCCAAAAAGCGCAGATCGTGCGGGCGACGTTAGGCTCCGAATGCCTACGATTATTGTAACGAGTTCAATAAGATTGGAGAGAATCGTGCCGTTCCTGAGGGTGGTGGCGTATTTTGCCGCGATGTTTCTGGCAGCAGTATTCTCCGCTCCTACTGCATCAGGAACGACAAAGGCAAGAGGAGTGGACATGCAGGAGCCTCCGGATCATGAGGCGGCCGTCCGGGCGGAATTCGAGCGGGTGAAGGCGGAGAATACGGTGGAAGCCTATGAACGCTTCATCCGCCGCCATCCGGACCATCGATTGAGCAAGGAGGCGGCAGAGGCCCTGGCGCGGCTCAAGAGGCAGTAATGCCGGTCACCCGCCGGCCGGAGCGCTCCAGCGGGGCGACGATCTCCCGCCGCCTTGTCGGCGATCCGGCTTGCTGCCGCACCATCACAACCGCGGTGGCAGCCTGAATGGAATAGTGGAGCAATTGCCGCTTATTTCGCACGCTGCAGCATTCCGAACAGATCGCGCGGATCGTCCGGATCGGCGATCATGTCGAGATTCTGATAGAAGTCGGTGCCGGACAGCCGCTCGCGCACGTAACGGAGCGCCGAAAAATCTTCGATGGCGAAGCCGACGCTGTCGAAGAGCGTGATCTGCCTCGCATCGCGCCGGCCCTCCGCTGCGCCTGTGACGACCTTCCAGAGCTCGGTCACGGGGAAATCCCAAGCCATCTGTTGGATCTCGCCTTCGATGCGGGTCTGCGGCGGATATTCCACAAAGACGTCCGAGCGGAGCAGGATGTCGTGGTGCAACTCCGTCTTGCCGGGGCAGTCGCCGCCGATCGCGTTGATATGGACACCGGCGCCGACCATGTTGTCGGTGAGGATGGTCGCGAACTGCTTGTCGGCCGTGCAGGTGGTGATGATCTCCGCACCCTCGATCGCCACTTGCGCAGAGGGGCAGGCGACGATCTCGAGGCCAGAGCCCGCGAGGTTGAGTGCCGTCTTCTCGGTCGCGCGAGGATCGATGTCGTAAAGGCGAATGGTGTCGATGCCGCAGACGGCCTTCATCGCCAGCGCCTGGAACTCGGCCTGGGCGCCGTTTCCGATCATTGCCATGGTGCGTGCGCCCTTCGGCGCCAAGTGGCGCGCCGCCATCGCCGAGGTCGCAGCCGTTCTGAGCGCCGTCAACAGCGTCATTTCCGTGAGCAGCACCGGATAGCCGGTCGAAACCTCGGCAAGCAAGCCGAAGGCGGTAACGGTCTGGAGCCCGTTGACGATGTTCTTCGGATGGCCGTTGACATATTTGAAGCTGTAGACGGCGCCGTCGGAGGTCGGCATCAACTCGATCACGCCGTCACGCGAATGGCTGGCGACGCGCGGAGTCTTGTCGAAGCTCTCCCATCGGCGGAAATCCGTCTCGATCGCATCCGTGAGCTCCGCCAAAACGGTCTCGATACCGAGGTGGTGGACGAGGTGCATCATGTTCTCGACGCTGACGAAGGGCACCATGGCCTTGGCGGACGGGAGCGGTGAGAGCAATGAGGTTCCTCCTGCATGTGCTGAACATCTTAGAAGGGTACTGACAGGCGCTGCTGGTCGAAAGCTCAAAGCTGTGCTATTTTCGTCACGAGATTGATCAGTTTTGACAGCTAGATTGCACAATTTTACCATGACATCGAGAGCTACGGGCATTGCGAAGTATACGCCGGATGATCTGGACCGCCGGATCATCGCTCACCTGCGCGTCGACGGCCGAGCTTCGCTGTCCAAATTGTCAGACGCGCTCGGCGTCGCGCGCGGCACGGTGCAGAACCGGCTGGACCGGCTGACCGAAACCGGAACGCTGATGGGGTTCACCGTGCGCATCCGCGAGGACTACGACCTCAACACCGTACAGGCGGTGATGATGATCGAGGTCGTCGGGAAATCGACGACCCAGGTCATCCGCAAGCTGCGCGGCATCCCCGAAATCCACTCGCTGCATACGACCAACGGCAATTGGGATCTGGTTGCAAATATACGCGCCGCGAACCTTTCCGAATTCGACCGCATCCTGCGCGAGGTGCGGATGATCGATGGCGTGGCCAACAGCGAAACCAGCCTTCTCTTGAGCAGCGTTTGAGCGGCTGGCGCGAAATCGGTCATTGAAAGCCAGACGCGTGCCCATTAGTTTCCGGCCGCAATCAACTGAGGTCGGTCGGGGATATTCGCGTGACGAGAGGCCGTCGATTTTTTCATCTACTTGCCTGTCTGGCATTTCAACCGTCGGCAGCCAATGCGGACTGGCAGGCAGTCGAGAAGGTGCAGAGCTACACAATCGCCGGCCAATCCGGTCCGGAACTCTATGCCTCGATCGGCGAGCGCGGTCCGAAGCTTGGACCCACGCGCGCCATCGCACATACCAGTTTCAAGCTCACCTGGTCGCGAAAATACGAGGCTCAGGGCGATGCCTGCGTTCTCGTTTCGGCGCTGCCGAAGCTTGCCATCACCTACACCCTACCGAAACCGGCCAAGCCCTTGCCGGGCGCCGTCGGGGAACTTTGGGAAGCCTTCATCGCCGGGGTGCACAAGCACGAACTGGTGCATGGCGATTTCATCAAGGAGATGGTGAGAAAGATCGAGGCCGCCACCGTGGGGCTCACGGTTCCCGGCGACCCGCAATGCCGCAAGATCAAAAAGGAGATGACGAAGCGGCTCGGGGCGCTCTCCAATGCGCAGCGCCAGCAGAGCCGAGATTTCGACCGCGTGGAACTCAGCGACGGCGGCAATATTCACCAGCTCATCCTCGATCTTGTGAACGGGGGATAGAAGCTTTCCCGGGAAGACGTACGCGCTTCGGGCCGCAATAGATACACGCAAAAAGCTGGTGACGGCCACAAACACGCCCCCGAATTGTCTCAATGGAGTTGAACTGTGCCGCGGTCTTACACGCGCGCGTCGTCCATCTTCTGCGATGCGGGCCACCCATTGCTGAATGTATTGTCGGATTGGCGAGCCTGACCGCCGGTCCGAGAAGGGAGTTTGCATGAAAACGAATCTTGTCGCGGCTCTTTCCGCAGCGTCGCTGTCTCTCGCCGGCATGACTGCCCATGCGGCCGACCTTACGCCCTACCGGGAGCCCGCGCCGCCGCCCGTGCTGGACGACCAGGACGGCGTCAAGATCGGTTATCTCGAATGCGATATCGGCGGTGGCGCCGGCTATGTTTTAGGCTCGTCGAAGGAGATCGAATGCGTCTTCCGCTCGCTCGGGGGCGATGAGATCGAAGATCGCTATACCGGCGAGATCCGCAAGCTCGGCGTCGATATCGGCTTTACCATGCGCAGCCGGCTGCTCTGGGCGGTATTCGCGCCGACGGCCGGTTACCATCACGGGTCCCTCAGCGGGCTCTACAAGGGCGCGACCGCCGAGGCAACCATCGGCGCCGGCGTGGGCGCCAATGTGCTCGTCGGCGGCACCTCCGGTTCCATTCATCTCCAGACGGTCAGCGTCACCGGGCAGCTCGGACTGAACGTTGCGGCCGCCGGCACGTCGATGACCCTCAATTCCGTCAATTGACGTTCGAGGCTTGATGCGGGTGGCTTAGCCTTCCGCATGGCTTCGCCCGGACCGCCAGACAGGGATCATCATACCGCCGACCATTGCAGCCAGGCAGTACCAGGTAATCGCGTAGACGAGGTGGTTTTTGGAAAAGACGACGCGCGTCAGCCCGCCGACAGGAAGGCCGCCGGGGTTGGGCGTGGCATCGGCATCGACGAAGTAGGGCGCCACGTCGGGAAGGCCGCGGGCCGCGGCGATTGCGCCGACATCACGGGAGTACCAGCGCTCCTCCTGAGGCTTGTTCGAACGCAGCAGCGAGCCTTCCGGCTCGTCCATCCGCATGAGACCGATGACCTCCGTCTCGCCCGATACTTGCCCCGGTGACCGAGTCGCCGGGGCGCGCCTCTCGGTCGGCACGAAGCCGCGATTGACGAGCACGGTCGGGCCATCGCCGAGCGCCAGCGGCGTCATCACCCAGTATCCGGCGCCGAGTTCGGTCGCGGCATAGACCAGCGTTTCCTTGTCGTGAAGGAAGTGGCCACGGGCCTGCACTCGTCGGTATTCGTCGCGCGCCGCGCCGACATTCGCCCAGTCGCTTCGAGACGGTGGGGGGACGGGCGCTGCATGGATGCGTTCCTCGACCCGGGCGATCAGATCGAGTTTCCAGTAGTGACGTTTGACCTGCCATGTGCCGAGTGCCAGCAGACCGACGATCAGAAGAAGTCCGATAACGCTCAGGATCGCGAGCGACAGCCGGGAGCGCGGGGGAGGCGCGGTTTCGGGATTGCTCATTGCGTGTCGCCGATTGAAAAGGGGAGGTCAAAATGCATGCGGCTTGGATCAGTGCCGCCCCTCAACCGGCCGCCGCCACCTTCTCCCCGCAGGCGGGGAGAAGGGATATGCCGCGCCGTTCTTGCCCCCCTCTCCCCGCTCGCGGGGAGAGGGGGGGTGAGGGGGGAAGCTGAAGCCGCTTTGTCACGGCATGTTCTTCATCACCTCCGGGCTCATCGACATCATGTTCACGTTGAGATGATGCATGACCCAGATCGAGCCGGATAACGCAATGGCGACGAGGACGATGGTGAAGATCAGCGCCATCATCGTCCAGCCACCTTCCGATCGGGTGTTCATGTGCAGGAAGAAGATCATGTGCACGACGATCTGGACGGCGCCGAGCGCCATGATGATGACCGCGGTCAGGACCGGACTGTCAAGGACGTCGGCCATCACCAGCCAGAAGGGAATGGCGGTCAGGATGACGGAGAGGACGAAGCCCGTCATATAGCTTTTGAGCGTACCGTGACCGGCCTCGTGGCCGTGGCTATGGCCATGATGGGCCTCAAATGCATCCTCATGCGAAGGTGCGTGCGTGCTCATCCGAGAACTCCCATCAGATAGACGAAGGAAAAGACGCCGATCCACACCACGTCGAGAAAGTGCCAGAACATCGACAGGCACATCAACCGGCGTTTGTTCTCCAGGATCAGGCCATGTTTTGTCACCTGAGCCATCAGCACGAACATCCAGACGATGCCCGACGTCACGTGAAGGCCGTGGGTGCCGACGAGCGTGAAGAAGGAAGACAAAAAGGCGCTGCGCTGCGGCCCGGCGCCTTCGTGGATCATGTGCGCAAACTCGTAGAGTTCGAGCCCGACGAAGGCGATCCCGAACAGGGCGGTGACGGCCATCCAGACAAGCGTCGCCTTCCTGTTGGCCTTCTCCATTTCCAGCATGGCGAAGCCATAGGTGATCGACGAGAAGAGCAGCATCGAGGTGTTCACGGCGACGAGCGGCAGATCGAAGAGGTCGGCCGGCGACGGGCCGGCGGCATAGTTGCGGCCGAGGACGGCGTGTGTGGCGAAGAGCACTGCGAAGATCAGGCAGTCGCTCATCAGGTAGAGCCAGAAGCCGAGCATCGTGCTCCCTTCAGGGTGATGCTCTTCCTGCAGGTAGAAGGTCGGCGCCGGGCCTTCGTGTAGGGCGTGGTCGGTAAGCTCGGTCATGATCCTACACCTCGCTGGCAAGCATTTCGGTGCGCTTGCCCTCCGTTTCGACGACAACCTCGGCCGGGATATAGAAGTCGCGGTCGTAGTTGAAGGTGTGGCCGATCGCGATCGCGATCATGGCGAGGAAGGAGAGCCCGGCGAGCCACCACATATACCAGATCATCCCGAAAGCGAAGGCGACGCTGATCGCGCCGAGGATGACGCCGGTGCCGGTGTTCTTCGGCATGTGGATCGGCTTGAAGCCGGCGAGCGGACGGTTGTGGCCGCGCTTCTTCATGTCCCACCAGGAATCCTGGTCGTGGACGACAGGCGTGAAGGCGAAATTGTAGTCCGGCGGCGGCGAAGAGGTCGACCATTCGAGCGTGCGGGCATCCCACGGATCGCCTGTCGTGTCGCGCAATTCCTCGCGCTTGACGAAACTGACGACGAGCTGGATGAGCATGGACAGGATGCCGAGCGCGATCAGGAAGGCGCCGAAGGCGGCGATTAGGAACCAGATCTGCAGCGACGGATCCTCGAACTGGCTGACGCGGCGGGTGACGCCCATCAGGCCGAGCACGTAGAGCGGCATGAAGGCGAAGTAGAAGCCGATCAGCCAGAACCAGAAGGACATCTTGCCCCAGAACGGATCGAGCCTGAAGCCGAAGGCCTTCGGGAACCAGTAGACGATGCCGGCCATCAGCCCGAAGACGACGCCGCCGATGATGACGTTGTGGAAATGGGCGATGAGGAACAGCGAGTTGTGCAGCACGAAATCGGCCGGCGGCACGGCGAGCAGGACGCCGGTCATGCCGCCGATGACGAAGGTCACCATGAAGCCGACCGTCCACAGCATCGGCACCTCGTAGCGGATGCGGCCGCGATACATGGTGAAGAGCCAGTTGAACATCTTCGCGCCGGTCGGGATCGAGATGATCATCGTCGTGATGCCGAAGAAGGCGTTGACGCTGGCGCCCGAGCCCATGGTGAAGAAGTGATGCAGCCAGACGATATAGGAGAGGATGGTGATGACGACCGTCGCATAGACCATCGAGGCGTAGCCGAAGAGCCGCTTGCCGCAGAAGGTGGCGACGACTTCCGAGAAGATGCCGAAGGCTGGGAGAACGAGGATGTAGACCTCCGGGTGGCCCCAGATCCAGATGAGGTTCACATACATCATCGGATTGCCGCCGAGGTCGTTGGTGAAGAAGTTCGTGCCGACGTAGCGGTCGAGCGACAGCAGCGCGAGCGTCGCCGTCAGAACCGGAAAGGTCGCGACGATCAGCACGTTGGTGCATAGCGACGTCCAGGTGAAGACGGGCATCTTCATCATCGTCATGCCCGGCGCGCGCATCTTCACGATGGTGGCGATGAGATTGATGCCGGACAGCGTCGTGCCGATGCCGGCGACCTGCAGTCCCCAAATGTAATAATCGACGCCGACGCCCGGACTATAGTCGGCGCCGGAGAGCGGCGGATAGGCGAGCCAGCCGGTGCGGGCGAATTCGCCGACGAAGAGCGACAGCATGATGATGATCGCCCCGGCGGTCGTCATCCAGAAACTGAAATTGTTGAGGAAAGGGAAGGACACGTCGCGGGCGCCGATCTGCAGCGGCACGACGAAGTTCATCAGCCCGGTGACGAACGGCATGGCCATGAAGAAGATCATGATGACGCCATGTGCGGTGAAGATCTGGTCGTAGTGATGCGGCGGCAGGTAGCCCTCCGAGCCGCCGAAGGCCATTGCCTGCTGCAGGCGCATCATGATCGCGTCGGCGAAGCCGCGCAAAAGCATCACCAGCGCCAGGATGACATACATGATGCCGATCTTCTTGTGGTCGACGCTGGTCAGCCAGTCGCGCCAGAGCGCTCCCCAGAACCGGTAATAGGTGATCAGACCGACGAGCGCGATGCCGCCGACGGCGACGGCGAGGAATGTCGCGACGAGGATCGGCTCGTGATAGGGGATCGCCTCGAGGGTCAGTCGGCCAAAGACGAACTTCAGGAGATCTGGATCGGAGAACATGGAAAAACCCGTTCGTTGGTGTCTTTGCGACGCTAGCGCGCCAGCGTTCAGTTTCTGAGCTGCGCCGGTGCCGGATCGCCGCCCTCGTGCATGCCCGGGGTCGAGTGTCCCTCGTGTCCTCCCATCCCGGGCCTGTCGTGCTGGATCGGTACGTTGGCGCCATTGGTACCCTGCGGTTCCTCCTGGCTGCGCGCGGGCGTTCCCGTGGCCGGAAAAGTCGCGGCACCAGCTCCCTCTTCGAGGGCGTGCCTGTTGTCGTATTCGAGTTTTTCTCGGTTCCCGGCACTCTCCTTGCCGCCGCCGCCCATCGCATCGATGTGCATCATTTCATGCATGCACATCTTGCCCGGCGTGGCGCACAGGTTGAGGATCGTCTCGTACAGGCCCGCCTCGACAGTGGCGAAGTAACGGACCGGTTCCCGCTCGCTCGGCTTTTCGAGCTTCAAATAGGCGTCGCGGTTGAGCGCGGTGCCTTGCGCCTTCACGCGCGCCACCCAGTCGTCGAAACCCTGCCGGTCGACCCCGTGAAACTTGAAGCGCATGTGCGAGAAGCCGTCGCCGCTATAGTTGGCGGAGAAGCCCTCATAGTCGCCCGGCTTGTTGATCACCGCGTGAAGCTTCGTCTCCATGCCCGGCATTGCGTAGATCTGGCCGGCAAGCGCCGGGATATAGAACGAGTTCATCATCGAGGAGGCGGTGATCTTGAACTTGACCGGTACGTCCACAGGTGCTGCGAGCTCGTTGACCGTCGCGATCCCCTGCTCGGGATAGAAGAACAGCCATTTCCAGTCGAGCGCCACGACCTCGACGGTGAGCGGCTTGACGTCCGCCGGCAGCGCGCGCTCGGAATCCAGCCGATCGAGCGGGCGGTAGGGGTCGAGCTTGTGCGTGCTGATCCAGGTGACGGCGCCGAGCGCAATGATGATGGTGAGCGGCGCCGACCAGATCACCACTTCGAGCGCCGTCGAATGATGCCAATCGGGATCGTAAGTTGCGGTCGTGTTCGAGCCGCGATAGCGCCACGCGAAGAAAAGCGTCAGGAAGATCACCGGCACGATGATCAGCAGCATGAGGACCGTCGATATGACGATGAGATCGCGCTGCTGCGCGGCGACGTCGCCGGAGGGAGCCATGACCACCAAGTCACAGCCCGCAAGCAGCAAGAGCGGCGGCAAGAGGGTGATGCGGCGGATAAACTTCAGAAATGCTGGCACGACTCTGAGCCCTTTCTGATGACGACCGCCCTGCGACTAAAGTAGGAGTGGTTCGAACGGTATGAGGTTTTTAGTCGCACCGCAGCAATCTTGTGCATTGCGGCGTGAAGTCGGGGTACGTCGGCTGCCGGTTAGTCTGTCCCGGAAGAGCGGAATTTTTACTACGGCAAGCCGCAATTTCGCAATTCAACACTTGATATGATCGGATGATTGATCAACATCCCCTCTGAGGGGCGCCGGGCAAAGCGGCTCCGAGTGGTGGGAGGCCTTTCATGAACAGTGTGACGCAACAGTCCCTAGGCCCGTCGTCTTCTTCGATGGAGCGTGACGCGCGGCGCATTCACGACGATAGGCCGGTATCGGCGGGTAACATCGCGATCGGCGTCGTTATCGGGCGTGCCGCCGAATTCTTCGACTTCTTCGTCTATGGCATTGCCTCGGTCGTCGTCTTCCCGCAGCTTTTCTTTCCCTTCGCACCCGACCGGCTGACCGCGACGCTTTATTCCTTCGCCATCTTCGCCCTGGCCTTCATCGCCCGGCCGGTCGGCTCCCTTGTTTTCATGGCGATCGACCGGACCTACGGCCGCGGCGTCAAACTGACGATCGCGCTCTTCCTTCTCGGCGGCTCGACCGCTTCGATCGCTTTTCTTCCGGGCTATGAAACGCTCGGGGCGTGGTCGATACTCCTGCTGGCGATCTTTCGGCTGGGGCAGGGATTCGCACTCGGCGGCGCCTGGGACGGTCTCGCTTCGCTGCTCGCGCTCAACGCCCCGCAGCACCACCGCGGCTGGTACGCGATGATCCCACAACTCGGTGCGCCGATCGGCTTCATGCTGGCAAGTGCGCTCTTTGCCTTTTTCCTGATGTCGCTTTCCGAGGCCGATTTCCTCAGCTGGGGATGGCGCTACCCGTTCTTCGTCGCCTTCGCGATCAATGTCGTGGCGCTCTTTACGCGGCTGCGCCTTGTGATGACGAAGGAATTCGGGACCTTGCTGGAAGAGCACGAGTTGCAGGCAAGGCAGGTCACCGAAGTGCTGCGACTGCATGGGCGCAACGTGCTCATCGGGGCCTTTGTGCCGCTTGCCAGCTTTGCGCTCTTCCATCTCGTCACCGTGTTTCCACTCGGCTGGGTGGAGATCTACACGGATCATGGCGCGAGCTCGTTCCTGATCGTGCAGTTCCTGGGCGCGATCTGCGGGATCCTGGCCATCGTCGCCTCGGGGCTCGTCGCGGATCGCATCGGCCGCCGTTACCACCTCGGCGTCTGCGCCGTGTTGATCGCGATTTTCAGCTTTATCGCCCCGATGCTGCTCGAGGCCGGTGCCACCGGCAGGAATGCCTTCGTGATCGTCGGCTTCAGCCTCCTCGGCCTGTCTTTCGGCCAGGCGGCCGGTGCTGTCGCGTCGCGCTTCGGCAGGGCCTATCGTTACACCGGTGCCGCGCTCACCTCGGACCTGTCGTGGCTGATCGGTGCGGGCTTCGCGCCGCTGGTGGCGCTGGGTCTGACCAGCCGTTTCGGTTTGAGTTTTGCAGGCTACTATCTGCTTTCCGGCGCGCTCTGCACGATCGCCGCGCTGATCTTCAGCAAGACTCTCGAGATCAATAACGACTAGGGTCAGGACATTGGCTCCGATGGGCATTCGCCTTGGCCGCACCTTGCGAGGTTTCGGAGAGAGGTGTTGTGCTTGGCGATTTGACGGCATGCCCGCCTAAACAGCGTGTTAAACTCCCTGTTCGGTGAAAACGGCTGGCCGCTCGGGCCGAGAGGAGAACATGCCGAACCCTGACAGTAGCCTGTTCGATTTCTTCGGAATCATGGCGGTGTTCTTGCTCGTGGCCGCGAACGGGTTCTTCGTCGCGGCCGAATTCTCGCTGGTCTCGGTCCGGCGCAGCCGCGTCGCGGAACTGGTGACGCAGAAACGCATGAATGCGAGCGCGCTTCGGCACGCCGTCGACAATCTGGACGCAAATCTCGCCGCGACGCAGCTCGGCATCACCATCTCGTCGCTCGCCCTAGGATGGATTGGCGAGCCGGCGCTCGCCCATCTGATCGAACCCTTGCTGGCGGTGCTGCCGCAGTTCTGGGTCGTGGCCGGATCGCATGCCATTGCCTCGGTGATCTCCTTTGTGATCATCACCGCGCTTCATATCGTGCTCGGTGAATTGGCGCCGAAGAGCCTGGCGCTGCAGCGCAGCGAGGGTACGGCGCTTGCAGTCGTCCGGCCGCTTGGTCTGTTCCTGTTTCTGCTCCGACCGGCAATCCTGGTGCTGAATGGCCTTGGCAATCTCGTTCTGCGCCTCGCTGGCTTGAGTCCGGGAGCGGGTGAGGCCTCGCTGCACTCGCCCGCGGAACTGAAGCTCATCGTTGCGGAAAGCCATCAAGCCGGGCTCCTCGATGAAGCCCAGCAGGAACTTGTGCAACGCATCTTCAGCATTGGCGATCGCCGTATTTCCGATTTCATGACGCCGCGCGTCGACGTCGACTGGATCGATGCCGACGACCCGCCGGCGGATGTTCTCAGGACCATCCGGGATTGTCGGCACGAGCAATTGCTGATCGGCAGAGGCAATATCGACGAGCCGATCGGCATGGTGCTGAAGAAGGACCTGCTCGATCAATTGCTCGACGGCAAGTCGGTGAACCCCTTCGGCGTCATTCGCGAACCGTTGATCCTCCACGAGGCAACGCCGGTCTTCCGCGTTCTCGAGCGGTTCAAGTCCGCGCCTGTTCGCCTCGCAACGATCGTCGACGAATATGGAAGCCTCGAAGGGATCGTCACGCAGACGGACCTCCTGGAGGCGATCGCCGGCGAGCTGCCGGATCTGGAGGCGGAAGAGCGGGCGGTGGTAGAACGCGAGGACGGGTCTCTGCTGATCGACGGCATGATGCCGGCCCATGACGCTTTCGACAGGCTGAAGCTGCACGAGCGGCCGCAGGATGGCGGCTATCACACGATCGCGGGTTTCGCGCTGCACATCCTCGGGCATCTGCCCGATGCCGGCGAGTGTTTCGAGTTCGATGGCTGGCGGTTCGAGATCGTCGACATGGACGGCAGACGGATAGACAAGATCCTGGCGACGAGCCTCACCGAGCTCGAATAAAACATCTCCTAAGCCAGTCACCGGTCGCGGAACATAATTCGATCTCGCCGGTTCCGAGGGCCTCGATATCATCGATAGCCGGAGCGGAATGTCGCAAGATCGGCGGGTCTTCCGGGCCGTGCCGTCGCTTGAGCGGAGGAAGAAAGATGCCTGCAAAATCGAAGGCACAGCAAAAGGCAGCCGGCGCCGCACTCGCGGCCAAGCGCGGCGACATGAAGAAAAGCGAACTCAAGGGAGCCTCCAAGGGCATGGCCGAGTCCATGAGCGAGAAGGAGCTCGAGGAAATGGCGTCGACCAAGCGCAAGGGTAAGAAGGAACACGTTTCGAAGTCTTGAAGGCGCCGCAAAGGAGCCCAATTTGCTGCTCCCATTCAAGCGCCGCGAACCTTCGGAGGGTGAAGGACCGTCTACGCCGCTGGCGGCAAAGACGTGCCGAATTCAAGGGGATAGGGTTTTCGTGTCGGCTTCGTTTTGGTGATTTACACCAGGAACCGGGGACCATATTTTAAGTTTGGCACCCCGGTAAGAAGGACGGACGAATGAGCGAACCCAAAGCCCGTGCAGATGCGGACGCAGACATGGCCGTCGAGGAGCGGATCGCATTCCTGTTGGGCAAGATCGAGAAGGAGGCGGTGCCGCAACGTCTGCTTGAACTGGCGCAGCAGTTGCAGGAAGCGCTCAACACGCGCAGGAAGTGACCGGGCCTACTGCATGTATCCTTAGATCGTCGCCGATCTAAGGATACATGCAGCAATTCAAAGTGCTACAGCGACCTTTGCGCGTCTGGACGCGCGGCGCTGTAGGCGCGCAGTGATCCTCTAGTTCAAGGGGTTCCCGTGCATTTGCACGGTCAATTCATCGCGCGCGCGGCTTAGTCGGCTCTTGATCGTTCCGATCGCACAATCGCAAATGTCGGCGGCCTCTTTGTAGCTCATCCCGAAACCGGCGACGAGCACCAGAACTTCGCGGTGCTCGGGAGAAAGGCAACCCAAGGCCGTCCGAAGCTCGCCGTTGAGCACACACCACTCCTGGGAGGGAGCTGTCGGGATCGGCAATTCCGCACAGTTGGTGCTTCCCGGGCCTTCCCGGGTGCGGATCTTGTATTGCGTGCGGAAAGCATTGCGCATGATCGTGAACAGCCAGGACTTGAGGCTCGTACCCGGCGCGAACTGATCGATGCTGCGCAGGGCGCGTAGCAGGGTTTCCTGCACCAGATCGTCAGCCTCGAATGACGCCGACGTGAAGGTCCGGGCAAAGGCCCGCAATGCCGGTATCAGGTCGACGACCTGCTCTTCAATGTGTGGTGATGGCTGCGACGCGTGACCGGCGGTGGCAGGCATATCGACTATCGCCCTTCTGGCCGTGAGTATTTTTGGTGACGCGAAGGAAAATGCCTGTCCGCGGTTTTGGTTCCTAGAAGGCAGACAATTCACGGCGGTTGACACCGGCACTGCGCTGATATCGCCCGTCCGCCAAGCGCTTTCTGCCGCTTCTTCTGCGTCGCTCCGCCTCAGCCGAGGTCACGGACTTCCCTGTTTGGCACTTGAACGGCCAAAACGCCCGCGGGAACCAAATGCCTCCGTTCCCGGTTGGGTAGGCCTTAGGAAGGAGAAAACCATGAAGAAGTTTGCCTTGATTTGTGCCGCCCTCATGCTCCCCGTATCGGCGATCGCTCAAACGACCGTTGTGCTGCCGGGCGAGGTCAGAACCTATGTAATGGAGCAGAAGACGCCGTCCGTGGCTTTTGAGGGGGAGATCGTCGTGGGGCAGCCCCTGCCGGAAACCGTCGAGATCCATACGATTCCCGATCAGCCGGATTTTGCCTACGCGATCGTGAACGAGAAACGAGTTGTCATAAATCCTAAGACCCGCGCGGTGGTGGAGGTCGTCCAGTAATTCGAAGAGCGCGGCATGGCGGAACTGCCTCCATGCCGCTTTTCTTGTCCTTCTACGCCACCGCAGTGAGGCGACGATGGAGAATGCGGAATTTCAGCTGGCAGCCCACCGGGAGATTCTGATCGCCGTTCTCTCGGCTCTCGCGCGCCACGAGGATGTGTGGCCGGAGATCAACCGCGTCCTCGACGAGACCCGCATCGTCCAGGATCATGAAGAAGATCCGGGGATCGTTCCCTCTGAGGCCTTCGCGAGACAAAACGCGATGACGGCGGAGATTACCGCCATCCTGCGGGCGGCTGCGATGCGAGCTGCGCTGGATCCAGACGCTCCTCGAACGGCGTAGTCAGCAAAGCCAACCAATTGTGGGGAACCGCACTCCCTGTTCGCGCGTTAACAACAAGCCCGCGGTTGCAGCCGCGCAGGTCCACGTCAACAGAAGGGATTGAATCGTGCGACAACGAGCGAAGAAAATGCGTCCGAGGTTTGCCCGGCCGCCTGAAAATCCAAATCCTACAAAGAAGGCGCCACGGAACTCATGGCAACCCCAGGTCACCGTGCCGCACCAGGTCGATCTCACCTTAAAGAAATCGCCAGACGAAGAAATCGCGGTGCCGGCCTCGGTCAACGGTAGGAGCCTCATAGATGGCCGGCCATGAGGAAAAGGCGATTCGCGTCCGCGACGTGATGTCTCGCCAGATCTATACAGTTTCGCCGACGGACACGGCACAGTCCGTGGCGCGGTTGATGAAGGAGACCGGAGTGGGCGCATTGCCGGTGGAGGTTCCGGGAGTGGGGACGATCCTCGGGATCGTCACCGATCGCGACATCCTTACCTCGGTCGTTTCCCAAGGACGATCGACATCGACGGCGGTGTTCGAATTCATGACGGTGGCGGCTGAATCCTGCGAAGAAGGAGACAGCATCCTGCTCGCCGCTCAGAAGATGCACGATCTGAGGATACGGCAGCTCGTTGTGGTAGACGAAAAGCGCCACGCTGCCGGTATCATCGCGCTGGCGGACATCATTCGCGTCAGCCCGGAACTCGGTGGCCTCGTGCTTGATGGCATGTCCCGCCAGGAACCGGCAAACGAGCAGCTTGAAGGAATGTCGCCATGCCCGGCCTGACGCAGGACCGACTGTGGAGTGAAGTGGTGATCCTGGAGGCACCGAACCGTGTGCTTCGTGTGCAAAGCACGCGCGATGCGTTTCTTTGCCTCAAGAACCATTGGCCGGTGCCGGATGGCGACGGGAGCGCGAGGAGTGCGGCGCTCGCCGCCTGTGACCGCGTGATTGACGGGCAGGACGAGCCGGATGTCGCACGCGCTGCGTTCATCAAGGCGGCCGAGGAGGCCCAGTTCGCCGTCCATAGCTGGACAGGTGAATGAAGGCGCGCGATCGGGCGTTTCAGGCAATCCTGTCGATGATCATCACGTCCTGCTGTCGGAACGGTTTCGCCCGGCGGCAGGCGGCTCGTAACGGCGCGCGATGGCGGCCTGGACTTCCGCCTGGAACGCGAGGACCTGGCTGCGGATTTCGTCTTCCCCCAGGCCCAACTGCGCAAGCTCATCGGCAAGCTTCCGGCACTCTGCTTTCCAGAATTGCAGAGCGGCGCTTCCATGGAGCCGATCGAGCTCCCGGGCGCAGCGATCGATCTCGCCGGCGCGCGCCTCGAGCGGAAATGCGACGATCCCGCCGGCTTTGAACACACTCGTCCGCTCGCTTACTTCAACTTCCATCGAATCACCCCGCACTCGCCTTCCGGGAAAGCTCTATCGGCAAGATAGTTAACGATTCCTTCGTCCCGTCCCTGTGCTCCGGCTTGTCCGCTAACGGAGACCACGATTATTTCCCATTGCCGGGAACAATTCGGTGCGCTTCCAGTTTGGCCAACGGAACGCGCGGAATAGTTCCCTCTCCGCAAGCCCCTACGGATCCGGGCGTTCCATAGTGCTGATGCGGATAATGGCCCCGCCACCCCGGCGGGGCTTCTTTTGGACAACTGTAGCACTCTGAATCGCTGCATATTTTAAATCGGCAACAATTTTAAGGAAACTGCAGTAGTGTGGCAGGACTCTAGCGCAGCAGCCCCTGGCCGCCGTCGACCCAGACAGGGCTGCCGGTTATGTGCCGCGCATCGTCCGAGACGAGGAAGCGGATGACTTCTGCGACGTCCTCGCTGCGTCCGGGCTCGCCGCCGGTAATCGGAACCTGTCCATCCGGCCACTCGACCGGTATCGCGGTTTCCTGCTCGTGGCGAAGGCTCGTATTCTCTGCAATGCTGGTGTCGATTTCCCCCGGACAGACGGCATTGACCCGGATCTGGTGCTTTGCCAGCTCCAGAGCCAGTTGCTGGACCATGGCGACCTGGGCGGCCTTGGTGGCCGTGTAGGCTGTGGCGCCCGGCGTCGTGAAGGTACGTGTCCCGTTGATCGAAGAGACGACCACGATGGCCCCGCCGCCGTTTTGTTTCAGATGAGGGACCGTCGTGTGCAGGGTGAGAAAGGTGCCGCGCAGATTGACGGCAATCGTCTCGTCCCATTCGAACGGCTTCAGATCGTCGATTGGCGCCCAAACGCCGTTGATGCCGGCATTTGCGACGACGATGTCTAGACCACCGAACACAGAGACGAGTTCGTCCACCGCTTCGCGCATCGGCGTCTCCTCGGAAACGTCTGCCTCAAGGACGAGCGCCTGCCCGCCCTCGGCGCTGATTTGGGCGGCAACCTGGTCGAGTTCGGGCCGCCTACGCCCCAGCAGGCCTACTTTGGCGCCTCTTGCGGCGAGCATAAGTGCCGTAGCCCTGCCGATGCCGGATCCCGCGCCGGTGACGAGCGCGACAGACGAGCGGCCGACCATGGCTAGTGCTTTTTCGCGCGGTCTGTCGGAATCGTGGAAGCCGTCACCGAAACGGGATCGCTGGCCGGGAAGCTGTCCTCGAGCCCCTCGTCGAGCTGCCGTTCCATCTCGTCGGTATCCTTGTTGAAGCGAGCGCTGCGGCGCATATTCGGTTGGCCTTCCGGAGCCTCGCCGTTCTCGAGAACGGTGGTCTCGGTGGTGGCGAGTTCCATCATCACCTCCTTCGCCCGCTCCACCGCATTCATGCGGTTGAGGCTGCGGCAGGCGTCGTTGCGTAGGGATACCGATACGATCTCACCTCCCTCACCGACGAATTCAACCGTAAAACCGGCCCTGCCGCCCTGTTCCGGAATAACCTGCGTGCCGACAACGTGCATATGCTTATCCTCCTGGTCGCGCTTCCAGGCGCGGGTCGAATGTTGACATCATCGACCGAGCGGAAGCCGGTTTGCGTTTCCTGTGGTGCTTTGCCTTTCAGGCAAACGGCCACGTGTTGTTTTTAGTTCCACCGACTAGGCCCGCCAGCTACCGGGCCTCGGCCCGTCGCGGCTTTCGCCCGGCTGCCTTGGAGATCTTCCTGTGCAGCGCCTGATCGTCCTCGCTCGCCGCGTGCTCCCTCAAGATTTCGCTGAGGCGCTTCAACTCCCGATCATCGAGTTTTTCAATGCCGATGAAACGGTTTTCGGCCTCACTCGTCAGGATAAGCTCATCCAGCTTCGCCTGGAGCGCGGTGCCGTCGCGATTCTGCGAATTCTGGAGAACGAAGACCATCAGAAAGGTCACGATCGTCGTGCCGGTGTTGATGATGAGCTGCCATGTCTCGGAAAAATCGAAGAACGGTCCGGTCATGCCCCAGAGAGCGACCGTTGCAACCGCGATCACAAAAGTGACCGGCCTGCCGGAATATTCTGCGACCGCCGTGGAGAATCTGCTGAAATTGTTCACCATGCGAGAGACCCGTCCCATGC
Organism: Sinorhizobium sp. BJ1; assembly: GCF_002531555.1. NCBI lineage: Bacteria > Pseudomonadati > Pseudomonadota > Alphaproteobacteria > Hyphomicrobiales > Rhizobiaceae > Sinorhizobium > Sinorhizobium sp. BJ1. The sequence continues at coordinate 167,663 of NZ_NWTH01000008.1, forward strand.
ATTGCGATGATCATCGAATTGTTCCGGTGCCGAAGCGGCAAACCGCTTCACGTCGGCTCGCTGTAAATGCCTGAAACCAAAAAAGAGTTCCCTGTGACAATGTGGCGATTGCGTCGCCAGCAGGGAGATCAGGGGCAGGAGAAGGCGGCCCATGCCGCCCAGCCACGTTCACTCCAAGCGCGGATGTGCATTGCCACCGCTGTCCTGCACCGTCCCGGTGACGATCGTCAGGAAGGCCTCGCGGGAAGCGGCAAGGAAAGCGGCGCGGGCGTCCTCGGGTCTCTTCCGGTGCCTCAGCGCCGCGTTGCATGCACGCACGGCGCAGCCGTAATAGGCACCATGCCGCACCGGCCATTCGCTTTGCAGGCATTTCATCGCGTCGAGCGGCCCAATGACGGTGCGGCACTTGCCGTCCAGCATGTTGAGGTTGACGGGCTCGTTCCATGGAATCTCAAGCATGGCTGTCCTTTCGCCCCTCCTGCATGTTTTTTAAACCGGAGCCGATCCAAGGATAAGGAACATTTGAAAAGCCTTTGTGCGTTTAGACGCGCGGCGCTGCAGGTGCTCCTCTGCGTCCCGAACTGCCTGTGCGACGCTCTTACACGTAGCGCCTGAGACTATGCGCTTCTATTGACTGCGAATCGAGATGTGGGCCTCCTCCGCCGCCTTGATGAAGGCCCTGCGGGCTTTCTCGGTCTTGATCTTGCCGTCCAGTGCCTGGAGGCAAGTCCGTTTGGCGGCGGCAAGCGCGCGGCCATCGCGCTGCGGCCAACGCAACAGCAGGCATTCGACGGCCTCCCGCGTACTCTTCACGGCGCGATATCCGCCCATTTCACCGAGCTCCAATTCGACGCTCTTTTCCCACCAGAAACAGTGCATGATGCCTTGCCTCACCACTGGTTTACCGCTGGAAATCAAACTGTTGGAGCCGGCTTTTGGTTCCCGCGCAAATGGCGATAACACGCCCCGTGCACGTGCGAGAGACGAGGTGAACTCTTGACGCGAAGCCCGATCTCGCTAAGTAAAGAAAAGCTCCCGCTCTCAGACATCGGATCGCGGGAGGAACATTGGTGCCGGGCCCCTCTGGCGAGAGTTTTTACGGCGCTCTCGTGATGTCGGTACCGCCAGCAAATCAGCCGGCGGAAAAACGCTACCATGACAATTCAACTCATGCTCCACGCATGTGGCCGTTCGGCCGTGCGTTCTTTTGTTTCCAACAATCTCCCTTTCGCAAAGGCGACGAGCTCGCGGGCAGAGGAGATTCGCCAATGACACAGCCGCGCTCGCAAACAGGCACACTTGATTACTTCAAATGGGCCTTTCTCACCACCGCTGCCGGTCTCGTTCTCGGCGCCTGGGTCGGTTGGCAATCGACCGGTACCCTCAGCGGCATGATGACGGTCTTCTTTGTCTGTGCCGTGCTCGCTGTTCTCGAAATCTCCTTGTCTTTCGACAATGCCATCGTCAACGCCAACAAGCTCAAGGACATGACGCCGGTCTGGCAGCAGCGGTTCCTCACCTGGGGTATCCTCATCGCTGTCTTCGGCATGCGCATCGTCTTTCCGCTGTTGATCGTGGTGATCGCGGCAAATATCGGCCCCATCGACGCGATCATCCTCGCTGCGGCCCGTCCAGAGGAATATGCCCGCATCATGCACGATGCGCACCTGCCGATCGCCGCTTTCGGCGGAACGTTCCTGATGATGGTCGGTCTCAATTATTTCTTCGACCATGAGAAAGACGTGCACTGGATCGCCTGGCTCGAGCGCAAGATGGCGCGTTTTGCGACCATCAGGGGCGTCGAGATCGCCTTTGTGCTGGCGCTTATTCTCGGCTTCTCGACCTTGCTCGAGGGAGATGAGGCGGTCGCCTTCGTCCATGCGGCCGTTTACGGGCTGCTGACGTTCCTCGTCGTCGAGATCGTCGGCGGCCTGCTGGACGCCACGGAGCAGACCATGAGCGCTGCGGCTAGAGGCGGTTTCGGCGCCTTCCTCTATCTGGAAGTGCTCGATGCCAGCTTCTCCTTTGACGGCGTCATCGGCGCCTTCGCCCTGACCCAGAACCTGTTCATCATCGCTATCGGCCTCGGCATCGGCGCGATGTATGTCCGCTCGATGACCGTGATGCTGGTCGAAAAGGGAACGCTCAGCGAATATCGTTACCTGGAGCATGGCGCCTTCTATGCGATCCTGATCCTCTCGGTGGTGATGTATTTCCAGACGTTTATGCATATTCCCGAGGTCATCACCGGACTTGGCGGCGCGGGTCTCATCGGCCTTTCGCTCTGGTCGTCGATTCGCCACAACCGGCGCGAGGCGCAAGGGGAGACTTTGGCGGGCGAGCCGGACGGGCGGCTGCGGGCGTAAGTTTTATCGCCACCATAGGAATGGGACGGCCCGGCAATCCATGCCGGGCCGTCTTTGTTTTACCCCGAGGCATGGCGATCCCGCACGCCGCGGATATGCTTGCCACAGCACAGGTCAAGGCGGAAAGTGCCGGCGTCGCATTCTCCCGTCGGATCCGCTGGCGTGATGCCGAAGCCATCCTGGGTCCATGCGAGAGAGATTTTGCTTCTGCATTTTTTGCCGGAAAAGCGTCACAGTTTCGGGCGAAGGCCACGGCGAGCCGGGAATGCCTCCCGGCGAAATGGTTGTCAGCAACAACGCGGAGGAACGCTCTTGAACGCCAGTCCGAACGATCTTGCGCTGATTGCCGTGATGCGCCGCTATTTTCTGTTGAAGGACGAGGCGAACGCGTTGAAGCAGCGGATGGAGGCCGCCCGCAAGGATGCCGGTGAAGAAATCGACCGCTTCTACGATCCGCGGCTGAACGCCGTCCATGCCGACGATATCCTTGCCTGGCATAGGCTCAGGAAGGAACAGGAAGAACTGATGAGCCTTGCCGCGCGATGGGGAAGAGGCGGCAGCATCGAGGATTATCCCCTCGAAACAGAGCGGCCGCCGGAGACCATCCATATGCTGGGCATCCACATCGTGACGGACTGACAGGTCGCAGCGCTCGCGAGGACATCGGCGACGCAAGCGCAACTCTCTTGTCCTCTGGTGGAGAAGCCAAAGAAACAAGCACTCGCGCCCTGGCGGGCGCGAGGCTTCCAGAACGGTGGCCGGCGGTCTATTGCGCGGGCGTAGCGGGGGCCGGCGTAGTAGGCGCGGGCGTAGCGGGCGCCGGAGTAGTGGGTTCCGGTGTCGCGGGTGCGGGCGTTGCGGGTGCGGGTTCTGGTGCCGCAGGCGCGGGGGCGGGTTCTGTTGGAGCCGGCGCCGGGGGCGTTTCGGCTGTCTGTTCGGTGCCACCCGGCATCAGGAAGATTACCGCGAGGATGACGATCGCGACCACTATGATACCGATGATCACGTTTCTGTTCATTGAATAGTTCCTCCGACACTGGAGACCATCTTTGGTTGACGGTCTCGACTCGATTATTGGAGCGGCCAGTCTGCTTTGCAATCAGAGATCAGTGAACACAGCCCATAATCACCCTTGAACAGGGTGATTCGCAACCAATTGCTTGATTCTATTTATTGCGAGTGGCGTTGGCGAACTGCGACAGTGTATTCTGCGGTGTCGTTCGCCCGAGCGACACGCGGTACGGAAGTCAATATTGGATGGGCGACGGACACCGATCCGAACTCGCGGGCCCATGACGGGCTGTTCAGGCCAAAGGGCGGCCAAGCTAGAATACCGCAAGATATCTCAGCAACGACAACACGCCGATAATGATCACGATGGCCTGGACGATTTGCTTGGTGCGTCCGTCCAGCGGAAGCCGATTGACGAGGTAAAGCACCAGGATGACGACGAGAAATGTCACGAGCACGCTGATCAGTAAGGACATGTATTTCCGCTCCGTTGCGTTGGCTTACGAAGCTTTACCTATGGGAGTAAAAGCGGAAGGAAAGGCCCAACCACCAGTTCGCAACGGTTTCGCTTTGCGCCGATGAAGCGTCGGAGCACGAACCCACCCGGGCCGACAATGCCTTGCTCGGAAATGTGGTGCGTCGTGGGCGGAAGCGGAAGCAAGCGGCGCAACGAAGTTTTACTGCCGGGTATTCACTACGATCGCTCAGGAAAGTCACAAACGTCAGCAGCATGAGAAAACGTTTTCTCATATTGACATCCTCCATGCGAAAAGGTTTTCTCACACACGCTTTAGGGTGGGAGACCGATTTGACGACACAGCGATCCAGAAGCGGGCGCGTGACGATTCACGACCTGGCGCGAGTGGCGGGCGTCAGCGTCTCGACAGTGTCGAAGGCGTTGAACGACAACGGCCGCATGGCCGCCGAGACGCGGGCGCGGATCAAGCGGATGGCCGCCGAAATCGGCTTCCGGCCGAACGCGCTGGCGCGGGGGCTGCTCTCCAGCCGGTCGTTCACCATCGGGCTTCTGACCAATGACACCTATGGCCGTTTCACTCTGCCCGTCATGGCGGGTGTTTCGGAGGCTTTGGTCGACCACGGCGTCTCAGTCTTCCTCTGTGCAATCGAAGACGATCCTGCCCTCGGCAAGGTCCATGTCGATGCCATGCTGGACAAGCAGGTGGACGGCATCATCGCGACAGGCAAGCGGATCGACAGGTCTCTCCCGGTCGATCTCGCTGGCCTGCCGGTGCCAGTCGTCTATGCCTTTACTGCCGGGGCGCCGGAAAGCGTGACATTCACGGCCGACGATGCCCACGGCGCGGCTCTTGCCGCGGCCTGGCTCAAGAAGATCGGCCGCCGCAGCCTGGTGCATATCACCGGGCCCGAGGATTTCGTTTCCGTGCGCGAGCGCGCCTGCGCCTTCGCGAAGGAGGCGGGCGGGGATGCGCCCGTCCTTTACGGCGTCTGGTCCGAGCGCTGGGGCCACGAGGCCATCGCCGAACTGTGGAGCGCTGGTGAAAGGCTGCCGGACGGCATCTTCTGCGGGAACGACCAGATTGCTCGCGGCGTGATCGACGCGCTTCGAGAGCGCGGCGTCAAGGTCCCGGACGACGTCTCCGTCATCGGCTTCGACAATTGGGAAATCCTTGCCGAGCAGACGCGCCCGCCGCTGACGACGATCGACATGAATTTGAAGGAACTCGGCAGGGAGGCCGGGTTGATGGTGCTTGCCCTTGCGGAGGGTAGGACGGCCGAGCCGGGCTTGCGCAAGCTGCCCTGCAAGCTTGTCGTCCGGCAATCCTGTGGTGGGGCCGGTACGCCTGCCTAAGCGCGGCTGACCGAGTGCGACTGAACGAGGAGGAGGGAGCTCGCGTGCATGCGGCTCCAATCAAGAGGAGGAATGGAAAGTGTTGAAGAGATTGCTTGCCGCAACGACGCTCGCCTACGGGCTGGGGCTCTCCGTTGCTTCCGCCGAAACGATCAGCATGTGGGTTCGCTCCGGCATCGGCGACTCCTTCAAGGAAGTCGTCAAAGCCTACAATGCTGCCGGTGAGGACAAGGTGGAACTGACCGAAGTTCCCTTTTCAGAGCTTGTGCAGAAATACGCCACCGCCATCGCCGGCGGACAGGCGCCGGATGCGCTATCGCTCGACCTGATCTACACGCCGGCCTTCGCCGCCGCCGGGCAACTCGAAGACCTGAGCGAATGGGCGAAATCGCTCCCTTATTTCAACGCGCTCTCGCCGTCGCATGTCAAGCTCGGCACCTATCAGGACAAGATCTACGGTCTGCCGCTTTCGGTCGAGACCTCGATTCTCGCCTGGAACAAGGAGCTCTACCGCAAGGCCGGCCTCGATCCGGAAAAAGCGCCGAAGACCTGGGAGGAGATTACGGCCAACGCCGAGAAGATCCGCGCGCTTGGCGGCGACACCTACGGCTTCTACTTCTCCGGCGGCGGCTGCGGCGGCTGCATGATCTTCACCTTCACGCCGCTGGTCTGGGGGGCGGGGGCAGACATCCTCTCCGCCGACAGCAAGAAGGCGACGCTCGACACGCCTCAGATGCGCAAGGCGGTCGACATCTACCGCAATCTCGTCGCCAAGGACACGGTTCCCGCCGGTTCCGCGAGCGACAACGGCGTCAATTTCCTGACCTTCACCAACGGCAAGATCGGCCAGCAGAGCATCGGTGCCTTCGCCATCGGCACGCTCGTCACCCAGCATCCGGAGATTGACTTCGGCGTCACGCTGATCCCGGGTGTCGACGGCAAGCCCTCGTCTTTTGCCGGCGGCGACAATTTCGTCGTCACCAAGGGAACGCCGAAGCTGGAGACGGTCAAGAAGTTCCTCGAATTCACCTATTCGATGGAGGGCCAGAAGATCATGGCGAAATACGGCAGCCTGCCGACTCGCGGCGACATCGCCGGTGAGGTTCTCGAAGGGTTGGATCCGCGCCTCAAGGTCGGCATCGAGGCCATCGCGGTCGCAAAGACGCCCTATACGCTGCAGTTCAACGACCTGATCAACAGCTCGAACGGCCCCTGGGCCACCTTCATCAATGCAGCGATTTACGGCGATGACGTCGACGGCGCCTTCTCGAATGCTCAATCCGAGATGCAGTCGATCATCGGCGCGGGCCAGTAGCCCTTAACGCTGGAAGGGCGCCTTGCCCTTCCAGCATTCGGAACAGGATCGAAGAAATCATCTATGACGATCTCGGGCATCGCATCCCCGTCGCCGCGTCGCCGCAAGAGGAAGCGTTCCGGCTGGCGCGGCCTACTCTACATCGCACCCGCGATGGCGCTGGTCACGGTGTTCTTTGTCCTGCCGGTGCTCTTCACCGTCTGGATGAGCCTGCACAAATGGCCATTGCTCGGAAAGCCGGCCTGGATCGGCTTCGGCAACTATGTGCGCATGGTAAGCGACGCACGCTTCATGACGGCGCTCGGCTTTACGGCACATTATACGATCATCGTCACCCTCGCGATCTTCGCCGTGGCCTTTCCACTGGCGATTTTCGTCGAAAAACAGCGGCCGCTGGTTTCGGCCTATCGAACGATCATCTTTCTGCCGGTCGTCGTCGGGCTGGCCTCGGCCTCGCTGCTCTGGGTCTGGCTCGCCAATGTCGACAGCGGCCTCTTTGCCCCGCTTATGCAATGGCTCGGGCTGACCAATGGCCGCATCAACCTGCTTGCCGGTTTCGATACGGCCTTCCTGACCATCATTGTCATGGTTGTCTGGAAGATTGCCGGCTTCACCATGATCATTCTGCTGACAGGGCTCCAGGCGATACCGGCGGAACTGACCGAGGCCGCCCGTATCGACGGCGCCCGCCGTTGGCAACGCTTCCGCTATCTGACCCTGCCGCTGATGCGACGAACCATGGCACTGGCGCTGATCCTGTCGGTGACCGGCTCCATCCTTGCCTTCGACCAGTTCTACATCATGACCAGCGGCGGTCCGCAAAACCGGATGATCTCCGTCGTCTATTACATCTTCATCCAGTCCTTCGTGTCCTTCAATCTGGGCTACGGCGCGGCACTTTCGATCGCGTTGCTCGCAATCCTCGTCGCCATCAGCATCTTCCAGCTCTGGCTGCTCAAGGTGGGGGATGAGAGGCCATGAGGACGCGCCGCGAACTCCGCGCCCGCAAGGCGCTGCGCGATCGGATCGCCTATCACGGGATCGGCATCGGCACAGCCTTCTTCTTCCTGGCGCCGTTCGTCATCGGCTTCTTGGCATCGTTTCGGCCGAGCAGCGAATCCGGCTTGCCGCCGCTGCCGCCATGGCCGGTCTCGGGCGTCAGCTTCGATGCCTATCGCATCCTCGACGGCTTCGGCTCCGGCGTCCTGCAGCACACGATGAATTCGCTGGTGGTGTCGCTCGGGACTGTGGTCTTGACCGTCGTCGTGAGCGTGCTTGCCGGCTATGGCTTCTCGCGCTACCGCTTTCCGTTGAAGAACGCGCTGTTTGTGCTGATCATCGCGACGCTGATGATTCCGTTCCAGTCGATCCTGACGCCGCTGTTCATCATCCTGGCGCGGCTGGGGCTCAACAATTCGCTGTTCGGCCTGATGCTCGTCTATGTCACGCTGCAGCTGCCGTTCTCGGTCTTCATGATGCGCAACGCTTTCGACGCGGTGCCGAAGGAGATCGAGGAGGCGGCCCGCATCGACGGCGCGCGCGACCTGAAGCTGCTGGTTCGGGTGCTGTTGCCGCTGGTCATGCCCGGCGTCGCGACGGTGTCGATTTTTGCCTTCCTCAATGCCTGGAACGAGTTTCTCGCGGCCCTCGTGCTGCTCTCCAGCAACGAGAACTACACGCTGCCGGTGCTGATGATGGCCGTGCGCGCCGGCCGGCTTGGGGCGATCAATTGGGGCGCCGTGCAGGCGGGGGTCGCCGTCATGGTCGTACCCTGCCTCATCGTCTTCCTGCTGCTGCAACGATACTACATGCGCGGGCTGATGGCCGGCGCGGTCAAATAACGAGAGAAAGGCACATCATGAGTAAGAAGGACCGACAGTTCAGGCCCGTGGCCGTTCCGGATGTCCGGGTCGGGGGATTCTGGGGCAAGTGGCAGGATGCCGTCTGCAACGCCACGGCCGAGATCCTGCTTGACCGCTGCGTCGAAGCGGGAATGCTGCGCGCCGTCGACGTCAATCATCCGAATCCCGGCATCGTTATTCCCATCCAGTCCTGGGGGGGGACGACACAGATGTTCTGGGACAGCGACCTGGCTAAGTCGATCGAAACCATCGCCTACTCGCTCTATCGCAAGCCCAATCCGCGGCTGGAGGCCAGGGCCGATGAGATCATCGACATGTATGAACGGCTGCAGGATAAGGACGGCTATCTGAACACCTGGTTCCAGAGGGTGCAGCCGGATCGGCGCTGGACCAACCTGCGCGATCACCATGAGCTCTATTGCGCCGGGCACCTGATCGAGGCGGCAGTCGCCTATTTCCAGGCGACCGGAAAAAGCAAGCTGCTCGACGTGATGTGCCGTTTTGCCGACTACATGATCGACATATTCGGCCACGGCGAAGGGCAGATTCCCGGTTATTGCGGCCACCAGGAGATCGAGCTTGCGCTCGTCAAGCTCGCGCGCGTGACCGGCGAGACGAAGTATCTCGATCTTTCGAAGTTCTTCATCGACGAGCGCGGCCAGGAGCCGCACTTCTTCACGGAAGAGGCGATCCGCGATGGGCGTTCACCGAAGGATTACGTGCATAAGACCCACGAGTATAGCCAATCCCATGAGCCGGTGCGCCAGCAGAAGAAGGTCGTCGGCCACGCGGTGCGCGCTATGTACATGTATTCCGGCATGGCCGATCTGGCGACCGAGTATAAGGACGACACGCTCACCGACGCGCTCGAAACGCTCTGGGACGACCTGACGACCAAGCAGATGTATGTGACGGGCGGCATCGGCCCTTCAGCCAGAAATGAAGGCTTCACCGACTATTACGACCTGCCGAACGACACCGCCTATGCCGAGACCTGCGCCTCGGTCGCGCTGGTCTTCTGGGCAAGCCGGATGCTCGGACGCGGACCGAACCGGCGCTTTGCCGACATCATGGAACAGGCGCTCTACAACGGCGCGCTCAGCGGCCTGTCGCTCGACGGCAAGACCTTCTTCTATGACAATCCGCTGGAGAGCACCGGCAAGCATCATCGCTGGAGATGGCACAATTGCCCCTGCTGCCCGCCGAACATCGCCCGGCTTGTCGCCTCGGTAGGCGCCTACATGTATGGCGTGGCGACCGACGAAATAGCGGTGCATCTCTATGGGGAGAGCACGGCGCGGCTGAAACTGGGCGGCTCGGGCGTCACGTTACGGCAGGTCACCAACTATCCGTGGGAGGGTGCGGTTTCGATCCGGCTCGAACTCGCGGAGCCGAGGCAATTCGCCTTGTCCTTGCGCATTCCGGAATGGGCCGACGGCGCCAGCATCTCGGTAAATGGAAGCGGTATCGACCTCGAACACGTCACGCTGGACGGCTATGCTCGCATCGAGCGCGAATGGTCCGATGGCGACGCGGTTTCGATTGACTTGCCGATGAAACTGCGTCCGCAATTCGCCAATCCAAAGGTCCGGCAGGATGCCGGCCGCATTGCACTGTTGCGTGGGCCTCTGGTCTATTGTGCCGAGGAGATCGATAATGGCGGCGATCTCAACGCCATCGTCGTGCCGGAGGATCTGCCTGAAACGACGTCGACGACCCTGGAGGACCTCGAGGGTGCGGTCGCCGTCGAACTGCCGGTCGAGCGCGAGGATACGGCGGACTGGGGGGGCGCGCTCTATCGCCCGACGCCGGCGGCAAAGCGCGCCGCGCGGCTGCGCCTGGTGCCCTACCACCTCTGGGACAATCGCGCACCGGGCGAAATGCTCGTCTGGCTGCAAGCTGAGAAGCGTGGCGGCTAGATGACGGAACGGGATAGGATCGGTGTGGCACTCAACGGAGTGCGCAAGAGCTTCGGCGCGCTGCAGGTCGTTCATGGCATCGATCTGACGATCAGGGAAGGCGATTTCACCGTGTTCGTCGGTCCGTCGGGCTGCGGAAAATCGACGCTGTTGCGCATGATCGCCGGGCTCGAGGAGGTAAGCGACGGGGAAATCGCCATCAGGGGGCGCGATGTTACGGATCTCGACCCCTCCGAGCGCGGCATCGCCATGGTCTTCCAGTCCTATGCGCTTTATCCGCATATGAGCGTGCGCGACAACCTCGCATTCGGACTGAAGCTGGCGCGGACCGACCGCGCGGAAATCGAGCGGCGCGTCGGGCAAGCCGCCGAAATCCTCAAGATCGATCACCTGCTCGACCGGCGGCCGGGCCAATTGTCGGGCGGCCAGCGCCAACGCGTGGCAATCGGCCGGGCGATCGTCCGCAAGCCTGACGTCTTCCTGTTCGACGAGCCGCTCTCAAACCTCGATGCAGAACTGCGCGTCTCGATGCGTGTCGAGATCGCCCGGCTGCATCGCGAACTCGGCAACACGATGATCTATGTGACGCACGACCAGACAGAGGCGATGACGCTCGCCGACCAGATCGTCATCCTTCGCGACGGAAGGATCGAGCAGACCGGCACGCCGCGCGAGGTCTACGAGAACCCCGTCAACACCTTCGTCGCCGGCTTCATCGGCTCGCCACGCATGAACCTCTTGGATGCAGAATGGAGCGGCTCGGGAAAGGTGCGGGTTGCCGGCTGCGAGATCGAGGCCCGCCTGGACTCGCTTCGAGCCGGCGAAAGGATCGTCTTCGGCATGCGGCCCGAACATACCCGGATCGTCGCCGGCGGACCCGATGCGGTGCAGGCGACCGTGGAGTTCACCGAATATCTCGGGGGCACGCGCTATATCTATTGCAGGCTCGGCGATGCGCAGAATGTCGTGGTGGAATTGCGGGAAGGCGACGACATTCCGTCAGGATCGACGGTATGGCTGTCGGCGCCCTCCGAGCGTAGGCGGTATTTCGACGCCACGGGCGCGCGGGTCGCTTAAACCTGGACGGGAGGCGGCGTGGGAGGCTCATCAAGCATGGCCGACGCGCGCGCGCCTCATGTCAAAAATGCGCAACGTCGCGGTAGCCGGTCGGAATCCCCGCGGCCTCATGGCACCTGGCAAGGCCTTCCAGCCAGCGCGCCAGGTCCTCAGGAATTTCTGCCTGACCGCTTTCCATGGCCTCGACCCACGAAAGCTGGCACTGGAGCGCGGATGTGAGATCGATGGTCGTCCATCTCAAACTGGCGAGACATTCGGCAAAACGTTCGGGCGTCATCGGCAGGTTCTTCGTTCCATTGCTGGCGCACCGAATTGGTGCCATTCCTGTCTATCGACCGCTCTAAGTAGTGTGGGTTCCTTTGGTAACAGGCTGGTGTCAGGCGAGCTTTCTGTCCAGGTCGAGTGATGTCCTGCTTTCTTCAGGAGTCCGGACGGGCCGTCCTTTTTCGACCTTCAGCGCTTGCCGCTTCGCATCGTTTGCGAAGGCAACAGGCCAAAGCGCTTCCTGTAGTCGGCTGCAAACCGGCCAAGATGGGTGAATCCCCATTTCAGCGCGATATCGGCGACGCTTTGGGCCTCATGTGTGTTCATGAGATCCTGGTGGGCGGCGGTCAATCGCAATTCATGCAGATAAGCCATGGGCGTGGTCAGACGGAACTGTCGAAATCCCTGCTGCAGGGTGCGGACGCTCACCTTCGCCGCCGCAGCAATATCAGCCATGGTGATCGGCTCCGCGATATGCGCATGCATGAAATCGATCGCCCATTTCACATGTCGCGGCGCCGGCAGGGGTACGGGGCTGGACAGCTGGTCCGAGTAGCGGTGCGGTGCGGCTTCCAGTATGAGGTGGGTTACCGCATCGCCGAGCGACGCAAGAGCCAAGGGGGATTGCCGCAGGGGGGCGTCACCCCGCAGACCGCTGCATGTAGTTTCGACAAGTTGTGCCAGGGCCAGCCCTGGTCCCGCGGTGACATCGATATGCGGGTGGAATTCGAGATTGCCGCTGATCGTCCGCTCCAGCATGTTGATCAGATGGTTGGCGATCTTGCGGTGATCGATGAACAAGGTGAGGTGTCGACGGGGACCATATAGCCGGACGCTTTCGTTGCGCGCCCCATCGACGATCGTTCCCTGGCCGGGCCGCGACCAGATTTCCCTGCCGCTGGGTTCAAACAGGGCGGCTCCTCGTGTCGGCAGAAAAATCAGCAGCTTGTCGCTTGCCGCCTGCCGTTTGCACTCCAATTCGCCTTCATAGGCGCAGCTGCCGAATGATATCGTCCCCGTCGAAAAGAATTCGCAGTCAAACGAAAGAGCTTCACCGCTCAGCCTCTCGACCTTGATTGGGGAAGCGGGCGTGGACAGGACGGCTGCGAGTTCGTCCGGATCGAAGCCGCGAAACGACGTGGCTGCAATAGAAATCCTGTCCACTTCGCTGCTTCCCTCCCTCGGCGGGGGCGGGCTGACCACAGGGCAAACCTGAAATAGGGCCGTCGGCCGCCGCTGCCGCGCTACCGTATCTTCCACATCCCGTGGTGCATGAAACTATCCCGCCCACGCCATTCTCTGCGAAGGAAGAATCGCACGGCGCTATTCGTCCTTCCGGGAGAATTAAAGCTCCACAAAAATATCGCACGGCAAAGACATCTCGGCGTCATACGGACAGAATTTGCGCGCAGCGGATATTGAGTTTCCGGAAGCCGACGAGGCAATCTACCTGCAAGCGAACTTGCTTTACGGCACGTGCTTCTTGGCCAGTCGGCGCGGAACATCTCTAGATGGAGGCAATACTTGCAAGTAACTATCTAGTAGTGGATGCGGCGGTCGCCACCATTTGTGGTTTTGTCCAAGAAGCGAGTGCTATCCTGACGGACGCACGGGGCGCCGCGCTCGCCATTGTGGAGGCCATGGCGGAAACCGATGCGGCATTCGCCACCAATATGCACAGCAGCTCGTTCGCGCGAAGGCGAGGTGAGCGCCCGCGTGCAAAATCTAGTCGCGGCGCCTCTTGTCGGGATCGACACCGGCAGTGCTCGACGGTTTCTCGACCGAGGGATAATCGGGGAGTAAATCGTTGATCTTGTAGGCGACCTCGGTCCTATTGGCCGCCTTGATCTTCTTCATGATGTTGCGGACGTGAACCTTTACCGTACTTTCCCGAAGGTTGAGCTCGTAAGCGATGACCTTGTTCGCCTTTCCACGCCGCAGCGCCTCCACCACCTCCGCCTGGCGCTCGGTGAACAAACCAGCCAATGGCCGCTCGGCGGCGCCCCCCGGTTCAAACAGGTGACGCATCGCGAACACACTTCTCGCCGGAACGAAGATGCCGCCCGCGAGCGAAAGCGAGATGGCCTCGATACAGACATCCACGCCCACAGAAGAAGGAATATACCCCTTTGCTCCGCATTCCAGTGCTTTCACGATCTGTGTCAGATCGTCCCTGTCCGATAGGACGATCACCGGAGCCGGAGCGAACTCGGATGCGAGTATCGTGATTTCTTGTTCAACAGCCGGATCATCGATCCTCTTGTCCGCAATGTTCAACAGGATTGCCGCCGGCGGCGTGTCTTCCTCGCGTTGCCGCCTCCATACCTCGGAGGACTCGAACGTCAGAATAGACCAGCCGGGATTGTCGGCGGCGATGTTTCGCGCCAGGCTATCGCGCCAGAGAGCTCGCCCGTCGATGATGACAAGGTGCCGCTCTTGCGGCGACCACGCTTCTGTTTCCGTTGCGCGGGGTTCGTCGCCAGTGCCCTCGTGAGCAGGCTTGATTGGGGCTCCGCCGCCATCTTCCGGGCTCGGTGAGTTCATGGCCGTAGCCCTCGGCAACTCGTCAAACCTCGGCTACGGTTGAGGGGCTTGCGTCTTGCAGATTTGGTTAATGCGCCTGTTTCGTTGACCACATTCGCCTCGAAAAAAGTCTTAAATAAAATCACAATAAAGCATTGACTACTGCAGAAGGAGCGTGATGAAAAATTCCTAAATGAGATGGAAATAATCACGCAAACAAGTATCATTCATTTGCAACATTGTGAATAGTGCAGAAAAATGCGTACTATTGAAGCAATTAAATTGGAAAGTGCGTACCTCTTTCGGTGCAGTTTTGCGCATCCTTGATGCCCCGCTTTCCAGGGGTGCAGTTCACGGCCAGCACGAGTGGCAGATGGTACCTTGGGCAGCTACGCTCTTTAAAAGAAGACTTTCGAAGCGTGAAGGCGAATTACCATCGCAGGTCGATCGCTCCGTATGTCGTCAAGTAAATTCCAGGGCTCCACTCCTGCGGGCGATGGTCAATAAATCCGGTCACTGGGCTCGAGTGCGTCAAGTCTACCGGCGTTTCGGGATAGTAATTCGCGAGCGTCGCCAATCTCGCCGCGTGGCGAAACCGATGAAGCCAAGCATTTGAAGTCCTGATCAACTAGACTTTCACGTTCTCATCCCACATCAGCATGCTTGTTAAAATTCGCGGCACCTCGCCGCTCTCCGTTCTATCTGCGGCTTGCGGAACGTCCCAGGGCTTCACAGGATGGATGTCGCCGCGGTACTGTCTCGTTCATTTGGATGAAGCAGAGCGGGGCAAAGCTCCGCCGCCTGGTAACCTTTCAACGGATAGCTCACACCTTTTGCGTCGTCGCGACTGGGCGCGCCGTGGGCTAGAGTTCGCCGAAGCGACGTGATTTGCGCAGGTTCAATCGACCAGCAGTTGCCGATCGATGGAGCGAGTGAGGGGTATGGCTTTGCGAAACGTGGCTGAGCGGGGTGAGATTGGGGCCGGGGCGTTTGCATACGGAAAACGGCGGGCCGAGCCCCGACGCGTCATTCTGATCGTATCGAGCGCCGGAAGTGTTTCGGAGCGGCTGATCGAGGCGACGGAACGCGAATTTCCATGGGTGCTCGTCGAACAGGTCGACGATGTCGATGCGGCATGCCGGGCCTTCTCGCATCCGGTGTCGTTGCTTCTTGTCGACATCGGCCTGATGAAGGACGTTGAGGGAGCCTCGACACGAATTTTGCGCTTGCATCCGCAATCTCTTACGGCCGTCATCGAACCGCATGGACATGGCCAGAATTCGTCCTTCGCCGAGGTTCTGCGGTCGCCCCTGGTCCGTGGCATGCTGCCTATGAACGTCAAGCTTGATGTATGGCTGTCGGTGATCCGGCTGATGCTTTGCGGCGGCGCGTATTTTCCGCCCGAGCTCATGCTTCAGGCAAGCAGAGGCGGCCCCCCGTTGCCGTCCCATAACGGGGTTTCCGCGGGCGCGCGGATCGAGGGCGATGGCGTTGCCGAGTTGACGGCTCGCGAACTGCAGATTCTCGAGATGGTTTCACGCGGGCTGCAGAACAAGCTCATTGCGGCTGAATTCCGGTTGTCGGAACACACCGTGAAGATCCATTTGCACAACATCATCACCAAGCTGGGTGCTCATAACCGAACTGAGGCAGCGGCCAGGTACCGCAACTTTCAGGACCGGAAATCATCGGCGCTCAGGGAGTTCCGCTCCACGATTTGAGCACGTCCCTGTCGGAGCCCGACGGCGCCAACGCCGGAGCACCGGCCGCCTGCTGCGTCCGAGTCTCGGCTGTGGGTACCACGAAAGGTGGATCGGCAGATACCCGGTCAGCCTTCGAAGGCGGTAGGCATCCTCTCATTTCGTCAATTGTCAAAAGCCGCACTGCGTCTCTTAATCCGAAGCTCCGCCTGAAGGTCGGGGGGTGGATGTCATGGTACTGCTCATTCGAGGGGAGAGACTGCCTTCCCATTTTGCTCCGCCAGGAACCGTCTCTATCCGGTCGCCCACGCCTTTAGGGGATCACTTTGGTCGGCCGGGAATCCGTGGTCGCGCCACGAGCCGGTCGGCTATCGTTGCGCCATTGACGCGGCGGCGCGATCTTCGTGTGCATCCCTTCATTTTTTTGGGGGTGTTCTACTAGACTATCGTGTATTACATGTATATTTTTGATAACTCGGTGTCTAAAAACGAGGTTATTCCAAAAGGGTGACGCCGAAAGTATTAATTATAAAGTAGTATTCAGAGTATTTTCTAGAAGAACGCTCGGTCTGAGGAATTTGCCTCCATTGGGACCATTCGTTTAAGGGGATTTGCAATGGCTTCTTCAATTTCAAGATTTGAGAAAATGCCGGCATTTGCGCTGGAGCCGAACGGCTCAAACAGTCTCACACATCGTACCGGAGACGGCGAAATGCAGCAAACGGAGGGGGTGGACAAACGCTGTCTACTTGTCCTCGATAGCAGGGCGCTGGACCGAGAATGCCTGGCGAGGACCCTGACCACCCATGGTCTTGGTATGGAAGTCGGCGCCTTCGGTTCTGTCGATGAATGGCGAGAGAAGAAGGGCACCTGCCCGCCAGTCGGAGCCGTTCTCCTCAATATCGGCGCCCGCAAGGTCGCCGATGTCGCGGCCGAGATCGCAAAGCTTGCCGCCGAGTTCCGGCCGCTCCCGGTCGTCGTCCTGTCCGACATCGATGATCTCGGCCAGATCTTGCGGGTGCTCGAATGCGGGGCGCGCGGATATATCCCTACCTCCGTTGGGGTGGAGGTTTGCATCGAAGCGATCGGATTGGCGGTAGCAGGCGGAATCTTCCTGCCGGCCAGCAGCGTTCTCGCCGTACGACATCTGATCGAGACGGAAAGGCCGGAAGCCCAGCCGATGGCCGGCATGTTCACGCTTCGGCAAGCGGAAGTCGTCCAAGCGCTTCGCAAGGGCAAGGCGAACAAGATCATCGCCTATGAGCTCAATCTTCGCGAAAGCACCGTAAAGGTCCATATTCGCAACATCATGAAAAAGCTGAAGGCGACGAACCGGACCGAGGTGGCCTACAAGCTGAATGATCTCTTTACGGGCAATGCGGGCTATCACTGATCATGCCGATCCGTGCACGCAGGGAAAAGTCGATCTTTGGGCGGTGCGGCTTAGCCGCGCCGCCTATCTCTTATTCTCCCGGCTCCAACGCGTGCGGTCGCCCTTTTCGCGCTTCGGAAGGCGGGCACCCATAGCATTTCCGGTATTCGGTCGCGAAACGACCCATATGCCTGAAACCCCATTTGCGGGCGATCTCCGCCACCGAGACCCTTTGATCCGCTTGTAGAAGGTCGCGGTGGGCCGCTTCCATTCGCAGTTGGGCGAGATAGCTGATCGGCGACGTGCCCTTGAACCGCTTGAAGCCCTCCTGCAGAGACCGAACGCCGATGCCGGCCGCCCCTGCGATGTCGGTCATCGAAATTGGCGCACAGAGATTGGCGTGCATGAAGTCGACAGCACGTTTGACGTGCTTTGGGGACGGCAGCCACTCGCCCTGACTCAAGGCCGCCGAGAACCGATGCGGCACCGTATCGACCAGCAGGTTAACGATGCTTCCGGAGAGATATGAAAGCGCGTTGGGCATGTCACGCATCGCGGGTTCCGCCCCGAGGGAAGCCGCCATGATCTGTGACAGCCTCAAGATGATCTGGCCCGCCCCATCTGCAAGGTCGAGTTCGGGCACGAAGTCGAGCGAACCATAGACCGGCCGTTCCAGTCCGCCACGGAGGCGGTGGAAAATGTCTTCCTGGTCGATGACAAGCGATAGATGGCGGCGGTCTCCCTCGATCTGCAGTTCGGACAGTCTGTTGCCGTCGAGGATCGCTGCCTGGCCGGGTTTGGAAATCAGGCTCTCATTTCGCCCTATCTTCACGCAGGCGGAGCCGTGCAGGGGGAGCAATATGAGGAGCTTAGGCACCTCGTCCTTCTGGCCTATACTCAGACTGCCTTGCGACGTCACGCGGCTGAAGGCAACGCGGCCGGCGGCGACGAACTCATAGCTATAGGAGAAATCCGTGTTCAGCGGCCTTTGCACCCTGACGGGTCCAATGCAGCGCGTCAGAACATCCGACAGTTCTTCGGCGTCGCTGCCCAGATATGAGAGTTTCATTCCCCGCCTTTGCCCTTGCATCCGCCAATTTCCCAAAGAGAAATGAAGATATGCATCCTCCCCGTGGCACCGCCGCGATGGCCCGATAGCTCACGATCGCGCCGCAGTCGAAGTGGCTACCGTCTGTCGCCATCGCTTTATGGTTTGGTTGGCGCGCGATTATGCAACGACACAGGGCTTTACAAGCGGAAAGATGGGGCTGCCGGTCACTTTTTCCTCATGAGATGCCTGTCGCCTCTGATGTCTGCGCAAATGTTGTGCAGGGTGCCGTTAGAAGAGGCAAAGGAGCCTCGGTTTAACCCCGGGGCGTGTCTTCGCCGCCACGGTCCAGCGCGATGCTATGGGTGTTCCCGTTGATTCAACATCCGTATCTGCCGCACCTCGCATCTAGCGTGTCCGTCATGAACTGAAGCGGCGACTTCTGACGATCACGAGCGTTGTTCAACTCACCCCAGGCATGCTGCGGGTCAACTTGACCGGTGATGATCTCGCGGACTTCCCGAGCCTGTCGCCTGACGACCACGTCAAGATCCTTGTGCCGTCCTCTTCCGGGGAGGCTGAGCGGCGCGACTATACGCCATGACGCTATGATGCACGTTCACGCACACTTGCGATTGACTTTGTCGTTCATGACGCCGGCGCGGCAACGCTGTGCGCGCTTTGGGCGCAGCCGGGTGACAGGCTCGAGGTCGCCGGACCACGCGGATCGGCGGTGGTCTCGCCCGACGTGGAACGATGGCTGCTGATCGGCGACGAGACGGCGCTGCCGGCGATCGGCCGGCGGATCGAAGAGGCAGCCGCCGGTAGGCGCGTCACCAGGATCGCAGCCGTGACAAGGGCCGGAGGAACATCAGAGATTTGAAACCCGGGCGGACTATGTTGCGCTCTGGGTCCATCGACCGCTCTCCCGGGCCGCGGATCCCGAGGCGCTGGTTGCCGCCGTCAAGACGATCGACATCGAGCCGGGAACCTTCGTCTGGATCGCCGCCGAGGCGGCCGTGACCCGGTCAATCCGCTGGCATATTGTCGACGAGCGAGGCTATCCGCTGAGTTGGGTCAAGGCATCGGGATATTGGGTCATGGGTCAGGCGGATGCTCGCGAGAAGTTCGACTAGGCGTGGCTCTCGGGCCATCGGCCGCGCATTGAAATCGCGCGCGGTCGAGCGACCTTTCCTTGCCGGGGCGAGCTTCGTAGAATGGCGCGCAGAGAGGTCGGCAAACATGAGCACCACCAGCCAGCTTTTCTCCGACTCACGCACAAGGGAGGGCACGATCCGCGTCTTCCTGTGCGGCGACGTCATGACCGGACGGGGCATCGATCAGGTCCTGCCCGCTCCATGCGATCCGATCCTGTACGAGAGCTATATTCGCTCGGCGCGCGACTATGTCCGCCTGGCGGAGAAGGCAAACGGTCCGATACCTGTGCCGATGGACCCGGCTCTGGTGTGGGGCGTAGCGCTTGACGAATGCGCTCGCGCCCAGCCGGACCTCCGCCTCATCAATCTCGAAACGGCCATCACCCGCAGCGAGGACCATGTTTCAAAGGGCATCAACTATCGCATGAGTCCGGAAAACGCCTCCTGTCTTGCTGCCTTCGGCGTCGACTGTTGCGTGCTCGCCAACAACCACATTCTGGATTGGGGCATGGCCGGGCTTTTCGACACATTGGTAACGCTGGAGCGCTTGCGGATCGTGACAGTCGGCGCTGGACGCGACCTCGACGAGGCTAGCAAGCCGGTGGCCTTCGATATCGGTACCGAGGGGCGCCTCCTGCTATTCGCGCTGGCGACCCCGACAAGCGGCGTGCCTCCAAGCTGGGCGGCTAGTGAGGGCAGGGCAGGTGTGAATTTCCTGCCCTCTCTCGACCCGCTCCACACAAGTGGCTTCGCCGAACATATCCGCCACATCAAGCGGCCGCACGACGTGGTGGTCGTATCGATCCACTGGGGTCCAAACTGGGGCCATGGCGTGCCTGCCGCCCAGCGAGACTTCGCGCACGCGCTCATCGACGAAGCGGATGTCTCGATCGTTCACGGACACTCCTCGCATCACGCCAAGGCGATCGAACTCTACCGCAACCGTCTCATCCTCTATGGCTGCGGCGATTTCATCAACGACTATGAGGGGATCTCCGGCTATGCGGAATTCAGGAGCGATCTGCGCCTGATGTACTTCGCCGACATCGATCAGGCTGGCGATCTCTCGGCCCTGGAGATCGTGCCGTTGCAGGCTCACGGCTTCAGCCTTGTCGATCCCTCCGGATCGGACCTGGAATGGATCAGCGAAACGCTTGCCCGTGAGAGCGGTCGGTTCGGAACAGTCCTAGAGCAGCGCCCCGATGGACGGCTCAACTTGCGGTGATCACAGCCGCCAAATCCGGAACTTCGAAGCGAACGACGCGGTTATCTCTGCTTCAGCAGTGCCTCGACACCGGCTGCGCGGCACGAAACTCGAACAGGAAGGGGGACACGGCCCGTGCGTTTCTCGGATCGCTCGGAAGCGGGAAAGGAATTGGCGAAGGTCCTAGATGCCTATCGCGGGCAGGAGGCCGTCGTCCTCGCCCTGCCCCGCGGAGGCGTGCCCGTTGCGGTGGAGATTGCACACCAACTCGGCGCTCCGCTCGATCTCCTGTTGGTGCGCAAGATCGGCGTCCCGTGGCAGCCGGAACTCGCCATGGGCGCGGTCATCGACGGCAGCAGGCCGGCGGTCGTCCGCAACGAGGAGACGATCCGCCTTGCCGGGATTTCGGACGCCGAGTTCGACGCCATCTGTCAGAGGGAGCTCGCCGAGATCGAACGCCGCCGCCGTCGATACTTCGCCGGCCGCGCACCGCTGGAGATCGCCGGGCGCATCGCCATCGTCGTCGATGACGGGATTGCGACCGGCGCGACCATACGGGCCGCCGTCGCCGGGCTCAAGGCGCGGATGCCCGCGAAAATCGTCGTCGCGGTGCCCATCGCATCGCCCAGTGCCATCGCCGAGCTGGAGAAGGAGGCGGATGAAGTCGTGTGTCCGATTCAGCCGCGGATGTTGGGGGCGATCGGCTACTTCTATCGTGATTTCGAGCAGTTGACCGATGAAGAGGTCATTGGCTTGCTCGCAACCCATCGTGCCTGAGGCAGGACGGGTGGGCTGGGTCGCGGAGAGAAACCCTTTCAATTCGTCGTGAGTTGTGGGCGCAGGTGATGACTTCACCGCCTGTTCGCATTAGGTGCGGAAGCATGATCAGGTTGATGGCCGTCGTCCTATGGCTCTTGCTTTCGCTTTCGTCCGCTGCGGCCGAACAGCCCGCTGCGGTTCCGGAACTGCTGAAGGGGCTTGCCGACCGAGACGAGCTGAAACCCCTGAAGACAGTCATCGTCGCGCGTGACGGTGAAACAATCGCCGAACAGGGCTATCGCGGCCACGCGCCGGGCGAGTCTACCAATATCAAATCCGCATCGAAATCGATCATTTCGGCACTCGTCGGAATCGCGATCGACAAGGGTCTTCTCGACGGCCCTGAGCAGAAGATCGCGCCGCTTCTGAAGGAAGATCTGCCCTCGTCGGCGGACCCGCGGGTCAACGACATCACGATCGGCAACCTGCTTTCCATGCAGGCCGGACTTGGCCGCCTGTCGGGCCCGAATTACGGCCGTTGGGTGTCGAGCCGCAACTGGGTCCGTTTCGCGCTCGCACAGCCTTTCGCCGACGAACCGGGCGGCCGGATGCTCTACTCGACGGCGTCCACGCATCTGCTTTCGGCGATCCTGACGAAGGTTGGCGGCAAGTCGACGCTCGCGCTCGCGCGCGATTGGCTCGGCCCGGTTCAGGGCTTCAGGATCGGCGCCTGGGAACGCGATCCGCAGGGCATCTATCTCGGCGGCAACCAGATGGCGATGAGCGCAAGATCACTGCTCGCCTTCGGTGAGCTATACCGCAAAGGCGGTCGGACGGCCGATGGACGGCAGGTCGTTCCGGCAGACTGGATCGATCTTTCGTGGCAACCGCGCACGAACTCCTACTTTTCCGGTGACGCCTACGGCTATGGCTGGTTCGCCCGGCAGATCGGCGGCGAGACCGTCCACTTCGCCTGGGGCTACGGTGGCCAGATGCTCTACATCGTCCCGGCGCTGAAGCTCACCGTCGTCATGACGTCCGAGGAGAGCGGCCCCTCGGCGCGCAACGGATATCGCGCCGCATTGCATGGCGTTCTGGCGGAGATCGTAAGCGCGGTGAAAACCGATTGATACCACGGCTGCGGCGAGCCGATGTCGTGTGGCTGGATCACGGGAAGTCGCGAAAGGCTGAACGAGCCTTTCGCGACTGTCGGTTCGACCGGCGTGCGCGGAACAGCCTCAGGCGGTCGGCTGCTTGGTCTTCCTAAGATAGGGCAGTACGGTATCGAACGAGCCGAAGCGCTGAATTGCGTCCTCGTTGGATACGGCCGCCGTGATGATGACGTCCTCGCCCTGTTTCCAGTTTGCCGGCGTTGCGACCTGGTGCTTGGCGGTGAGCTGGATGGAATCGATGGCGCGCAGGATTTCGTTGAAGTTGCGGCCGGTGGTCATCGGATAGGTGAGGATCAGTTTGATCTTCTTGTCCGGTCCAATGACATAGACCGAGCGCACGGTGGCATTGTCGGCCGGGGTGCGGCCCTCGGACGTGTCGCCGGCGCCGGCCGGCAGCATGTCGTAGAGCTTGGCGACCTTCAGATCCCGGTCGCCGATCAGCGGATATTCGACATCGAAGCCGGTTGCGACCTTGATGTCGTTCTTCCATTTCGCGTGGCTGTCGACCGGATCGACCGAAATGCCGATGATCTTGACGCCGCGCTTGCGGAATTCGCCTTCGATCCCGGCCATGGCGCCGAGTTCGGTGGTGCAGACGGGCGTGAAATTCTTCGGATGCGAGAAGAGGACGGCCCAGCCGTCGCCGATCCATTCATGGAAATTGATCGTACCCTGCGTCGTCTCGGCGGTGAAATCAGGGGCGGTTTCGTTGATGCGGAGGCTCATAGCTTGCTCCTTTCGGGTCGGCGGGAATGGGGCCAAGGATAGCGCAAACAACGGAGTTTTCGAGGAGGAAACGCGCGATCGCGGGCCTTAAGGGAAATAGCCGCAGCGTGATTTTTAGGATTCGGAGAAAAATCTTCCCCTTGGCGATTTCAGGCTCGGCCGCAAGCACCGGTAGTCGATATCCACGTTGACACCGCAGCACCGCTGCCGCATAGAATGCGGCCATTCCGAGGGGAGCGCCGAGCGGCGCTGAGACGGCGGTGAGCCGGACCCTTGAACCTGATCCGGGTCATGCCGGCGTAGGAACGGAAAGAGGCTTCCCTCACGACGTCTTCGCCTTCACCTGGGTCTCCAATCGTAGGGAGATCGACAATGCTGCCTCATTCTGCCTTCCCGTCGATCGCCCTCACGATTGCCGGATCGGATTCGGGCGGCGGGGCCGGTATCCAGGCCGATCTCAAGACCTTTTCGGCCCTTGGCGTCTACGGCGCCAGCGTCGTTACGGCGATCACGGCTCAGAATACCAAGGGTGTGATCGCCGTCGAGGACGTCTCGCCAGATATCGTGGCCGCACAGATCGACGCGGTCTTTTCCGATCTCGACGTGAAGGCGGTCAAGATCGGCATGGTCTCGCGCCGGGAGACCATCATCGCCATCGCCGAAGGATTGCGCCGCTTCGACAGAAAAGCGGTCGTCGACCCGGTGATGGTTGCAACCTCCGGCGACCCGTTGCTGCAGCCGGATGCCATGGCCGCGCTCGCGCAGGAGCTTCTGCCACTGGCCATCGTCGTCACGCCCAATCTGCCGGAAGCGGCACTTCTCACCGGCCGCCCGATTGCCGAGGACGAAGCCGAGATGGCCCGCCAGGCCGAAGCGCTGATGAGGTCGGGCGCTAGCTCTGTGTTGATCAAGGGAGGGCATCGGAAGGGCAGCGACGCCACCGATCTGTTCTTCGATGGCGTTGGGCTCATCCGGTTCCCCGCCAGGCGCGTCGAGACACGTAACGATCACGGCACCGGCTGTACGCTCTCGGCCGCCATCGCCGCCGGTCTTGCCATGGGGCAGTCACTGGCCGAGGCGGCAGGCGCCGCAAAGACCTATCTGCACGCGGCGATCTCCGCCGCCGACAGGTTGAAGGTCGGAGAGGGGCGGGGACCAGTCCACCATTTTCATGAATGGTGGCCTCGCTGAGGCAGTAAAGGTCGCTACCTGGCTCATTCGCCTCGACCGCAGGTATGGCGGCCGCCATCCGACGGCCACTTGTCCGTTGGTCAAGCGGCAGTGTGTCGGTTGTCGGTGATACCCTGCTCGATATAATACTTGCCGTAGCGGTGCCGATATTTTTCCGCCCCGCCGAAATCGCTGTATTTCTCGAGTTCGTCCATATCGGTCTTGTTGAGGATCACGCCGAGGACCTTCGCATCGATCTGCGGCTCGGAATTGAGCAGGTCCCGAACGAGCCTCGATGGCGTACGGCCCCATTCGACGACGAAGAGGACGCCGTCGGCGAGCGGCGTGAAGGCCTTCGCGTCGACGACGGGAGCAAGGGCGGCGAGATCGACCACGACGTAGTCGAAGGAGTTGCGGGCATTCTCGATGAGCCCCGCCATGGCCGGGGAGGCGAGCAACTCATTGCTCTGGTGCCTGCGATCCGCCGCTCCGCCGCCGGCCGGCAGGATCGCGAGCTTCGTACGCTGATCCACCTTGATGCCGGCAGGCCAGGTCGCCTCTCCCGTGAGCGTCTCGACCAACCCCGTGCGCGGGGCGGGCGTGATCATCTGGGTGAGCCCCGGCTTACGGATGTCGGCGTCGATCAGCAGGGTCCGCTTGCCGCTCGAGGCCAAGAGTGCCGCGAAATTCGCGGCGACGATCGACTTGCCCTCGTCCGGGAGGGCGGAGACAATCGCGATGACGCGGCTCTCGTTGCCCGGAAGCATATGATCGCAGGCGAGCTTGGCATTCCGGAACGTTTCCGCGAAGGCGGATCGCGGTGCGTCGAGCACGACGCGAGAGAGACGCTGGAATGGGGTGGCCTCATGGGATGGATCGTGCGGCTGCCGGTCCGATCCGAAGCGGGCGCGTACCAGCTCTGCCGTTTTCTTCGTCCGCGTGCCGATCAGCGGAACGTAGCCGAGCGAGCGGTGCCCGAGCACGGAACGCACTTCACCCTCGAGACGGAAGGTTCTTTCGCGGAACTCGAGGAACGCGGCATAGGCGCCGCCGACCATCAGGCCGAGCACGGCCGAAAGTGCCAACGTCATGGTCTTCTTCGGGCTCGACGGTGCCGTCGGGACGCCGGCCTCGGAAATAACGCGTGCCTTGGCGATCGGGAAGGACTGCTGCTGGGTCGCCTGTTCATAGCGGCCGAGATAGGATTCATAGAGCGTCTTCAGCGCCGCCGACTTCTGCTCCAACTCCCGCAACTGCACGAGCGACTTGCTGGCGTCGGAATTTTTGCCGGTGATTCCCTCGATGCTCTTGCGCAGCGAGGCCTCGCGCGAGCGCGCGACTTCGAACTCGTTCTTGTAGCTTGCAGTCAGTTGCTGCAGTTCCTGGTAGATCTGCCGTCCGATGTCACTCTTCTCGGCCCTGAGCGACACCGCCTGCGGGTGGTCCTCGCCGAAATTCTGGGCGACCTCCTGCTCGCGCTTGCCGATGGCGAGATAACGCGTCCTGAGATCGCGGATCACCGAATTGTCACCCTCCTTGGGAGAGATGGTGGCATTGTTGACGCCGGCGTCCTGCCCTTGATCGATGATCGACTTGAACTGCTCGTAGCGCGCCGAGGCGCTGGCCGTGTCCGCCTGGGCGACGATCAACTGACTGTTTAGATCGGAGAGTTGCTGTTCGGACATCAGTTCGCCGCGCGCGGCGGTCAGCCCGTTCGCGCTGCGGAATTGTTCGACCTCGAGAGCGGCCGCCTGCGAGCGCTGCCGAAGATCGGCAAGCCGTTCCTGCAGCCACACCGAGGCCCGTTCCGTCGCTTCGAAGTTGGCGTTCAGCTGGTCCGTCAGATAGGCGGCGGCATAGGTACTGACGACATTTCGAGCAAGCTGCTGATCGCTCGAGCGGTAGGACAGCGCAATCACCGAACTGCGGCCGACGCGTTCTACATAGAGCGATTGCTGCAGGAGGGCGGCGGCCTTCAGCCGGCGACCGTTTCGCGCCGCTTCCTCGGAGACACCCGGGCCGCCGGAAAAGAGACCGGTCGCCGTCTTCAGCCAATCCTTGACGACGGTGGCGGGGGATCGGGGCGGATTGACGAGCGTATCGTTCTCCGAAAGGTTGAGCTTGTCGACCACGCGCAGCGCAAGTTCCCCGGATTTCAGGATCTCGACCGCGCTGGCAATCTGCGTGTCGAGCATCTGGCTGTTCGTCGGCACCGGTTCTTCCTCGGCGTATTTCGACAGGTTGTCGTCGAGGAGGATCTGTGTCAGCGAGGTGTAGAATGGTGTCGCGAACAAGAGGTACGCGGCCCCCAGCAGAATGAAGAGCACCACAAAAGCCGCAACGAGCCTTGCCCTGCGGACGACGACAGCCAGCAGACGGTCGAGATCGATAAAGCCGTCCGACTGCTCTTCGCGAGGCACAACGCTCAAGGGTACACTTCTCTGTTTCATCGGGGCCGTTCTGTTCATCTTTTTCTCCGGTCCTCCTGCATATTCTTAAAAACATGCAGTCTTTCAAAGTGCTGCGGCCTTTGCGCGCCTGATCAGACGCGCGGCGCTGCAGCTTCGGCGGCCGTTTTCGGCCGCCGAAGGTTTGCGCTTATGCCGCCCGGATGCGGCTTTCGTGAGACAGGACGATCTCACGAACGGATTCGAACACGATGTCGCCGATATCCGCGCGGGCGAGCGCGAAGGCGACATTGGCCTCGATGAAGCCCTGCTTCGAGCCGCAGTCGAAGGTGCGGCCTTCATAGGGATGGGCGTGGAAGGACTGGGACGCCGAAAGCGTCAGCATGCCGTCAGTCAGCTGGATCTCGTTGCCGGCACCGCGCGTCTGGTGCGCGAGAATGGAGAAGATCTCCGGCTGCAGGATATAGCGGCCGTTGAGATAATAGTTGGACGGCGCGTGGCCCGCCGGCGGCTTTTCCACCATCTCGGACACCGAGAAACCGTGGCGCACGGTTTCTCCCTTGCCGACGATACCGTATTTCGACGCCTCTTCGGGTGCACACTGCTCGACCGCGACGACGTTGCCGCCGACCTCGCGATAGAGGTCCATGAGTCCGGCCATGCAGCCGCGCGCCCCGAAGGACACCATATCCGGCAGCAGCAATGCGAAGGGCTCGTCGCCGATCAGATCGCGCGCGCACCAGACGGCGTGGCCAAGGCCGAGCGGCGCCTGTTGGCGCGTGAAGCTGACCGAGCCGGCCGCCGGCAACATGGCTTCGAGCTCGGAGATTTGCGCGTTCTTGCCCGAGCGCGACAGCGACGAGATAAGTTCGGGCGAGTCGTCGAAATGGTCCTCGATCACCTGCTTGTTGCGGCTGGTGACGAAGACGATGTGCTCGATGCCGGCCTGACGCGCCTCGTCGACCGCGTATTGGACGACGGGGCGATCGACGATCGTCAACATTTCCTTCGGCACGGCCTTTGTCGCGGGAAGGAACCTCGTTCCGTTTCCTGCGACCGGGATCACTGCTTTCCTGACGGTCCTGATGCGGTCCATTTTGTTATCCTTTGCTTGTGTGAGGATCATTGCCCAGCGGGGATCGTTCAGCCGACACCGTGATCGGGGCGGGTTGCGGCGCCCGCGCCGCCAGGCGGCGCAATCGCGCGGCGATCGGCATCCTGAGATGCCGAAGCGCAAGCGGGTCGGCGAGCGCGGCCTTCAGCGCTCCAGCCAACGATCTCAATTTCAGGTGCTCGATGAGGAGAAGAAACGAGCGCGCTTGACGAAATCCGCGCGCACGCATGCGCTGCATCCTTTGCGACAGCGGATCGAGCGCGTAACGGTGCAGGAACGTCTCGTCGGCCGCCATCATCGCGTCGATGTGCTCGAGCTTCAGCACCCGCGAGATCGAGCCCTCGCGGATGTGGTAGGTGTAGCCGGTCGAGGGCTCGACGGCGCAGCGCCCGCCGCAGGCAAGCGCCGATGCAAGCAGGATGTAGTCTTCGCCGATCCTCAGCGACTCGTCGAAGGAAAGGCCATGTTCGGCGAGGAAGCGGCGCTCGAACACCGGCTTCATGTAGCCGAAATTGTGTTCGGAGCGGAAAATCACATTCGACTCGATAAAGGCCGGCAGCGTCAGTTCGGGCAGCGCCTCGAGCTCGGCGTCTTCGAACATCCGGACATTGCTGCCGTCGAGCGACAGCACGTCGAGATTGTCGACGACGATCTGCGCTCCGGTCGCTTCGGCACGGGCAGTCATCCGCGCCAGCCGTCCGGGGCGCACCGTGTCATCGGAGTCGAGAACGGCGATCCATCGGCCCCGTGCCGCCTCGAAGCCGGCATTGCGGGCCCCGCCCGGACCGCGGTTGCGTTCGAGCGCAATGAGCCGGACTCTAGGGTCGTCGATCGCCGTGACCAGAGCGGCGGTCGCATCCGAGGAGCAATCGTCGACGACGATCACCTCGACCGCGACGCCCTCCTGGGCAAGGGCACTGGCGACGGCACGAGTGATCGTGTCGGCGGCATTGTAGGCGGCAACGACGAATGTGACGTCCGGGGTAAGCTCGTTCATAGATTCGTTGATGGGCGCGCTCATTGGGAGGTCACCTCGGCCGCTCCATATTGCTCGAGCGCCTTATGCCCGAGGAGACCGCTTATCACGCCGGCATGCAGGACGGCACGCAGCGCATAGCGATTTCGCCGGACAGGCGAGGGCAGGCAAAGAACCGCTGCGAATGTACAAAAGGCAGCCTTCGAGGCGGCGAGCGCAAGGTTGAGGGGCTGGCCGCCGCGCGCATTTTCCGTCAGCAGCCGACCGTGGGTCTGGCCGGAGCGGAAACGGCGCTTGGCAAGCCAGGCAAGCGAGGCCCGGCTTTCCGGCACCGGCTCATATACCCAGGCATCTTCGGCAAAGGCGATCGTTCCGCCGGCTTCATGCATGCCGGTAAAGAAGTCCGTGTCCTCGCCTCCGCTCCGGCCGAGCGAAAGCTTGAAGCGGCGGCCATGGAGCGACGGAGCCTTGGGCCTGAGCAGGACGTTGCAGGTATAGCCGGTGCGGATTTCGCCCTTGACCCAGACCGGCGATGTCGAGTGGAAATCGCCACGGCGCATCCAGGCGGGGGCCGAGGGCGCGTAGTGGGCCCGGACCGGGCCGAGAACTGCGTCCGCGCCGGTCGCCTGCGCCTCTTCGAGGAGGCGCACCAGGCAGTCGCTCGAGGCGGTCTCATCGTCGTCGATGAAGGCGAGCAGGTCGCCGGTGCTGTTGTCGAGACAGGCGTTGCGGGCGATCGAGATGTTCGAGGCCGGGCAATGGAGATAGGTGATGTCGAACGGCATCTCCGGCCGCAGCTCCTCGACGAGCGCCCGGGCGCTCGGCGTGGCGTCGTTGTCGGCAATAATGACGCGGAGTGTGGCCCTTGCGGGTACGGTCATTGCCGCGAGCGATCGCAGCGTCGCGGCGAGTTCGGGCCGCCGGAACGTGCAGATGCCGATGTCGATCTGAAGGGTCGCGCTCATCCCGCCACCCGCCGCCGGACATCGAGAATCTCCCGCCAGAAGCCGGCGGACCAGGCCAGATGCATGACCATGGCCGAGATCGCCGCGAGCGGCCCGTAGGGGTTGCGCTGGCCGACCGCCATCCAGACGCCGTAGCCGAGGCATGCCGCTGCCCAGACACCGAAGGGGACGATCGCCGCCCAGTTGACGATGGCAAGAAGCGCGCCGAACGCGACGGGCGCTACGCCAAGCGGCAGCATCTGCCGGAGGCCGGGCATGGCGCGGTGCTTGAGGATATTCTTCGCCCGGCCGCGGCCATAGCCGAAATACTGCTTGAACAGCGGCACGATCCGGGTGCGCGGATAGTAGACCATGCTGGTCCTGTCGGTCATCCAGATGCGGTAGCCGGCTTTTGCCAGGCGATAGTCCAGTTCGGCATCTTCATTGTGGCTGAAGGACTCGTCATACCCCCCGACCGCCGTAAAGGCGGCTATGCGCATCAGGGCATGATGGCCGTGCTCGGCCCAGTGACCGGCAGCACCCGTGCGGTGTTTGGAGCCGCCATTGCCGAGCTTGGAATTCTGGGCGTAGGCCGTCGCCTTCTGGAAGGTGCTGAAACCTTCGGTCTGCATGGCGACGACGACCGAGTCGGCTCCGGTTGCGAGCGCGTCCTCCACGAGACGCTCGCAATAATCGTCCGGGTAGCTCGCATGCGCATCGATGCGGATCAGGTAGTCGAACCCGGACCCCAACTCGGCGACGGCCCGATTGACGGCAGCGCTCTGGATTCGCTTCGGATTGTCGAGGAACAGGACGCGCGGATCCTCTTCTGAAAGGCGGCGAGCGATCTCGCGCGTGCCGTCGGTACTGCCGCCGTCGGCGATGACGACCTTCGCATCGAGGACGCCAAGCGAGGGACGCAGCTTCTCGATGAGCGCCTCGATATGCAGCGCTTCATTGAGACAGGGTATGACGATGAGGCTCGATGTCGATGCCGGACTGTCCGCGGTCATAGCAATCCACTTTCGTTGTGACGGGCTTCCGCAAGGGCAGCGGCTGGAATGATAGTTTGCGGTGCATCGGCGGTGAGCGTTGCCAGCCGTCGAACCAGTGTCTCGCAATCCGACCGATCGAACACCCAGGTGGCCGGATGGCACCGGCCGATGCGATCGGCGGCTTCGGCAAAGTGGTCCGGCGTCATCGAGCCCAAAAGCGCGGCGAGGCTGTCGGCATTGGCCTCCTCAAGCACGAGACCGATGCCGCGCACGGCGAGAAAGCGCGCAGTTTCGGTGCCTTTCATGGCGATCGGGATGCGGGTATGACGACATCCTTCGTAGAGCCGGTTGGGCAGCAGCCAGGAGGAATTCTGGCCTTCCTCGAAGAAATCGATCGCCCAGGTGAAGTGGACGTCGCCATAGATCTCGGCGAGGTCCTCCGGATTGCGATAGGCGCCGCCAAACCGCATGAAGGGCTCGTTTTGCACGAAGCCGTCGAAATCCCTGAATTCCGAATAGGCCGGTCTGCCGCGCAGAACGACCTCGTAGCGGCCTTCCATCTTGCGGGAGAATTCGGCGAGGAGACCAAGTGACTTGCGGCAGCGCAGCGCGCCGAACCAACCGATCTTCCAAGGCGCGCCAGGCGGCGGATATTGTGCGGGGACAGCCGCCGGAAGCGTGCTCCCGTCGAGTTCAAGGACTTTGTTCTCGAGCAGCATTGGCGCCGCCTCGATGCCCGAAAGAGGGCGGAAGTAATGCTCGATGAAGGCCGGCGAACTGGTGATCAGCCAACGGGCGTCCCGCCCGAGGCGCGCTTCGGCAGCGCGCAGCGCCCGCCCGACCATATCCCTGCGCAGCATCAGCCGGTGTATGTCGAGGCACTCGTAGACGGTCGGAACATCACCGCCGAAGAGCGTGACGGCGCGTTTCGCGACAGCCAGCATTTCGAGGTTGCGGGCGATGATCAGGTCAGGCTTGCGAAGATGTCCAAGCCTGCTCTTCAGCGACAGGCAGGCTGAGGCGACGGCGCCGACCCGCTGCGCGAAGCGGCCGTCCGCCGTCGTTCCGAGCTCGATCGGCTCGAGGCCGCTCACCGTCGCGAGCGGATTGCCGCTGCGGCGGAAGCCCGCCAGCGTGACATTGGCACCGCCGGCGACCAGCGTCAGCGTCCTGCGCCGCACGGCGGGGTCGGCAAGATCCTGTGCCAGGTAAAGTATCTGCAGCATGAAAACATCCGTTTCCCTGCTCAGCCCGGGCCGAGCTTAATTCAGTTTTTTGTGCAGCGCAACATGATGTTGCAGTTGCTCACTAAATGGTCAATTGCTCAGATTGCGGTCAATCCAGTCGGCAGGCGACCGACTCGGCGAACTGGCACTCGTCGCCAGGGGCCGTGAAGGCGACCCGATCGACCTGGAGCTTGGTAGGCTCCTTGTAGGAGAAGGTGCCCATCCAATCGCTGAGCGTGTCCGTTCCCCACAGGCTGAAAAAGATTTTTTGCGCGTTGGGTGGTATCTTGGCGGGATCGTTGACTTCGTGGACCAACTCGCCGTTGATGTAGTAGCGTAGCCGGTCCTTCTCCCAGACGAAGGCATAGTCGTTGAAGCCCTGGTTGGCGCCGCCCGGCACATCGGCCAGAAACTCGTTGCCACCCTTCGCCGACACATACTGGTTGATCTGCACTTTCGCGGTATTCTTGCCGAGCACCTCGAAATCGATCTCGTCATGCGGCTTCTTGTCGGTCGGGCCGATATAGGTGAAGAAGGCCGAGTTGAGGCCCGAACCGTCGGCCGCCTTGACCCTCGCCTCGTAAGTGCCGTAGCCGAAGCGCTTGCGCGTCTGGATCTCGCCGCAGGCGAAATTGCGCTTGCCTTCCTTGCGCTCCTCGAAGCCCAGTTCGAGTATCCCGTCGACGACCTTCACCTGCTTCTTCGACCAGGTGCAGTTCTGATGGGCGCCGTTGTCCCATCCATCCGAGACGTACCAGATCTTGCTGTCCAGCTTGTCGAAGTCATCCATGAAGGAGGCACCGTTGGCACCCTCCTGCGCCGTAGCGCTGCTCACGCTGCAAGTGAGGGGAAGTGCCGTGACGAGGGCGAGGCACCACAGGCGCCCATAGTGGTCGGATTTCATTGTCTTGCTGCCTTTGCTGCGAATTCGGTCCGGGGGGATCATCAAGGCCCGAGCGAGGCTCGACTGAGGATTGTGGAGACGGCGCGCGAATGCGGCGCCCCAGAGCAGCGCAACGCGCACGAGGTCGATCTGCGTCGAGACATAAGCGCCCATACTTACGATATCGGTCACTCCTATCGGGCGGCGCTTCGCAGCGCCGTTTCAACGGAGCAAACTTAAGCTCACGGCGAATAAACTAGGGCATTTGCAAAGAGAAAATATGGCGGTGCAGCAGAAAATTGAGGGAAGCCATGCTGCACCGCACCCAAGCGGCGAAGTTTTCGACAACGAGCCCGCATCTGCATGCGGCGGCCATTCAGGATAAATCCCTGTTTCCTCGCATGTTGCGAAAAGTGTGCCCCGCAAAATTTGGGGGCAATTACCGGTTGTGTGGAGAGGCTGTGAATTTTCCTAAACGGACAAGGTTTTCCCGGTGTGGAACCGGCCTTTCGGCAACTGCCAAGGGGAAATGCGGCAAGGATGAGGCGAGGCTTTCCTGTCGGGGCTGCTGCGACACGAGATAAATCGATTCGCATTCTCGACTGCTTGTCGAACAGAAAGCCCGGCGCGTGGAGGCCTTCCTGCGGCAACGCCGAGCGCGCCACGGCCCATCCGAGGTTGGAAAGCCCCTAAAATGTTACTGGAAATATTCCGCGCCTACGGCAATAGTGGCTGCATACTTTACTGCTTTCAGTACCAAGCAAGCCCGCCGCGCGATCGGCGGGTTTTTTGCGAACACGTGAAATCGTCTCGCCGGAGACGATTTTTCGACCGGCCTATTCGTCCTTGGGCCTGGCCGAGATCGTGTGGGGATTGCTCTCCCGGAGGGGCTTCTTCAGTTCGTCGAGTTCAGCCTGACGCTCTGCCGCGACGATCGGTTCTTTCGATTTAAGAGAAGGCTTCAGGATTGCTGCCAGCAGGCCTACCGGGCCCAGAACGCAACCGATCAGCAGCCAAAGAAGACTGTGTCCACCCCTAACCGCAGCGACGACCGCGGTCGCGATGGCGCATAATACCCAGAACTCGACGATCATTGACTCTCACTTGCCACCTAGCGAGGAAAACCCTCGGTTTACTCTTCCGCAACGCTCCGGGATCCGTCTATTCTGGGTTGCCCTCTCCACATTCCGGCTCGGAGCGATCGTGCCATTTCCTGTGCGCCGGCGTACAGCCCTCTGTCGTGGTTTTCACGATTTATTGCATGGCCGGATTCAACCAGCCAGCGGTTGACGTCTCTCCCGTCCGCTCGGAAGCATGTGCCGAGATAACGACCGTGACGGTCGCGGCCGGCGAATTCGCAGCGGGTGGGGCGGGATGCCGATAGAAATGCGTCCAGAGCCAGCGACGATTCCTTGCCGCACCGATAGTCTGCTCCGGTTTCGTCGAGGCAGAACTGCCAATCTTCCGGTGCATCCACCCCGTAAAGTTGGATGCGCTCGCCTGCAATTTCAATAGTATCGCCATCAATGACGAAGGCGTCGCCGATGATCGACCCCGCCCCTGCGGCATCGCCCATCGTGCTCAGCAGAACAAGGGCTATCGTACCCGGCCTCGTCGGAAACGACGGCGACACCCCTCCCGCTTGCGGGCGGGAGCGTCCTCGGGTGAGGGTCTTTGCGGCCATCCGACTGCCGACCATGCGTCCATCCAGCCCCTGTTCTGGGCATGAACTTAGCTCAGGCGGATTGCGGTTCGCATCCTTGAAAAACTAGGGGAAGGCGCTCGAGACCAGTGGATATTCGCAGTAGCCGCTGAAGGGGCGTCAGCCCCTTCAGTTCCGTTCGGCAAATCATCCCACGGGGTTTGCGATCAAAAGACGAACATGTAGAGCAAGACGATGACAATCAGGGGAACACCCATCAGCCAGAGAACGATGCCTTTCATTTCGATATCCCGGTTGTTGTTGACCATGCCGGGGTAACGCTGCGCGCAGAAAAGCGTTCCTGCTGCCCGCCGGCGCAACAGGATCGGTCGGATCGCGGCGACGCGGAGGGGTGAGAGTCGCGAGCTGCCGACCCGCGGCCTTTTCCCGCTTCCACAGTTGTGCGTTATTCCGCTCGATCCAACGCAAGGCCGTCGAGGAGGTAGCGGACATCGCCCGTTCCGCCGAGCGCCACCGGAGCGGGCGACCGGTTACGTCGAAGGTGCTCGGTCTTGTCGCCGACGATTCCGCCGACGATCGCGGGGAGGGCGCCCGGGTGTGCCAGGGCATAGGCGAATGCACTGGCGATTCCCTGATTGCGCTTGAGATCCAGGAAGTGCCGCAACTCGTAGCGGCCGCGAATGTGGCGTTCATGCCGCCGCATCGCTGCGGCGGCGTTGCCGCTCAAGTGGGCCTCGGCGAGAATGGCGCGATCGGCTTCATAGAGACGCCGCAAGTCGATCGTTCGGTGCTTGCCGCTTAAGGAATCGCCCCGCACCACCGCCGCATAACCGCAGCTATGGATGATCTTGTAGCGCGCGCCGCGCGCGAGCGCCCTGGCATAGAGGTCGAAGTCCTCGCCCAGGCGCAATGTCTCATTATAGCGGAGGTCGAATTCGTCCAGGAACGAACGCCGCATGAGCGGCTTCAGGAAGCCGATTTCGCCACGCCGTACGCCGCGCCGGGATATATTGCCTTCAACAAAACCGACGAGGTCGAGAAGGCGAGGGCTGGGCGCGAAGCGGTCGATCTTCCGCTCTGCGCCGGTCGCCTGCCCAGCATCGATGAAAGCAATGTTGTCGGCCATGAAATCCCAGTCGTCCTGCCCAAGCAATTGGCGCATCCGCCCCGGGAAGAAGAAGTCGTCCGCATCCAGGACACCGAGAAGCGGAGATTTGGAGACAGCGATCGCGTGGTTGCGGGCTGCGGCCGGTCCGCGGTTCTCTTCGAAGCGGACGACATTCAAACGTCCGCTGCCATCGGCTGAGGCGCGAGCGACGGCTGCGGTATCATCGGTAGAGCCGTCGTCGATAACGACGAGTTCGGCGACTTCCGGTTCGGCGAGCGCAGAGACGATGGCCCTGGCGATCGTGTCGGCGGCGTTCTTGGCGGCAATGATAATGCAGACATTCGTCGGCGCGGCTGCGGTCATATAAGGGCCTCCAGCAAGTCATCGGATGCGTCTTGTTGCGCGGGTCCTGCCGCATGGTTTCCTTCGATGGGAGCCGATCTGAGGAAAAAACATGCAGCGATTCAATGTGCCCCAGCGACCTTGTGCGCCTGGAAGAACGCATGGTGCCGGAGCGGGCACGCGGGAACATGCATCGCGATCATGTCGCAAACGCGTCAAAGGGCAAGAATTTTTCGCAGGTGCGAAAAGGGCCGAGAGATCCTCGGTCAGGAATTGAAGTGGGGCGGACGGTTCAGCCGGCGCAGAGAAATTTTGCTCGCCTGCTTTTCGTCATTCATTGAATCTGCCGGTAGTTTGCCGAGGGGTAACTTTCGGCGCTCGCGCGCCTCTCTCCACACCAGGAAAAGCACGGCGAGAAAATATCCGACCTGTATCAGAACGGCACAAAGCAGCGTCTGGATGGCCGTGGAGGCGAGCGACCCGGTAAGGAAATAGGTTGCGATGGCAAACGCCGCCAACGCGCCGAACATGCTCAAGACGAAGCGTGGTGCAAACATTGCCTACCCCGCTTTCTGGTTTTCTGATGGAACCGTCATCGCACTCCCGCCCTCGCTCCTGTTTCTCACTATATTAGCGGTCGCTTGTCTCTTCAACCTGCAAAATGCAACTTTGTGGCTACGGTTCCTAACCGGAAAAGCTTTCCGTCATCTTTAGGTAGACGGAGCAATTCGAATGGGTCTGGGGGTTAACGATACAATCAGAGATATGTTCGACAGATTTAGGGGATTATTTTTCCGCGAAATCCGACGGTCAAGATGACTCGCTCCCGCGGCCCCTAAATTCACAGGGGAAAATGCGAACTCGTTCTGATTGTTGCAATTTTTGTCTTTGCCAGTGCCATTTTTCCCGATCAACTTTTGTTACAGGCGACCGGGCGGATGGTGGAGAATATGTGCGGTGCAATAAAATGATGCAATGCAACAAAAGCGAGGAATTTGGGGCGTGTCAAATCGTGCCCATAGATAGTCGTCGTCGTCGTGAGTGAAAAATTGATGCGTCAAATACAATACTTTAGGTATCGCAAATAATGGACGGGCGCCGATGTTTGAATGTGGTGATGCCACGTCAATCTATTTTAGGCGTGTTCTCCAATCCGTATCCTTAAGAATTGGTAATAGTGTCACAGCGGGACAGCCGCCAAGACGCCTTGCGGCACTGCGCATGGGTGCTGCCATCATTCCGCCTTCAAAAAACAAATTCTCACCATACACTCGCGCTAGATGACGCCCCGTCCCTCGGGACCGACAATCGCCAACGTAAATGGAGTCACCTCTATGAAGTCCGCGACTCGCTCGGCCAGTACGGCTTTTTTTATTCCCCAGGAGACCGGTGCGATCCGGCCGATCGGCGGGATATCCAAGCGAAGCTTCGACATTCTCACCGCCATTTTGGCACTCATCGCCCTCAGTCCGCTTTTCCTGCTTATCATGGCGCTGGTGAAGCTCTCGGATGGCGGCAGCATTTTCTACGGCCATCGCCGAATCGGCCATAACGGCCAGACCTTCAAGTGCCTCAAGTTCCGCACGATGATGGAAAATGGCGATCGGGTTCTGCAGGAGTTCTTGAAGTCGAACCCTGCCGCCTACGAAGAATGGCGCGCGACCCGCAAGCTGCAAGACGATCCGCGTGTCACCGTCGTCGGAAGCGTACTGCGCAAGCTCAGCCTTGATGAACTGCCCCAGCTCCTCAACATCATTCGTGGTGAAATGAGCATCGTCGGCCCGCGTCCAGTGGTCGAAGATGAGCTGGAGCTCTATGATTCGGCGGCGGAATTCTATCTGCGCTCGCGTCCTGGCCTGACCGGCCTTTGGCAGATCAGCGGCCGCAACGATGTGTCCTACGCCACCCGGGTGGCCTTCGATACGCATTATGTCCAGAACTGGTCACTCCTCGCCGACCTTGTCATCGTCTTCAAAACTATCCCCGCCGTCTGCCTCTCCCGCGGCAGCTACTGAAACCCTTGACGCCCGCTCGCGGTTGAGCACGACGTCAAGTAACGGGTATTCCATATGCAATTGATCAGAGTTCCTGGGGCGCCTGCTGGCTCCCGCAAGTTTTTCCATTTCGCCCGCCTCGCACTCTGCGCGGCGCTTTTCCTGTCCGGTGCGGCCATGGCCCGGGCGGACGACTATAGGCTCGGCGTCATGGACAAATTGCGGATCCGCGTTGCCGAATGGCAGACCGCCGAGGGGGCGGTCCGGGATTGGTCGGCTGTCAGTGGTGAATACACGGTAGGCGCCTCGGGCAACGTGTCGCTGCCTTTCGTCGGCGATCTGCAGGTTTCGGGCCGGACGACGACGGAGGTTGCGGAAGAGATCGGCATCAAGATGCAGAAGCTCTTCGGGCTTCGCGACCGGCCGACCGCCTCGGTCGAGATGGCACAGTACCGCCCGGTCTATCTTTACGGAGAGGTCGAAACTCCGGGCGAGTATCCTTACGCTCCCAATCTGACGGTCCTCAAGGCGATTAGCCTTGGCGGCGGGTTGCGTCGGGCCGAGAGCGGCCAGCGCTTTGCCCGCGACTATATTGCTGCGAATGGCGATTCCTCCGTCCAGGTCTCTGAGCGCAACCGGCTGCTCATCCGCCGAGCCCGCCTTCAGGCGGAAATCGCCAATCGCGACAAGATCACGCTGCCGGAGGAGCTCAAGAACGTTCCCGCGGTGGACAAGCTGCTCGAAAGCGAGACGGCGCTGATGGTATCGCGCGACAAGCGGCAGGAACGCCAGCTCGCCGCCCTGGCGGATCTCAAGTCCCTGCTGCAAAGCGAGATCGATTCGCTGGCAAAGAAGTCCGAAACGCAACAGCGCCAGTTCGAGCTCGCGACGGAGGACCTGGAGAAGGTCGACAGTCTTGCCGAGAAGGGCCTGGCCCTGAGCCAGCGCAAGCTCTCCCTCGAACAGCGGGTTGCGGACGTGCAGTCGCAGCTTCTCGACATCGATACCACCTCGCTCAAGGCAAAGCAGGACATCAGCAAGGCGACACAGGACGAATCCAATTTGCGCAATGACTGGGATGCGCAACTCGCCCAGGAACTGCAGAACACCGAGGCCGAGCTCGACACGCTCACGCTGAAGCTCGGCACCAGCCGGGACCTGATGACCGAGGCGCTTATGCAATCGGCCGAGGCGGCGCAGCTGGATGAGCAGGCTGAGAACATCACCTATTCGATCATCCGCGAACAGGACGGAAAGTCGACGGAGATCGCGGCGACCGAGACCACGCCGGTGCTTCCCGGTGACGTGATCAAGGTCAATGCCGCAGTTGCGATGCGGTGAGTGCATGAGGATCCGGAAGGCGAGCCTCATAGATCCTGACGCGAACGGGCTTTACGGCACCGCGGCCGTTGCCCTTTCGCTGTTCGTCTTCGCCTACTCGACCCGGTTCGGGCCGGTTTCCGTCCTTCTCTATTACGGCCTGTGGCTGCCGCTCGTTCTCGTCGATTACCGGAGAGTGCTGGGCAATTACGGCAAGTGTCTCTGGATATTCGCCTTTGTGATCCTTGCCTGCCTTTCGATGTTCTGGTCGGCCGCGCCCGGCGTGACGCTGCGCACCGGAATCCAGTATTTGAGCCATATTGTCTGCGCGCTCATTGCCATGCGGGTGATCGACATCCGCACGCTTTGCCGCGGTGCCATTGCGGGCGTCGCCATCGTGCTCGTCTACTCGCTGCTTTTCGGCGTCTACCACTACGACCCGCTCGACGGCACGTTCAGCTTCGTCGGCGCATTCGCTTCCAAGAACCAGTTGGGTTTCTATGCCTCGCTCGGCATCTATTTCGCCGTCATGGCTATCTTCGTCCTGGGCGAACGAGGCGTTTGGCGGGCGGCCGCGGCGGGCGCGGGAGCGACTGCCGCCTATTCGCTGCTTGCCTCGCAATCGGCCACGTCGGTGCTGACGACGGTCGTGATCCTTGGGCTCTGCGTCGGCATGCGGGCGATCACCGCGCTCAGGCCCGCGAGCCGAAAAGGTCTCTTCGTCGGCCTGGCGGCGTTCGGCAGCATTGCCGCCGTGGCACTGATCTATGCCGGTGCCACCGATCTCGTCCTTGGCGCATTCGGCAAGGATTCGACGCTCACCGGACGCACCTATCTGTGGCAGCAAGGTATCGAAGCGGCACAGGCTTCCCCTATCTTCGGCATCGGCTATCAGGCCTATTGGGTGCAGGGATTTTCCGAAGCGGAGCGCCTGTGGGAAGAGTTCTACATCACTGCGCGCTCCGGCTTCCACTTCCACAACACCTATATTGAGGCCGCCGTCGAAACGGGATTGGTTGGGCTCCTTCTGCTCACCATGTTGCTGCTCACGGCGGTGTTCGGGCAATTGAAGCGCCTGCTGTCCGAAGATCGTGATGCGGAAGCCATGGTGCTGTTCGGCATCGCGATGCTGCTTTTCATTCGCTCCTTTGTCGAGATCGACGTGATGAACCCGTACCATGTCGGGTCGTTCCTGCTGTATTTCAACGCAGGGAAATTGACGATCGCACGCCGCCGACAGGCGGTGGCCTGGCTTTGGCCAGGCGACGGGCATGCGGCGGCCTATCGGCCGCGGCTCAGCATGTGATATCACGGTCAGAGGGGGCGATGGGAACGATCCGGGCGATCCAGTATCTTCGGGCGGCGGCAGCGCTCGCGGTCGTGATCTTTCATGCCGCAGAGAAGACCGGCCACCATTTTGCCATCGGTGCGGCCGGCGTTGACGTCTTCTTCGTCATTAGTGGCTTCATCATGTGGGTCATCAGCGATCGACGGCCTGCGACCCCGGCGAAATTCATGTGGGAGCGCATCCGCCGCATCGTCCCCGTCTACTGGTTTGCGACAGCCGTGATGGTTGCCGGCGCGCTGGCAGGGCTTTTTCCCAGCATGGTGCTGACCGTCGACCATGTCCTGGCGTCGCTGTTCTTCATCCCGGCCCGTTCGCCGAGCAGCGGCGAGATCTGGCCGGTGCTCGTGCAGGGCTGGACGCTGAATTTCGAGATGCTTTTCTATGGCGTGTTCGCCGTCTCTCTGCTGCTGCCGCGCCAATGGCGCCTGCCGGCCATAGCCGGTCTGTTCGTGGCGCTGGCGGCGATCGGACTGCTTGTGCCCGTCGAGAATGCCCTGTGGCTGACGTACACGCGGCTGATCATCCTCGAATTCGTCGCCGGCATGATCCTCGGCGAGTTCTGGCTGAGACGGAGGGTCCCCGGGGCCGTGATCGGTTCTTTCTTGATCGCCTGCTCTGTTGGCGGCTTCGCACTGATCGGATCCCTTCATCTTCCCTTCGATGAACGGACGACCGGGCCGCTGGCGGTCCTGCTGGTTCTAGGAGCGCTGTCGATCGAGGCAAGCGGCCGGGTGCCGATGCTGAACCTGCCGAGCCTGCTCGGCAACGCTTCCTATTCGATCTATCTGTGGCACAGCTTCGCGATCTCGGTCGTCGCCAAAGCAGCGAACATGCTCGGCATCCACCCGGCAATTTCGATGTCCCTCGGGATCGTGGCGGGGACGCTTCTCGGTATCGCGGCCTATTTGTTTCTCGAGCGCCCGCTGC
The DNA here is from genome assembly GCF_002531555.1 of Sinorhizobium sp. BJ1. Lineage (NCBI taxonomy): Bacteria > Pseudomonadati > Pseudomonadota > Alphaproteobacteria > Hyphomicrobiales > Rhizobiaceae > Sinorhizobium > Sinorhizobium sp. BJ1. Next base: position 209,387 of record NZ_NWTH01000008.1, read on the forward strand.
TTCAGCGAGGGCGGACGCCGCCTCCAGCAGTCGCTGTCGCCGGGCCTGCTGCCGAATAGATCCGGATTTTGGTCGGATCAATCAAAATCCGGATCCATTCCAAGAAGTTAGAGCGGGATGCGGGCGGAAAACCGCACACACTTTTCCTCATCCCGCTTTATGCCCGGCGAGTCGGCGCTCAACCGTTTCGGCGCGAATGCCAGTTCCAGGCCGACTCGGTAATTGCCGCCAGGTCGTATTGCGGCTCCCAGCCGAGCACTTGTCGGGCCTTGTCGTTGTTGGCGACGAGCGTCGTCGAGTCGCCCTCGCGGCGTCCGACATAGCCAACTTCGAACGGTCGCTTGGAGACCTTTTCGATGGCCGCGAGCAATTCTTTCACGGTTGTCCCCGTGCCGGTGCCGAGATTGAGTTCGACGCTGTCGCCTCCCTCGAGCAGGTAGTCGACGGCGCGCACATGCGCGTCGGCGAGGTCGAGGACGTGGATGTAGTCGCGCACGCAGGTACCGTCGCGCGTCTCATAGTCCGTTCCGAAGACCTTGAACCCTTCGCGTCGCCCGAGCGCCGCGTCGATCGCCAGCGGGATCGCGTGGGTCTCCGGCTCATGCCATTCGCCGATGCGGCCTTCGAAATCGGCGCCGGCGGCGTTGAAATAGCGCAGGATCACCGACCGCAAGCCCTTGTAGAGGCCGTAATCCTTGAGCGCCTGCTCGCAGACCCACTTGGTCCGACCATAGGGATTGATCGGAGCCTGCTTGTGCGTTTCGTCCATAGGTACGCTGTCGGGCAGGCCATAGGTGGCGCAGGTGGACGAGAAGACGAAAGCTTCGATGCCGGCGGCAAGCGTTGCCGACAGCAGGGTCAGCGTACCGATGACGTTGTTGTCGTAGAAGGCGACCGGATCCTTGACCGATTCGCCGACCTCGATCATGGCGGCAAAATGCAGGACGGCGCGGGGCTGATGGCGGGCCAGTACCTCGTCGAGGCGCCGCCGATCACGGATATCGCCTTTCTCCAGCACGCCCCACCGGACGAATTCCTCGTGGCCGTTGGAAAGGTTGTCGTAAACGACGGGGGTATAGCCCTTTTCGGCCAGTCGGAGGCAGGTGTGGGAGCCGATATAGCCGGCACCGCCGACGACGAGGATGTTGTTGTTCTGCACGGGGCAACCTCAGGGAATGACTTCAGAAAATGGAATGGAACGGCATTAGGCTTCGCAACCAATAGCGGCGATTTTCCAACACAGTGTGAAAGTTCTGCAAAAGATGGCGCTTCAGACAACGCCGAACGGTGGTTCGCTTCGCGATCGCATGGCAAAGGCGCCGCGCCTGTGGCAGACATGCAGCACTTTGCCGTGGCATGGCGACGAATGCAATATTGACGCTTGGCACGGAAGGCGACTTCAACTATAAGCGGTCCTCCAGCAATCAGAACAGGGAGGTTACGATGACAGGCTATTGCTTCTCCCTACGGGGCGGTCCACGATCCTGACCTCGTGAACGGAAGCGCCTGCGCTTCCTGATTGCATGACGGATCCCAGACCGTCCGGCCCCTCCTTTTTTTGGAGACGGCGCCGTTCCATCAATGTCGCACGCGCATTCTTCCCGGGCGGCATCCCTTGCTGATCAGATGTTGAGGCCGGTGCGTTGCCACCGGGCAAGTCATATGGCGTTTACTCGTTTTGCGGCGCGTGATCGCGCCTTCCGCAATGTTTTCCGTTTTTCCTGGGCGCACTGGAAGAAGCAGCCGGTGCGGCTTGCAGGCATTCTCGGCGTCGTGCTGCTGTCCACGCTGGCCGATGTGCTGACGCCGCTCTATTCCGGTCGGCTGGTCGATGCGGTGGTATCCGGTGCGGCCACCGATGCGATCGCCTGGAATGCCGCGGTCTCGGCTTTCCTGATCCTGCTGGTCCTGTCGCTCGGCGCCATCGTCCTGAGACATGCCGCCTTCATGAGCATCGTGCGCCTCACGCTCGTGATGATGTCCGACATCGCCGCCGGCGCCTTCCATCACATTCAGCGGCTTTCCAGCGACTGGCATGCCAACAGCTTCGCCGGTTCGACCGTGCGCAAGGTCACGCGCGGCATGTGGGCGCTGGACCTCTTCAACGATACGCTGCTCGTCGCCCTGTTCCCCTCGATCGTCATGCTCATCGGCTCGACGGCGTTGATGACCTGGCACTGGCCAATCATGGGCGCGATCGTCGGCCTTGGCTCCGTCCTCTTCATCGCGGTTACGCTGTCGCTCTCGCTCGGCTATGTCGCGCCGATGGCAAGCCTTGCCAATAGTTGGGACACGCGTCTTGGCGGCGCGCTCGCCGACGCGGTGAGCTGCAACGTTGTCGTCAAGGGCTTCGGGGCGGAGAAACGCGAGGACGCCCGACTCGCCCGGGTGCTGCGCAAGTGGGAAAACCGGACCGACCGCACCTGGTCGCGCGCGACACTCAATGGTACGGCGCAAGGCGCGATGCTCCTCGTCCTGCGCGCCGCGATCTTCGGTCTTGCGCTGATGCTCTGGGCCGAGGGCAAGGTCAGCGCCGGCGACATCACCTTCGTGCTCACCGCCTTCTTCATCCTACAGGGCTATCTGCGCGAGGTGGGCATGCACATCCGCAACCTGCAGCGTTCGGTGAACGACATGGAGGAGCTTGTTGCCATCCACGCCCAGCCGCTTGGGATCGAAGACCGCGCCGCTGCCCGGCCGATCCAGATCACCGACGGCAAGATCGAGTTCCGCAATGTGACCTTCCACTACGGAGCCCATCGGTCGCCCCTCTATGACGGGTTTTCGGTCATGATCCGCCCCGGCGAGCGGGTCGGCCTTGTCGGCCATTCCGGCTCCGGCAAGACGACGTTCGTCAAGCTGATCCAGCGGCTCCACGACGTGAAGTCGGGCGAGATCCGCATCGACGCGCAGGATATTGCCGGCGTCACGCAGGCCTCGCTGCGCCAGCAGATCGCCATCGTCCAGCAGGAGCCGGTGCTGTTTCACCGCTCGCTCGCCGAGAACATCGCCTATGGGCGCCCCGGCGCGACGCAGCACGAGGTCGAGGAGGCCGCACGTCTTGCGAGCGCGCACGATTTCATTACGGCCCTACCGAAGAGCTATGCGACACTGGTGGGCGAACGCGGCGTCAAGCTTTCCGGCGGCGAGCGTCAGCGCGTCGCCATCGCCCGGGCTTTCCTGGCGGATGCGCCGATCCTGATCCTCGACGAGGCGACGTCGAGCCTCGATTCGGAATCCGAGGTACTGATCCAGAGGGCTATGGAACGGCTGATGACCGGCCGCACGACGCTGGTGATCGCGCATCGGCTGTCGACCGTGCGGGCACTCGACCGCCTGCTGGTCTTCGATCGGGGCCGCATCGCGGAGGAGGGCGATCACGACACGCTCATCCGCCTCAAGGGCGGCATCTACCGGAGCCTCTTCGAAAGGCAGGCACTGGAACTGACCAAGGGGCTCGTGCTCAGCGACGGCTGAGTGAGGCTCGTCGCAACCGCACCGCCGGCCGGGTAAGAGGAATTTTCTTGCGCCGCCGGCCATTCATACATGAAATGCCCCGACCGCTTAGAGCGACGTGGTTCCGGGGAAACCATCTCCACTTCTCCTGGAATTGCATCTTGGGTGAGGGGCCAAGTTAAGCCGCGGGTCGAACGTCGCAAGCTCGCGGCTGCAATTCGGTCGAAACCGGAGCCTTCCTTCAATTCGACGCGGCATCGACGCGAGGAGCCAGGCGGTAGATCAGCATCGTGTCGTCATCGACGACGCGCTCGGCAGTCCCGTCGAGATGGGCAATCAGCCCCGTGTTGTATTCGATGAGCTTGCGCCGCCGCATGTCGCGCGCATTTTTGGTGATGCCGAACCAGGTCGCCTTCTGGGCGCGCAGCGCCTCCAGCGCCCGGATCGCGTCCTCGTCCTTGATCAGCATCGACCAGTCGTTGTTGCCGCCGCCCGGCGGGAAAACCCAGCCGCGGCGGCGACTGTAATAGATCGCCACCGGATCGCCGATCGTGGGCGTGGCGGTGATGACGAGATCGCCGGGTTGGCTGAGTTCGCTGAGGCGTGTGCCGAGCTTGTAGCCGGAATCGGCATAGGGCGTCTTCATCAGCGTGAGCCCTGGGATGCTGCCGCCGATGATGACGACGGCTGCGATCGCCGCCAAGCGCAGCGCGCGCGACCGGATACCCCCCGCCTGCTCGCCCCCTATGCCGATCAACAGGATCAGCCCGCGCCCGGCAAGTGCGGCCATCGGCACGTTGAAGATATGGAAGTTCCAGGGATTGGTCTTGATCTCGCGCGCGGCGAAGAAATAGACGAGCGCCGCGCCGGCGAGCCAGACATGGAAGAACCAGGGCGCGCGGACGGGCGTCGGGTCATTCGCCGTCGGTGGTGCGGTCAAGAGCGCGATCCCCGCAAGCATCACTACGGGCAGGGTGAAGAGCCAGTTGCTGGCGATCTTCCAAGTTGCTGGAATGTAGAAGGCCTCGCTGAAGAACTTGGCGAGCCCATCGCTCCAGAGGTAGCCGCTGCCGGCGATGTGATAGGGCGGATAGTTGGTGCCGACATAGTGGGCCCAGCGATAGTAGCCGAGAATGAGCGCGCCGGCGATAAGTGCGACGGGCAGGATCTGCAGGATGCGGCGAAGGCTGAGCTTGCCTCTCCGGTGCAGGATGAGAAAGGTCGCATAGGTCATCGGCACGACGACCGCGATCCCCGGCAGCTTGGCGAGCACGCCGATGGTGGTGATCAGCCCGGCGGCAACGAGGAGCGGTAAGCGGTCGTTCTGCAGATAGGCCACATAGAGCCATGCGCCTGTTATCACCAGCGACAGCATCGCCGGGTCTGGTAGGAACGAGCGGTCGATCATCACCGAGCCGGGCATGATCGCCAGCAGGAAGGCGCCGGCATGGGAGTGGGCCGTGCCCCAGATGCGCTCGATCAGCCGGTGCAGTGCGTAGACGCCCCAGACGCCGAAGGCGATGGCGACGAGCCGCCCCAGCACCTCGTCCCAACCGAAGACGGCATAGAGCAGGGCGGTGATATAAGATATCACCTGAAGCTCGCGACCCTGATAGGCAGGCCCCGGCCCGGTCCAGCTCACCTCCGGAAAGAAGATGTTCCAGCTCCGCTGGAAGAAGTTGTCGGCCATCATCGCCGTGCTGGCCTCGCGCCAACTGAAGGCATCGACCAGTGGCTGCTGCACGTCATGCAAACGGAACAGGGCCGCCAGCACCAGGATCGCGGCAAGCACCACGCCATTGCTGGGCCTGAGACCTAAACCCGCCATATACCTCCCATACATCCGAACGACGCAGAAACTCGATGTGCGACAACGACCTTAACGTGCCTCGCGGACGTGGCGCGGCAGCGCCTGTGTCCATCGATCGAGGGCAACTATAGCCAAGCAATCGCTGATTGTCGCCTGTGTAGCAGAAGAACGAAGCGGCCTGGGGAAGGTCTTGGGTGTCGCCCAATATCACTGCACTCATTGGTGATCGTCCAATTCAGGGGAGCGGTGAGAACCTTTGTGTCTTCCCAAACAGACAAGAAGAAGAAGACCTTTCATTTGAGCATGAAAGGCTCTAAAAGGCAGCCAGGTAACACTCCGGTCGCAGCCTACCCGGTCAAAACAAGGACACCTGTCATGAAAACCATCGTAATCTGCTCCGGCGGATTGGATTCCGTTTCGCTTGCGCACAGGATCGCGGCGGAACATGAGCTTCTCGGCCTGCTGTCGTTCGACTACGGCCAGCGGCACCGCAAGGAACTCGACTTCGCCGCCGCCTGTGCCGAGCGCCTCGGCGTGCCGCACCAGATCATCGACATTCGCGAGATCGGCCGCCATCTGACCGGTTCGGCACTGACCGACGACGTCGATGTGCCGGACGGCCATTATGCGGAAGAGACGATGAAGGCGACGGTCGTGCCGAACCGCAACGCGATCATGCTGGCGATCGCCTTCGGCGTCGCGGCGGCCCGCAAGGCCGATGCGGTCGCCGCCGCCGTGCATGGCGGCGACCACTTCATCTATCCCGACTGTCGGCCGGGCTTCATCAATGCCTTCCAGACAATGCAGAATCATGCGCTGGAAGGATATGCCGACGTCACCCTCCACACGCCCTATGTCAACGTATCGAAGGCCGACATTGTCGCTGACGGCGCGAAACACGGCACGCCCTTTGCCGAGACCTGGTCCTGCTATAAAGGCGGCACGCGCCATTGCGGCCGCTGCGGCACCTGCGTTGAGCGGCGGGAAGCTTTTCACCTCGCCGGCGTCGCCGACCCGACAGAATATGAGGATTCGGATTTCTGGGTCGCGGCCACGCGCGCCTTCGCCGCCGAGGAGGTGAGCTGATGTTCCGCATCACCAAGGAATTCCACTTCTCCGCCTCGCACCAGTTGAAGAGCCTGCCGCCCGAGCATCAGTGCGCAAGGCTGCACGGGCACAACTATGTCGTCGAAGTGGAGCTTTCGGCCGCAACGCTCAACGAGCACGGCTTCGTGCGCGACTATCACGAGCTTGCCCCGCTGAAGCACTATATCGACGAGGCCTTCGATCACCGCCACCTGAACGACGTGCTCGGTCATGACCGGGTGACGGCGGAATGCCTGGCGCAGCATTTCTATGAATGGTGCAAGGCGCGGCTGCCGGAGACGACGGCGGTGCGGGTCAGCGAGACGGCGAAGACCTGGGCGGAATATCGGCCATGACCGGCAAGCGACCCGCCGAGATCCGCGTCAGCGAGATCTTCGGCCCGACGATCCAGGGCGAGGGCGCGCTGATCGGCCTGCCGACGGTATTCGTCCGCACCGGCGGCTGTGATTACCGCTGTTCCTGGTGCGACAGCCTCTACGCCGTCGACAGCGCGTATCGCGATGAGTGGCGGTCGATGACGACAGAAGAAGTCTGGAGCGAAGTCACCCGGCTTTCCGGAGGCATGCCTTTGACGGTGTCGCTTTCCGGCGGCAATCCGGCGATCCAGCCGTTCGGGGAGCTGATCGCCCGCGGTCATCGGGAAGGCTACCGTTTCGCCCTGGAGACACAAGGCTCGGTCGCCCGCGACTGGTTCGCCGAACTCGACATGCTGGTGTTGAGCCCGAAACCGCCCTCGAGCGGCATGGAGACGGATTGGGAGGCATTCGACGCCTGTCTTCGGATGGTTGGGGGCAAGCCGCAGACCGTGATTAAGATCGTCGTCTTCGACGAGGCCGATTACGCCTATGCACGGGCGGCGGCGGCCCGCCATCCGCAATTGCCGATTTATCTGCAGCCGGGCAATCACACACCGCCACCGCCGGATGACGATGATGCGCCGATCGACATCGAGGGCGTGACGGAGCGGATGCGCTGGCTGGTCGAGAAGGTCATCGCGGACAAGTGGTTCGTGGCGCACGTGCTGCCGCAACTGCACGTGCTGATCTGGGGCAACAGGCGCGGCGTGTAGCCGCGAGCAATCAAGGCGCGCTCGACCCCGCCATTTCCAGCTCTGGCACGCCTGCGTCGAGGCGGACCGGTTTCAACGCCGGGCCTTCGGCATCCTTGACGAGATGGATGACGCGTGAGAACAGCGCGCCATTGCGTGGCGTGCGGCCGATCTTGACGACTGCCGTTTCCTTGAGGTCGGTCTCGAAGATCGACAGCGCCAGCTTCAGTGCATCGCTGTCCATGGTCTCGAGCGCTTCATCGATGATCACCCAGCGCGGCCGTTGCAGGAGCAGCCGAGCGAAAGCCAAGAGGCGCTGATCGTCGTCGCTGAGTTCGCGCTCCCACCTGGCCTCGCGGTCGAGCGATGTCGCAAGATGGTCGAGACCGACTTTCGAGAGGGCGGCGACAATCTCCGAGTCGGCAAAGCCTTCGGGGCGAGGGTAGGCCAGCGCATTGCGCAGCCGGCCGCGCGGGAAATAGGGGTCGCGCGGTATGAAGGCGACGTCATCGTCGGCGGGCAGACCGACGCGTCCGCTGCCCCAAGGCCAGAGACCGGCAAGGGCCCGGAAGAGCAATGTCTTGCCCGCGCGTGGATCGCCGCTGATGATGACGCGCTGCCCGGCGGCGATCTCGATATGGGGCTCGGCGAGCCTCGTTCGTCCCGACGGCGAGACCACCTCGAGATTGTCGAATGTCAGGCTGCCTCTGTCGTTTTCGACGAATTCTATCCGCTTTTCCTTGTCGTGCAGGGTGTCCGCCACGATCAGCGCGCGGCGGAAGGCGGCGACGCGCAGCAGTGTTGCCCGCCAGTCGGTGATGGCACTGACATTGGCGACGAACCATTTGAGCGACGTGTGGACCTGGTTGAAGGCGCCGACCGCCATCATCAGACCGCCGAAGCTGATGTTCCCGGCGAAATAGACGGGCGCGGCGACGAGGATGGGCGCCACGACCGTGACCCAGCCATAGCCGTCCTGGACCCAGCCAAGGTTGATTTCGGCGCGGAATATGTTGCGCATGGCGCTGAGCACCGCGGCGAGATCGAGCTCCAGCCTCCGGCGCTCTCCCGCCTCACCGCCCGCAAGCGAAATGCCGTCGATATGCTCGTTGGCGTGCATCATCGAGAAGCGCAGATCGGCCTCCCGCGCATAGCGCTCGCCGTTCAAGTGGATCAGGGGGCGTCCGACCAGCCAGCTCAGCCAGGAGGCCGAGCCGGCGTAGAGGATCGCCGCCCAGACCATGTAGCCGGGAATCTCCAGGGACCTGTCGCCGATCTGGAAGGCGAAGCCGGCTGAGAGCGACCACAGGACGCCGACGAAGGAGATGAGCAAGATCGACGATTGCAGAAGGCCGAAGCCGAGGCTGGTAGTGAGATCGGCGAGGTGGCCGGCGTCCTCCTGCATTCGCTGATCGGGATTGACGCCGATTGTGCCCGCATTTGCGAGCCGAAAGGCGCGCCGCGGCCGCATCCATTGGCCGATCAGGTCCAATGTCAATCCTTCACGCAGCTTCAGGCGCACCATCTGGTTGAGCCACTGTTGGGTGACGTTGAACACCAGGAGAACGCCGGCAATGACGAGGAACAGCATGAGTTGATAGAAAAAGGCATTGAGGTCGCGCCGTTCGATCGCGTCGAAGAAGGGCCTGTACCAGCGGTTGAGGATGATCTGCCCGATCGCGGTGACGACGATGACGGTGAAGCTGCCGGCCGTCAGCCACAGGATCGGCTTCAGAAGCGGAGAGGCGACGAAGGCACGCCGCATCATGTCGAACTGCTGCCAGATGCTGCTGCCGTCTGGCGGTGCGGCCGGCGATCGGGGCGCGGTCTTCTTGCCGGGCGGTTTCTTCATCGTCAGTTCCTCCCTTCGAGGGGCACAGCCTGTCGGGCCTAACCCGACGGTCGGTACGCCGGACTGATCGGCAAGCACGACGCACCAACAGACGGTTCAGGGTTTTTGCGATCTCGGTCGGTCCTGCAGTGGACGCAGGCTCGCAGCGATACCGAATCAACGAGGTCAATGCCCCGCTCCAGGAGCGTCGGCAATTGCACATCCTGTAAAAGTCGGGACGGTCGGAGACTGCCGATCAAATGCCCGCATTCAGGGGCGGGCGGCAGCCCGTTCAAGGCAAAAATACGACTGAATATCCGTAGGTGCTGAAATGCAGCCAAATCAGTAACAACCATGCAGCCAGTTTACGGGCAACCGGCCCCCATGGAAACAGGTTTTGCTGCCTATTGGGGGTGCGCGGCATCGCTACTGTGATCGCCTTGGGAGCGCAATCGTAGCAGCACCGGTCATTTCGGCTTGTTCATGTTACAACATTGACATAAAACGTTACCGCTTGTCCCAAGGCGCGTGTCACCCGCACTCAACCGCGAATTCGCTAGAATTTGATGCCAAGAGAAGGAGACATTTATGTCCATTTCACCCTCCAGCATTGGCCATAGCGCCTCTGCCATACTCGGCGGCGATATCGCCGCTCGCGTCCGGGCCGCTCGTGAAGCCGTTGGCTACAGCATCGAGGATCTCGCCGTCACCTGTGGTCTCGCCAATGCTGAAATTAGCGAAATTGAAAGCGGCATGGATAACAGTCCGGCAAAACTGAAGCGAATCGCCATAGCCCTTCAGGTGCCGGTTTCGGATTTCCTGCCCGCCGAAATTTGATTTGAGTGACCGGCCGATGATATGCGTCGGCCGGGTCGCCCCCATGTTTCCCCGCAGTTCTTCTGAACTCGCCCCACAGCCTAAAACAATTCCAGGAAAAGTGTGTAACGGTTCTCCGTCGGGAATTGCGTAGGTCCAAAGGGTTAGATCACTTCATTCATTCAAACCATGAAATGATCTAGTGCAGGTGCCTGAGCTTGTCGGGGTTGCGCACTACATAGATCGCAGCGACTTTTCCATCCTCGATTTCGAGTGCCGTCGTCTGGAGTTCACCATCGGCTTCCAGCGTGACGAAACCGGGCAGTCCGTTGACAAAGCCGGCACGAACCAGTTTCGAGCCGTTCTTCTGAAACAGCGCCGCCAGATATTCGTGCACCTTCATTACCGCATCGAATCCGATGATCGGCTGAATGGCCGCCGCGCGCTTGCCGCCGCCGTCGGAATGGATGCTGACATCGGCCGCCAGCATGGCACCGAGCGCCTTCATATCGCCGTTGCGCGATGCGGTGAAGAATGCCTTGGCGAGCTCGATGCCACGCTCCTTCTCGACCCGGAAACGTGGTCGCGCCTCGCGGACATGGGTGCGCGCGCGGGTTGCGAGCTGCCGGCAGGCAGCCGGGTTGCGCTGGATGGTCGCCGCCACCTCTTCGAATGCCAGTCCGAACACGTCATGCAGCAGGAAGGCCGCGCGCTCGAGCGGCGAGAGGCGCTCCAGTGCCAGCATCAGCGGCAGGGTGACGTCTTGGTCTTCTTCTTCCTCGACGACGGGATCGGGTAGCCAGGGCCCCACATAAGTCTCGCGCTGGCGCCGTGCCAATTTCAGCTGATCGAGGCAGAGCCGAGTCACCGTACGACGCAGGAAGGCCTCCGGCTCTTGCACGGCAACGCGGTCGGCCCCCATCCAGCGGATGAAGGCCTCCTGCACAATGTCCTCGGCGTCGGCGACGGAGCCGAGCATACGATAGGCGACGCGCAGGAGCCTCGGACGCAACGGATCGAAGCTCAGTGCGGCATCTTCGTGCCCGGCGCCCGCCATCAGGCGACCGCCTTGGCGGCGGCCGCTGCCGCTGCCGGATCGACCCACAGACCGAAGCCGACCGCGATGCGGTTCCAGCCGTTGATGACATTGATCATCAGCGTGAGCTTCACCTGCTCCTCCTCCGTGAAATGAGCCTTCAGCCCCTGATAGGCTGTTTCGTGCGTATGTCCTTCCGACAGCCGCGTCAGGGCCTCTGTCCACTCGAGCGCGGCGCGTTCGCGATCCGTATAGCACGGCGCCTCGCGCCAGGCCGACAGCAGATAGATCCGCTGCTCGGTCTCGCCCTTCGCACGGGCTTCGGCCGTGTGCATGTTGATGCAGTTGGCGCAAGCATTGATCTGCGAGGCGCGGATCTTGACCAGTTCGATAAGCGTAGGCTCGAGGCTCGAAGCGACGGCCATCGATGTGCTCATCCAGTTCTTCATGAGGGAAGGGGCAGCGGCGAAAGGATCAAGTTTGGCGGTCATGGTGGCTTTCCTTTGTTGGTTACGACACCATGACGAGACAGGATCCGGCCAATGTGACATGCACGGCGATTTTTTCTCCGCTGGCTGCTCCCTCAGCAGCCTCGCAACGGTGACAGATCGTTCTTGCCGTCAGTTCCTTTGGCCGCGGGAAATGACGCACGGCGCTGTCATGCCGCGCCGCGCGCGGTGGCGGGGCAGTTGGCCTACCGTGCCGCCACCGGTTATTGCGACTTTTGAGGGTCGTCCGCCGGATTGACATATTTGATGCCCCACGGGCCATTGGTGGTAATTTGGACGACAGTCTCTTCGTCGAAGTAAGCGAAATGCGCCATGCCGGGCGGCAATGCGAAGAAACTGCCTGCAGGCAGTGCCTTGGCAGCGCTCCGATCGGCCGCTTCGCCCATTCCAAGTTTGATGGTCCCCGATATGACGGTGACCACTTCATCCGCAGGATGCGTGTGCGGTGCGACCGCATAGCCCGAAGGCACTTTGAGCCGAAGCGCAAACAAACCTTCCTTGGTGGGGTCGCCGAACAAGACCGCTGTTTCTGCTCCGGCAGGAAGCATTTTGGGGGCCGGAGTCCACTTGACGTCGTCGGGAGTGACCAGCGTGTGCGCATCCTCTGCCGAAGCAAAGGAGGCGATCCCGCAGAATCCGATCCAGCCGACTGCAACTAGAGATGCAATTCTCATGATGAACCTCCCTCTGTCTCGCCGAGCCTTCCACCTCGGCTGCGCGCTGGGGCAGGCTCGTGAAACGTTCAAGATAAGTCCGCAGACCTCGTCCAAGCAAGCGCTCCTCGGTCACCCCATCGACGCCGAACCGTCGCACGAAAGGACGTTCTGGGCGGAAAGGGCGGCGGCGGGTAGAGCCTTGAACTTTTGGACTTCAATGCCCCGTCATTTTCCGGGTGTCGCTTCATCAACGTCTCCGCTTTGCCTGGAGCGGATTTGCCGCTCAGCATGCGTGGATCGAATGCAACCTGTGACATTCATAACGCGTGTTTACACAATCGACAAATAGGGATATTTGATATCCGTAATAGCTGTTCCGCATGATCCGGTAATGCATCTATGATACTGAAAAGCCAAGTGGAATGGGCACTGCACTGCTGCGCTATCCTCGCCGGCCTGCCCGAGGGCCGCTATCTGTCGACCAAGGCGCTTGCCGAGTTTCATGGTGTGCCGAAGGAATATCTGTCCAAGGCTCTGCAGAGCCTGTCGCAGGCGGGGCTTGTCCATACGACGCTGGGTCCCTCGGGTGGCTATCGCCTGGCCAGGACACCGGCCGAGCTGACATTCCTCGATATCGTCGAGGCGGTGGAGGGCAACGCACGCACCTTCGTCTGCAACAATATCCGGGCAAACAACCCGTGCCGCCCGCAAGACTATTGCGAAAGCGCGCCTTGCGCGGTGGCGCGTGTGATGTGGGAGGCCGACGAAGCATGGCGCGAAAAGCTCCGCAGCGTCCGGCTTTCCGATCTTGCCGAAACTTTGGCGAAGGAGATTCCGGCGGAGCTTTGGAAAAGCAGCTTCGAATGGGTGTTAGAGCGTGCCGGATGAGCGTGAATGCATGGCCGCCTGCGGCTGTTTGCCGGGGCCAGTAAGCGCGTAGAGATAACTCTGGGGCGGCATTGCAAACGAGAGACCGCTCTCCTTGCAGTGACGATCCACCCGATCGATCACTTCATTTCTCGCCGGCGTCCGGTTGGCCGGGCCGACCACGCGAAACAGGAGCTCCGCCTCGATCGCCACCGCATCGATCGCCTTGAGACCGACGCTTGGCGGTGGATCCTGGACGATCCGCTCGCAGCCTTCTAGCGCGGTTCGCAGGACCTCCTCGACAAAGTGCGGCATATGCGTTGCCGCGATACGAACGATCACGAAGACCTGATGTGTCTCGTCGGGACGACTGAGGTTGGTCAGCCCAACCTTTGCCAGTACGCTGTTCGGCAGGACCACGACGTTGTTAGCGAGCGTGAGCAGATGCGTGGAGCGCCAGTTGTTTTCGACGACACGTCCTTCGGTGCCGTCGTCGAGCTGGATCCAGTCGCCGATGGCGAAGGGCCGCCCAAGCGTGAGCGCTACGCCCGAGAACAGGTCGCCAAGCGTGTTCTGCAGCGCAAGGCCCAAAATAATGGCGACCACGCCGGAGGTTGCGGTCAGCGTGCCGATGGGCGCACCGAAGACGAAGCCCATGATCGACAGCGCCACACCCAGATAGACGACGCCAATGATCAGATCCTGAAACAGACGCGCTTCCCTCGGGCGTCGGTCCAGAACGATGTAGATGCGCACAAATCCGATGGTCGCCCAAGCGAGATGCGTCCACCAGAGGACCCTTGCAGACATTGCGAGAAATGCTGCCAACCCGCTCAGATGTGTCTCGTCCACCCGGTGCGGCAGGATTCCGCTGAAGCCGAGTATGGCGGTCATGGCGGCAAAGAACAGGATCTGGACGATCAACCGGGCGGTCGGGCGGCCGCGCCCCTGCAGATGCCAAACGATGATGCCGGCAATCCCAAGAAGGTTGATCAGGAGGAAGGGCAGCGAAAGTTGATCGGCGATCATGGCAGGGCTCGCTGGCAATGGTTTCTCGTTCCGTTGGCTACTCGTCCCGTCCCGGGGGGCAGGGCCGGGCACGCGAATGTCACCCGGCCTGCGTCCACTACTTCATGGGAAGGACCAGTTCCGTCTCACCCGGTGTCGACCACAAACACGGCCAGCAGTCTAGCAGGATTTGTGGTGCTGTCGTTTCCGCTGACGCTGTGGCGGTCGCCCGGCACCTCGGACCAGCTTTCTCCGGCCTTATAGACCGTCACCGTCATTGACCTGGCTGCGGATGGCGCCTTCCAGAACCCTTGCATAGATGAAGGCGGAATCCGGATGGGTAGGGGCCTCGGAGGATCCACCCGGACCATACTCGACCAGAACGACCTTCATGCTCTTGCCCGGAACGTTCGGCAGTTCGTGCTCATAGACGACCGTGACTTTGGCCCCGCGGCCGGCATGCTAGTTAGTTCAGTCCGGCCTTGTCGAGGCCGTAGAGCTTGTCAGCGGAACCGGGCATGGTCCTGAAGGCGATGCTGGCGCGGTTCCAGGCATTGATGACCATGACCGAGAAAGTCAGGTCCGAGATTTCCTTCTCTGAAAGCTGACCACGCACTCGCTCGTAGAGTTCGTCGGGGATGCCGCCATCGGGGAGCCTCGTTACGGCTTCGGTCCAGGCAAGTGCAGCGCGTTCACGCGGGACGAAGAGATTCGACTCCCGCCAGATTGCAACGTGGTAAAGACGCAACTCGCTTTCGCCGTGGATTTTAGCTTCCTTCACATGCATGTCGAGGCAAAATCCGCAGCCGTTTATCTGCGATGCCCGAATATGAACGAGATCCTGGATCGTTTGGTCGATGACACTGTCTTTCAGGACCATACTGAGTTCAGAGAGCTTCTTGAATAGCTCCGGCGATTGCTGGGCGTAGTTCAGGCGCTGGGTCATTTTCTCTCCTTAATTAAGGATATTTGGTGTCCTTATGGATAACAGATATCCTTATTATCTGGACAGTAAAGCCGTTCCTGCCTAGGCTCGCGACATAAGCCTTATTCGGAAACAGCATGGGGGTTGAGGATGGACATCGTATCCGCGCTGCGAACCTTCCTGCGGGTAGCGGAGACCGGCTCGTTTTCCGCGGCGGCGGTCGACCTCAATCTGACGCAGCCGGCCGTGTCCCGGCAGGTGTCGGCGCTGGAAGCGCATCTGAACACACGCCTTCTGCATCGCACGACCAGCGCAGTCGCGTTGACGGTCGAAGGCGAGCAAATCATCCCGATGGCGCTCAGGGTCGTCGAAGCAGTCGACGCGCTCGGAGAGACCAGCTGTACCGAAGGAGCAATGGCATCAGGGAAAGTACGGCTCACTCTTCCCGCGCCGCTCGGGCTCCATGTGAGCGATCGCCTCGCGGGGCTGCTTGCCGGCCATCCGGGGCTTTCCGTCGAATTGATCTTCCGTGAAGAACCGTCGGATCTGGTTGGGGAAGGAATTGATCTCGAGGTGCGCCTTGGACCGGTTGCAGACAGCAGCCTGATGTGCCGCCGGATCGGTTGGACGACTGCCTTTCTCGTCGCAGCGCCTTCCTACCTAAAGGGACGAACTGCACCGGAAGAGCCCGACGATCTCAGTGCCCATGAATGCATCTGCTACAGCCGGGCCGGCGACGGTCGTACTTGGTGGTTTTCCAGCGGGGCGGAGGAGGTTGCCGTACGGATTGCGCCTCGGCTGATCGCCAACAATGCGCTGGCCGTCCATCGCGCGACGCTGGCGGGCAGCGGCCTTGCGGTGCTTTCCCATATCCTAGCATGCCCCGACATCGAGGCAGGCAGGCTGGTGAACGTGATGCCGGATTTTCCGCCGACCCGCCTGCCGATCAATGTCGTCTATCCATCGCGACGGAACTTGCCGCTGCGCGTCAGGGTCGCCCTCGATTTCCTCATCGAGGTCGTCCGCGAAGATCCTTTGATGGCGTCCTCATCCGGCCCTTGAATGGCGGTGCCGCCCTACATCGCCCCGCCGCCTGAAACGAATACGTGACAGCGGCGTGATGCCGGGTCTTCGACTTCGTCTGAGAAGGCTCTATTGCGCCGCGATGTCGCCCGTCGCTGACAAGCCGGCGTCCGCACCGGCTTTGACGAGCCCGTCGCGGATGTGCTGCGTGTCGGATTCCTGGGCGTAGTGCAAGGTGGCGAGGAAGGATTCGAGGCCGAAGTCGGGGGCGAGCGTTCTGACCTTCGTCAAATGCGCAGACGCGGCAACGTCGTCGCCGAGCCAGCCGTAGCAGGCGGCGACGAAAGCGTGCTGGACGTGGTCCATCACCGAAAGGTGCATGAATGCCTCGATGGCTTCTCCGTATTGCCGTGCGGCGAAATGTGACTTTCCGAGGTGGCTCCAGAAACGTTCCGGATGATGAGGGTTGAGCCGCATGGCCTTGCGAATCCACTCGGCCCCTTCTTCCGGTCGGCCGAGCCAAGTCAACAGCTCGCCCTGCTGGACGACCACCAGGTCGTAATTGGGGTTGAGCGAAAGGGCGCGCTCCTGGTGATAACGTGCCGTCGTCAGCTCGTTGTTGTTGACGTTCACGGCGGCGAGAATGCGATGCACGTCGGCGTCGTTATCGTCGAGCGCCAGCGCCCGTTCCAGCTCGGCAACGATTTCGGCCCAGACCGCATCCTTGTCCTCGCACCAGCCGTGCACCCACGCCTGCCCGAGGATGCAGGCCCGCCAGGCATGCGCATGCGCATAGCCGGGATCGAGTGCGAGTGCCCTGTCTATCAACGCCTGGGCCTGCGCATTGTCTGCCACGGTGCTCCGGTGGTGCAGCACCTTGGCTGTGAGCGCACATTCGTAGGCGGCCATGTTCCCCGGCTTCGTGCGGGCGAGCTGGTCTCGCTGGGCCGCCTCGAGACGCCCTGGGAGCGTGGCCGCTATCGCCGCCGTCACCTCATCCTGGATGGCGAAAATGTCGTCCAGTCTTCGGTCGTATTTGTCGGCCCAGACATGGGCATCGTTGATCGCGTCGATGAGCTGGACCGTCACCCGCACCCGGTCGCCGATCTTCCGGACGCTGCCTTCCACTAGATATTGGGTCCCAAGCTTCTCGGCCACTTCGCGCACGTTCACGGCCTGGTTCTTGTAGACGAAGCTGGAATTGCGCGAGATGACGAAGAGTTCATGGCGGCGGGACAGCTCGGTGATGATGTCCTCGGTCAAGCCATCCGCGAAAAACTCCTGCTCGGGATCGCCGCTCATGTTGTCGAACGGCAGCACGACGATCGACGGCTTGGAGACGGCTCGCTTCGCGTCCTTCTCTTCCGACGGAGCAGACAGGGCGGAGCCCTCGATCCCGATACGATAAAGATGCACAGGACGGCTGATATTCTTCAGTGTCTTCTCGCCCAAATCCTCGATGGGAACTTCAAGTCGGTCGGCAATCTGCGTCGCCACCGCAGCCGTGACGCAGATGCCGCCCACATCGGCCAGTTGCTCGATGCGGGCGGCGATATTCACGCCGTCGCCGAAAATATCGTCGTCGTCGAAAATGATGTCGCCGAGATTGATGCCGATCCTGAATTCGATCCGCCGATCCGGAGGCACGTCCGAATTGCGCCGCTTCATGCGCTGCTGAATTTCCACGGCGCATTTCACTGCGTCGGTCACACTCTGGAATTCAACCAGCATGCCGTCGCCCGTCGTCTTGATGATCCGGCCCTCGTTCTTTGCGATGGCGGGATCGATCAATTCAATACGGTGCGTTCTGAGGCGGGCGATCGTTCCTGCTTCGTCGGTCTCCATCAGCCGGCTATAGCCTGCCATATCGGCCGCCAGGACTGCAGCTAGTTTCTGTTTCATAGAGTTGCCACTAGGGATGCGCCATCTCCGGACTGGCAGATCGGCGGTCCGGTGCGATTCTAACGCAGCGCAGTGAGATCGCCTATCTTAAATTAGCGCCGTCTTTCGAAGGTGGCTGGGTGCCGCACGGGAAGGGAGACAAACTCGGCGACCAACGGCCGCCGCATCGCCGTGTTACCAAAAGAGGCCATAAAACGTGAAATAGACGACGATCCCCAGGGCCATCACGAGATAGAAGCGGATCAGGAACTCAACCGGCCTGAAACCGCATCCGAAATTTCCAATATCCGATTTCATTGAGTTCTCTCATTTCTGCCGTTGTCGTTTTCGCAGAAGAGGGCCGATCTGGAGCTGTCTCTCTCAGATGAGCTCACCTATCCTTGCCCCGGTTGCCTGCTCCTGGCTGAGGCAGAACGCCGGCGCGGCCGCGAGCAGCGTGTCTTCGTCCAATGGACAGAGCCGGAACTCGGCCATCAGAAAATTTGCAAGCCCCTGAACCCGTGGCCCCGTTCGGCGAATTCCGAACTCGGTACAAGCGGTTTCGGATACGGTCCGCAGAGCGTTCACTTCGGCCTCGCTCAGAGCTGCAACGATATCGTTCGAATACCCGCGCATCGCTAATCTGAAGCCAATTGTGGGTTATTGAGAATGCGCAGCGCTCGCGCTGCATTTCTGGGGCTCAGTCCCACCATCCTCCACAGGCCTATCTTTGCGGCTTCTCCCGTGAAGACGTGATAGATCGTATAAGTCCGGTTTCCCTCGAAACGGCGACCATATTGATAACGCCGTCCAGATCTATTGGGGGCCCCACCTTCCGATTCCCAGACGCTGATGGCGAGCGCGTGCTCTTCGTGCTGGCTATTCATCTTATGGCCTCCTACGGGCGGCTCGCCTGTGCGGCAAGGGTTCCTTTAGTGAAGGGGCGTCACGCCCCATTCGATTGGCTCCAGATTGTCTTCAGTGCTCACGCGTTCTTGCCCGAGTTCATCATTGCGGATGCGATATTGAGGCGAGTCGTCCCTCAACGGGAGTTTGGCGGTGATACGATAGGTCTCCGCCGCGCGAGGCGAAATATATTCTCGACCCTTAAGCCGAACTGACAGACCGATTGGGAATCGATGGTTGCGCATTGATTGTCGCCTTACGATTTGGGTGACGGTGAGATTGCGGCTCTGTGACGATCGACCGCGATGAGGCGATCAAGCTCCTCGGGAGCGATTGCCAACAGACGCATTCGAAATTTGTTCTCGGCCGTGGCCGGCAGCCTAATAAAGGTCGCTACCCGGCGATAAGCCAGCCTGGATATACCTTCGATCAACTCCTCGTCCTCATCGACGTCGTAGTCGCCGGGAGGCACCATCTCGCCGAGATCTGGAATCCAGAAGGGTCCTGTGAAATGCACTCTTCGGTGGTTGGTTCGGGCAAACATGTTGCCTCCTTTCTGTCGCGAACGCAGTTCGCGAGGTTCAGCCAAAATCGGCTGGGTTGGCTCCAGTCCAGGGAGCAGCCGACCTGGCTCCTTCGCACGACGGAACCTTCGGCTCCTTTGCCCTTGCAGATATTCAGGATCGAGGATCGGTGAGTTTGGCGGGTCTGCAGCTTCTGACGAAGCAAAAAGCCAAGCTGGCCTTAGAACGACGCTCTATTTGTATATCATGATTGTGGCTGTGGTGAGATTCTTGTCGATTTAAATCCGCGGTCGTCTTAAAAAAATATTGGATAGCCGCCGTGAATATATACGAAGATAAAATATCTCTCGGAGAGAAAATCTTTTCGAAGCGAGCATTCGGCTGGGTAATTAAGAAATATATTTAGCTCTTAGTGTATTCCGCTGTTTACATTATTTATTTTAAGGCGCAGGGTGAAATAACCTGATTGCCGAGGGCCTCCGGTCTGAGCGCCGGCCTGCAACGATCCCGATAATCCCCCTGATAGATCAAGTTCCGGCGGGTCTCTCGGCAAGTTCAGCCCGAACTGCAGTCGCACTTATCCGGAAGGCGCAGCGTCGCTGCGCTTCAAGTACCCAAACACTTAGGAGGTTTCTTGTGAAAAACTTCATTCCCGCCAGCTTCCAGACCTACGATTACACGCGCCCGCTCGTTTGGCTTGCGCTTATTCTCGCCATTACTGTGGTTGCCTATTCCTCCCTGTCCGGAAGCAGCATCCTCTAATCGTCTCGTCGATGCTGTTTACGGAGCAGTATTCGTCTCCGAGAGCCGTGTTTTGTGGGTCTGAAAGACGCACGCCCTGTAGACGCGCGATCGTTTGCTCGCCGGTTTCTTGAACCACGCCGTGTTTCGGCTCCACACGCCGGTAGAGCAATGCACTTCATCGCTGTCCCGCTACGCCACGACCATAGCGAGACCGTCCGCCGACTTGTTCGCAAATCGGTCCTGCACCCTCGGCCGCTCTCGTCGGATGCCTCACATTGGCAATTTTTATCGCGCCGATCGCAGAGCCGTTACCACCCTACATCGCCCTGCCATCGGTGCCGAAGACGTGGCAGCGGGCGGGATCGAAATAGACGGAGAGATTGGCGCCGCGCTCGACCTTCTGCTGACCTTCGAGCGCTATGGTCAGCTGCTGGCCATCGGGGGTGATGCCGTAGAGCATGGTCTCGCCGCCGAGGTTTTCCACGAGCTCAACATTGACGGCAGCAAGCGCGATGCCGCTGTCGCGGGCCGCGAGATGCTCGGGGCGAATGCCGAAGGTGACCTCCTGTCCCGGCGTTGCCCCGCTGAGGTGCCGCGGCAGGCGGATCGTGCCGCCGCAGACTTCGACTGCCGTTTCGTTTTCCGATACGCCGCCGACCCGCGCCTTGAGGAAGTTCATCTTCGGGCTGCCGATGAAGCCGGCGACGAAGCGATTGACCGGGTTGTTGTAGAGATCGAGCGGAGCGCCGACCTGCTCGATGCGGCCGGAGTTCAGGACGACGATCTTGTCGGCCATGGTCATGGCTTCGACCTGGTCGTGGGTCACGTAGATCATCGTATTGCCGAGATCGCGGTGGAGCCTGGAGATCTCGACGCGCATCTGCACGCGCAGTTCCGCGTCGAGGTTGGAGAGCGGCTCGTCGAAGAGGAAGATGCGCGGCTCGCGGACGATCGCCCGGCCGATCGCGACACGCTGGCGCTGCCCGCCAGAAAGCGCCTTCGGCTTGCGGTCGAGGAGCTTTTCGATCTGCAGGATTTCGGCGGCGCGGCGCACCTTCGGCTCGATCTCGGTCCTCTTGTATCCCGCCGTCTCGAGGCCGAAGGCAAGATTCTTGTAGACCGACATGTGCGGATAAAGCGCGTAGGACTGGAACACCATGGCGATGCCGCGCCGGGCGGGCGCCACCTCGTTCATCCGGTCGTTGTCGAGCATCAGCGTGCCGCCGGTGATTTCCTCGAGCCCGGCGATCATCCTGAGCAAGGTGGATTTGCCGCAGCCGGACGGACCGACGAAGACGGCGAACTCGCCGGGATCGATGGTAAGATCGATGCCGTGGATCACGTCGAGCGCGCCATAGCGCTTCTCGACCTTCTGAAGAACGACGCTGGTTGCCATTTCGAATTCCTCCCTCGCCTTCGCTTATCGCGTGTTGGCGCGCCAATCGGCGTATTTTGGACTGTCCGGCCCGATCGGCAGCGATATTTCCCGCCCCGTATCCGCCGACTGATAGATCGCCGTGACCAGTTCCAGGGCCCGCCGGGCGTCCTTGGTCGTCACCGGGAGCGGAGCCGCGCCGTTCAAGTGGGCGTGGAAATGGGCCATCTGGGTGGTGAAGCGGGGCGAGACCGGCTGCCAATTGCCGATGACCTCGTCGATCTCAGCCTGGACTGCCTCGTTGGCAGCGATGATCTTCCAGGGGTCCTTGCCTGGCGTATAGGGTTCGTGGCTGCTCTCGAAGGTGACATTCTCGAAATGCAGCCGCAGCCGGCTGATCTGCTCCTGTGAGCCGAGCGTGCAGGAGAGCGACACGAAGGCGCCATTCTGCATGAGCAGGCTTGCCGAGGCGCAATCCTCGACCTCGATATCGTTGACGCGCGTCGCGACGCGGCCGAACACTTTCGAGACGGGGCCGAGGAGGTGCAGCAGCATGTCGTGGAGATGCAGCGCGTGGGTGACCAGCACGCCGCCAAGCTCCGTTTCCCATTTGCCGCGCCAGGGGACCGAGTAATATTCCGGCTTGCGCAGCCAGAAGGTCTCGACCGAGCCGACAAAGGGCTTGCCGGCAATGCCGGCCTCGATGATCCGCTTCGCCTTTTCGATGCCGTCGCCATAGCGATACTGGAAGATCGGCATCAGCACGCCGCGGGCGCTTCTCTCGGCTTCGATGATCTTATCGACGCCGGCGAGCGAACCGGTCAGCGGCTTTTCGCAGATGACGTGCTTGCCTGCGGCAAGGGCGGCGACCACCTGCTCGAGGTGAATGCCGGGCGGGGTGCAGATATCGATGATGTCGATCGTCTCGTCGGCAAGCACTTCTGTGAAGGAGGTGGTGCGCTGCTCGATGCTGAACTCGTCGCCGAATTCGTTCAGCCGCTCGACGTTGAGATCGCAGATGGCCTTGACGCGGAATTTGTCCGGATGCGGCAGGTAGCCCTCGATCATGTGCAACCGTCCGATACCGCAACCGATGATGGCAACTGTCTTTACGCTCATGTCAGTTCTTTTCCCGGTTCTGTTCGGCGATTGCCTGGGCGCGAAGCGCAAGCTCCATGGCCTTGAAGCAGCGCTCCTGTGGCATGGCGGTTTCGGTTCTGTCGCGGATGTCAGCGAGGAGCTGGGGGCCGAAGGGCAGCTCGACGCTCGCGCAGTCGATGTGCTCGAGGCCGCCCCGATCGGCGAGGAAGAGGTGGTTTCCCCCGCCGCGGCCGGCGAGATCGACGGTCTTGCGCACCTCGATCGTACCGGTCGTGCCGACGATAAAGAGCCGGCCGTCGCCCCAGGTCGGCATGCCGTCCGGGGTTAGCCAGTTCACATGGATCGTGCCGGTGGCGCTCGCCGTCGCAAGGTGGATGTTGCCGGTATCCTGTAGCTCCGGCTTGTCGGGAATGCTGCGGTTGTCGACGCTTGCCGAAAGGATGGTCGCATCGCTGGCGCCAGTGAAGAACAGGAATTGCTCGCATTGATGCGAGGCGATGTCGACGAGGATGCCGCCGTAATCGGCGCGACGGAAGAACCAGTCGGGGCGGGTCTCCTTCCGCAGCCGGTGCGGCCCGAGGCCGACAAGGTGCACGACCTCGCCGATCGCGCCGGCAGAGACGAGTTCGCCGGCCTTGATGGTTGCCGGGCTCTCGAAATGCTCCGAATAGAGGATCGAAAAGATTCGCCCGGTCTCGGCCTGGACCCGGCGGACTTTCGCCAGCTGGTCGAGGCTCGTCATTCCCGGCTTGTCGACGAGAATGTCCTTGCCGTGCTGCATGGCACGGATCGCCAATTCCGTCCGCTCGGCCGAGACCGCCGCTGACGTAATGAGGCTGATGCTCTCGTCCTCGAGGATTTTCTGGAGCGTGGCGAGGCGCGGCACATCTTTGTAGACGCCGGCAAATTCCGCGGCCAGCGTATCGTCCGTCTCGTGGAAGCCGACGAGGCGGGCGCCGGCCCGGACGAGGCAATTCACCTGGCCGTAGATGTGATTGTGGTTGAGGCCGACGGCGGCGAAGCGCAATTCGGTCATGATGATGTTTGAACTCCGTCGGTCAGCGTTTCATGCCGGTTGTGGCGATGCCTTCGATCAGCAGGCGCTGGAAGAACAGGAAGAAGAAGAACACCGGCACGAGCGACAGCGTCGACATGGCGAAGAGGCCGCCCCAGTCGGAGGTGCTGCTGGAGTCGACGAAGGTCCTCAGGCCCAGCTGGATCGTGTAGGTGTTCATGTCGTTCAGGTAGATCAGCGGCCCGAAGAAATCGTCCCAGGTCCAGATGAAGGAGAAGATCGCGGCGGTCGCCAGCACGGGCAGCGAAAGCGGCAGCATGATCGTCCAGTAGATGCGCCAGGGACCGCAGCCGTCCATCATTGCCGCCTCGTCGAGCTCGCGCGGAATGCCGCGGAAGAACTGCACCATCAGGAAGATGAAGAAGGCGTCGCTCGCCAGGAACTTCGGCACGACCAGTGGCAGGATGGTGTTCACCCAGCCGAGGTCGAGAAAGAGGACATATTGCGGGATGAGCGTGACGTGGTAGGGGATCATCATCGTCCCGAGCATCATCGCGAACCAGAAATTGCGGCCGGCGAAGCGCAGCCGTGCAAAGGCGTAAGCCGCGAGCGAACAGGCGACGACATTACCGATCACCGTCAGGCCCGCGATGACCAGCGAGTTCCAGGTGAAGCGCCCGAAGCTGACGTCAAGCCCGAACCAGCCGCGCACATAGGAGGCAAAGTCCACCGACGAAGGCCAGAGCGTCGCCGATGCGAAGATCTCGTCTTCCGGCCGGACCGATGCCGAGACCATCCACAACAGCGGATAGAGCATGGCGAAGGAGGCGGCGATCAGTCCGGCATGGATGAGCACGGAGCCGATGGGGCTGCGGCGACCGGCCGCCGGTGGGGGCGGTGCGGTGATCGAGTTCATGGTCGCGTCAGTCATCGTAGTGCACCCAGTAACGAGAGGTCAGGAACGAGAAGGCCGTGAACAGGCCGATGATCAGCACGAGAATCCAGGCGAGCGCCGAGGCATATCCCATGCGGAAGTTCCCGAAGGCTTCCTGGTAGAGATAGAGCGTGTAGAACAGCGTCGAGTTGATTGGCCCGCCGGTACCGCCGGAGATGATGAAGGCGGGGGTAAAGGCCTTGAACGCCTCGATCGTCTGCACCACCGCATTGAAGAAGATGACCGGGGTGAGTAGCGGCAGGGTGATCTTGTAGAACTGCCGGAACTTGGAGGCTCCGTCGAGGCTCGCTGCCTCGTACATGTCGGTCGGGATCTGGCGAAGGCCGGCGAGGAAGATGATCATCGGCGAGCCGAACTGCCAGACGCTGAGGACAACCAGCGTCCAGATCGAATAATCCGGATGCGAGATCCAGCTCGGGCCTTCGATGCCGAATTGGGCGAGCAGGCTGTTGATCAGGCCGTCGCCGGCAAAGAGCTGCCGCCAGAGCACGGCGATCGCCACGCTGCCGCCAAGCAGCGACGGCAGGTAGAAGATGGCGCGATAGACGGTGAGGCCCTTGACGCCGCGATCGAGTAGGATGGCGACGAACAGCGCGAAGGCCAGCTTGAAGGGGACCGACAACACCACATAGAG
Source organism: Sinorhizobium sp. BJ1 (assembly GCF_002531555.1). Classification (NCBI taxonomy): domain Bacteria; kingdom Pseudomonadati; phylum Pseudomonadota; class Alphaproteobacteria; order Hyphomicrobiales; family Rhizobiaceae; genus Sinorhizobium; species Sinorhizobium sp. BJ1. The sequence goes on from NZ_NWTH01000008.1 coordinate 234,614, forward strand.
AAAGGTCACCTTGAGCGAGGCGGCAAATTTCGGGTCGGCCGTGGCGATGCGGACGTAATTGGCGGCCCCGACCCACTCCGGAGAGCGGATCAGGTCGAAGCTGGTGAAGGACAGATAGAGAGAGGCGACGGCAGGTCCGAGCGTCAGCCCGAAGAAGCCGACGAGCCACGGCAACAGGAACATGTAGCCGGCGCCGTGGTTCGTCCAGAGGGCGGCTAAGCGGCTCTGGGCGGCGGGGCGCCCCCTGGCGCCCGCACCGATAGCTACAGCGGAATCCTGCACGGCAGCCATGCTCCTCACCCTCGCGACAGGATTTGGGTGACCTCGTTCACCAGGGTTTCGCCGCCCTGCTTCACATCGAGCTGGCCGAAGCCCACCTGCTCGGCGACGGTGCGCAGCGCAAGCTCAGCCTCGCCGGCACCGGAAGGCGGCGGCGGTGGCAGGTCGCCGGCGAGCGGGCCAAGACCGGAGACGTAATCGAGTGCGGCGCGGCCGAGCTCGTCGAGCGTCGGTGCCAGTGCCTCGCGCACGGCCTTTGATTCCGGCACGCCGCGCTCGACGCCGAGGACTTCGGCGGCTTTGGGGTTCGTCACGAAGAAGTTGACGTATTTGGCGCCGAGCTCCGGATCCTTGGTCTGTGCCGAGACCGAGAAGAACATCGACGGCTTGCGGTAGTGGCCGCCTTTGGCGTCCTTACCGACCAGTGGGTGGTTCCTGAGCGCCAGCTTGTCCTTGTTGATGCCCTGATAGGCGACCAACTGGTTGGAGTGGGCGTAGGATGTTGCCGCCTTGCCGAGCGACAACGGGCTCGTCTCGGGATTGAATTGGTCAAGCGCCTGGATATCCGGCGGCACGCAGGCCTTCGCCTCGCGCATTGCAGCCCACATGGCGAACCATTCGGCCGCGTCGTTCGCGTCGTAGGCGATCTTGCCCTCGGCGGTGAAAAGCGCCTTGCCGCGCTGACGAAGCCAGTTTTCAAGCAGCGGCTCGACGCCGCTGCCGTCCGACAGGCCGAAATAGCCCTTGCGTTTGCCGGCCTTGGTGATCTCGGCGCCAATCCGGGCCATATCCTCCCAGGTGGTCGAGGGGGTAGGCAGCTCGATGCCGGCTTCTTCGAAGGCGACCGTATTGACCAGCATCGTTGCCGAGTTGGCGCCGAGGCTGATGCCGTAGAGCTTGCCGTCGACGCTGCCGCCCTCGATCTGCACCTGGTCGAAATCCTCGACCTTCAGCACGGAGCCGAGATAATCGTTGAGCGGTGCAAGTGCGCCGCGGCGGGCATATTCGACGATGTAGCGATAGTCCATCTGGATGATATCCGGCGCATTGCGGCCGGCGACCTGGGTCGCAAGCCGCGGCCAGTAGTCGCTCCATCCGAGAAACTCGCCGTTGATCGCGACCCCGGGATTTTCCGATTGAAAGAGCTGGTTGACCTTGTTGGTGCGGTCGGCGCGCGCCTGCGAGCCCCACCAGAGCATCCGCAGCCGCGCTTCCTGGGAAAGCGCGCCCGATGCCAGCATGGAATATGAAAGAAGTGCCGCCCCTCCGGCGAGCACGTTGCGTCTGGTCATGCGCATTGTCATCTGTTCCTCCTCCCTCCGGAACGCCTCCACAACGTTCCGTGATGTCGTCCTCTTGCAACAAATAACTAATTGGTTACAAGTAATGGACAAGCAATGATCCTGTCAAGCAGTTGTGTGCGATGGTATCATTATCTTGTAAGATTTTTTTACAATGTCGCATCGATTGCCATAGATGGCAAGTGGTGCCGGAGGTGGCGGAATGGACAAGCTGCGGGCGGAAGGAAAGGCTAGAAAAGCGGGCAATGGCGGACGGGGGGAGCGGGCCGCGCAGCGCGATCCCGAGCGCACACGCGCGTCGATCCTTGCGGCTGCAACGGTCGAGTTCGCGGAGAACGGCATCGGCGGCGCGCGCGTCGATGCGATCGCCGAGCGCGCTGGCACCAACAAGCGGATGCTCTACCACTATTTCGGCGACAAGGAGCAACTCTACCTTGCTGTGCTCGAGGAGGCCTATATTGGCATCCGAACAGCCGAAAAATCCTTGAATCTCAGCGATTTGTCTCCTGAGCAAGGGGTGGCGGAGCTGGCCATGTTCACCTGGAAGTACTTCCTCGATCATCCGGAGTTTCTCAGTCTGCTCGGTACCGAGAACCTGCATCGAGCCCGGTGGCTGCGCCAGTCGACGCGGCTCAAGGAATTGCATTCGCACTTCATCGACAAGCTTGCCGACCTGCTTGATCGAGGCAAGGCGAAGGGCCTGTTCCGGGTCGACGCCGATCCGTTGAACGTCTACCTGACGATCGCCGCGCTCGGCTATTTCTACCTCTCCAATCAGCATACGCTGACGACGATTTTCGGCCGCGAGCTCATGGATGAGGCCAATCTCGACGCCTGGAAGCGGCACATCGTCCAGGTCACTCTGGCCTCCATTCGCCGCTGAATCGCTGTCATGTCGTTTTCAATGTTGACAAGTGGGATTTATCTCTGTCACAAAGTAACCGTTTAGTTACTGGCTTGGGAGGGCTGGTCCGCTCCCACGAGGCCTGTCAGGGAGGATACCGCATGCCACGTTTGGGGATCATTTTGCACGGCGTCACCGGCCGCATGGGCTACAACCAGCACCTGGTGCGCTCGATCTTGGCCATTCGCGACCAGAGCGGGATCACGCTCAAGTCCGGCGAACGGCTGGAAATCGATCCGATCATCGTCGGGCGCAACCGCGACAAGATGGAGCAACTGGCGAAGCGCCATAACATTGGCCGCTGGTCGACCGACCTCGACTCCGCTCTTGCCGATCCGAACGATCAGATCTTCTTCGATGCCGGCACGACGCTGATGCGCGCCGAGCTGATCGGCAGGGCGCTCGACGCCGGCAAGCACGTCTATTGCGAGAAGCCGATTTCCGATGATCTGAAGATCGCCTTCAAGCTGGCGCGCAAGGCCCGCGCCTCCGGCCTGAAGCACGGCGTGGTGCAGGACAAATTGTTCCTTCCCGGCCTGCGCAAGCTGGCGCTGCTCAAGGATTCCGGCTTCTTCGGAAAGATCCTCTCGGTGCGCGCCGAGTTCGGCTATTGGGTCTTCGAAGGCGATTGGGGCGTGCCGGCCCAGCGTCCCTCGTGGAACTACCGCAAGGGTGACGGCGGCGGCATTATTCTCGATATGCTCTGCCACTGGCGCTACGTGCTCGACAATCTCTTCGGCGAAGTCCGCGCCGTCTCCTGCCTTGGCGCCACCCATATCCCGAACCGCGTCGACGAAGAGGGCCGGACATATGATTGCGACACGGACGATGCGGCCTATGCGACCTTCGAGCTCGAAGGCGGCGTGATCGCGCAGATCAATTCCTCCTGGACGGTCAGGGTGCGCCGCGACGATCTCGTCACGTTCCAGGTTGACGGGACGCATGGCTCGGCCGTCGCCGGGCTGACGAAATGCTGGACCCAGCACCGCGTCAACACGCCGAAGCCGGTCTGGAATCCCGACCAGCCGCAAACGATCGATTTCTACAAGACCTGGGACGAGGTGCCGGACACGCAGGTCTTCGACAACGGCTTCAAGGCCCAATGGGAAATGTTCCTGCGCCACGTCGCCGAGGACGCGCCCTGGCCCTACGGACTGGAGGCCGGCGCCAAGGGCGTGCAGCTCGCCGAGCTGGGTCTGAAGTCCTGGGCCGAGCGCCGCTGGCTCGACGTACCGGCACTGGAGTTCTGAGCCATGGCGAGCATCGATCTTCCCCTCGAAGGCAGGCTGGCCCGCTACGAGCTCAGCGGCCGGCCGGTTCCCCTCAGGAAGCGAGAGGCGGCTGCCTTCCCGCGGGTCGCCTTCGCGGCGGCACACGTGGTCGCCGACCCTCTCGCCGACAACGATCCGTGGCTGACGCCGGCGCTCGACTGGGAGCGGACGCTCGCCTTCCGCCATCGCCTCTGGGATTTAGGCCTCGGGGTGGCGGAAGCGATGGACACGGCCCAGCGCGGCATGGGGCTTGGCTGGCCTGAGGCGCGCGAGCTCATCCGCCGGGCGCTCGCTGAAGCACGCAGCCGCCCCGGCGCGCTGATCGCCTGCGGCGCTGGCACCGACCATCTCGCACCCGGCCCGGAGGTCACGATCGACGAGATCGTCAGGGCCTATGAGAGCCAGATCGAAGCGATCGAGGCGGAGAACGGCCGGATCATCCTGATGGCGAGCCGGGCGCTTGCCGCCGCCGCCAGCAGCCTGGACGATTATGTCCGCGTCTATGACCGGATTCTCTCGCAGGCAAAGGAGCCGGTGATCATCCATTGGCTCGGCGAGATGTTCGATCCGGCCCTCGAAGGCTATTGGGGCAATGCCGACCATAGGGAGGCGATGAAGACCTGTCTGGCAGTCATCGCGGCGCATGCCGAAAAGGTCGACGGCATCAAGATCTCGCTGCTTTCGAAGGAGAAGGAGATCGTCATGCGGCGGCAATTGCCGCAGGGCGTGCGCATGTATACGGGCGACGACTTCAACTATGCCGAACTCATCGCCGGCGACGAGGAAGGCCATTCGGATGCGCTGCTCGGCATCTTCGATGCGATTGCGCCCGTGGCCTCGGCCGCGCTGCAGACACTGGGCGAGGGGCGGAACGGCGCGTTCTTCGAATTGCTCGAGCCGACCGTACCGCTGTCGCGGCATATCTTCAAGGCGCCGACGCGCTTCTACAAGACGGGCGTCGTCTTCCTCGCCTATCTCAACGGATTGCAGGACCACTTCGCGATGATCGGCGGCCAGCAGAGCGCGCGCTCGCTTGCCCATCTTGCCGAACTCTTCCGGCTGGCGGACAGGGCCGGTGCGCTCGCCGATCCGGACGTCGCGATCTCGCGCATGAAACGCGTGCTCGCAGTCCATGGCGTGGCGTGAGGCGCGGCCATGACGGAAGCCCCTCGCGTCAAGCTCGTTGAAGCGCAGTTTTTCGAGCGGCCGGTCGATTTCCGCTTTGCCTTCCGCTTCGGCGCGGCGCGCGTCGAGAGCGCGCCGCAGGCTTTCGTCCGGGTCCGGATCGAGGATGAACGCGGCCGCTCCACGACCGGCTGGTCGGCCGAGATGATGATGCCGAAATGGTTCGACAAGAACCCGGCACTGTCGCCCGACGACAATGTCGAGCAACTCCGTCGGTCGCTTCACCTGGCGATCGAGGGATTGCGATCGCTCAAGGCGAACACGGCTTTCGGTCTGCACGCTGCCGCTGAAGCGGATCATCATTGGGCGACAGCAAGACATGGTCTGCCCGGCCTTGTCGCCTCCTACGGGCTGGCCCTCGTCGATCGCGCCATCATCGATGCGCTCTGCCGGATAAACGGCGTCAGTGCAGTGGAGGCGGCAGCGGGCAATCTGCTCGGGATCACCGATGTCACCGCGCCCGATCTTGCCGGCTTCGATCTCCCCCGCTTCCTTTCGCAGATGACTCCTTCCTCGACGCTTGCCGTCCGCCATACGGTTGGCCTCGCGGACGCCTTGAGCGCGTCCGAACTGGAAGCCGGGCAACGAATCGAGGACGGACTGCCGCAGTCGCTGGACCAGGTGATCGCCGCCTACGGACACCGCACTTTCAAGATCAAGGTTTCCGGACGCCCCGCCGAAGACGCCGAGCGTCTGGTTGCGATCGCCGCGGTGCTCGATCGCCTTGCCGAAGACTTTCGGGTGACGCTCGACGGCAACGAGCAATTCGAAAGCGGCGAGGTCGTCGCCGACCTTCTCGACCGGATCGAGAAAGAGCCGCGCCTGAAAAGATTGCGGGCCTCCGTTCTGTTCTTCGAACAGCCGATCGCGCGTGCGGCAGCGCTGTCGAAATCGGTCGCTGCGATCGCCGCGCGCCTGCCGCTCGAGATCGACGAATCCGACGGCGACATCGGATCCTTCCTGCAGGCCCGCGAGCTCGGCTATGCCGGCATCTCGTCGAAGTCCTGCAAGGGCTTCTACCGGTCGCTGATCAACCGCGCCCGCGTCGATAAATGGAACGGCGAGGCCGGAAACGCCCGCTATTTCATGTCCGCCGAGGACCTGACGACCCAGGCCGGCCTCGGCCTTCAGCAGGACCTCGTGCTGGCAGCGCTCATCGACGCCGGGCATATCGAGCGCAACGGCCATCACTATGTCGACGGCATGGCCCGGGCGCCGAGGGCGGAGCAGGCCGCCTACCTTGCCGCCCATGGCGATCTTTACGGGAACGCCGCCGGACGTGCGCGTCTCGCCGTCCGGAACGGCGAAATCACCTTTGCATCCGTCTTGCGGGCGACTGGCCTCGGCTCCGCGGTCGAGCCGGACTGGGCGTCGATGGCAAGCTGACAAAACCAGGAGGAGAACATCATGCAGGTCGAGGGTCTTTCCATCAATCTGGCGACGATCCGCGAGCAATGCGGCTTTGCCGAAGCCGTGGATGTCTGCCTGAAGCACGGCATCACGGCGATTGCGCCCTGGCGCGACCAGGTGGCGGCGATCGGTCTCGACGAGGCCGCACGCATCGTCCGTTCCAACGGACTGAAACTGACCGGTCTCTGCCGCGGCGGCTTCTTTCCGGCGGCGGACGCTCTCGGGCGCGAGAAGGCGCTCGACGACAACAGGCGTGCGATTGACGAAGCGGCGGCGCTCGAAGCCGACTGTCTGGTCCTCGTCGTCGGCGGCCTGCCCGGTGGCTCCAGGGACATCGAACGGGCCCGCCGGATGGTCGAGGAGGGAATCGCTGCCGTTCTGCCGCACGCGCGTGCCGCGGGCGTGCCGCTGGCGATCGAGCCGCTACATCCGATGTATGCGGCCGACCGGGCCTGCGTGAACACCCTCGGCCAGACGCTCGATATCTGCGAAAGACTGGGTCCAGGCGTCGGCGTCGCGATCGACGTCTACCATGTCTGGTGGGATCCCGATCTCGCCAACCAGATCGCCCGGGCGGGCCGCTTGAAGGCGATCCTCGCCCATCACATCTGCGACTGGCTGGTCCCGACCAGGCACATGCTGACCGACCGCGGTATGATGGGGGACGGCGTCATCGATCTCAAGGGCATCCGCGGCCAGATCGAGGCGGCGGGCTTTTTTGGCGCTCAGGAAGTCGAGATCTTCTCGGCCGAGAACTGGTGGAAACGCCCGGCCGAGGAGGTCATCGCCACCTGCGTCGAGCGCTTTCGAAACTGCTGCTGAGACGACCAACTCGGATATACTTCTTACAAGCAAGGGATCGCTTTGGCACGCATCCGTGTTGACTTCCCCGTGTATCGATCGGTAACATGTATTCTAAATTTACATGTTGTTCTTTTTGCCGCCGGTCGCGCGGCGCGACTCCAGACAGGATTGCGTGAGAGATGATGGATGACAAACGTCGTTTTGCGCTGGTCGGCACCGGCAACCGCGGCACCACCATGTGGGGCAAGGATCTTCTCGCCGGGTGGCGCGGCTTCGTCGATCTCGTCGCCATAGCCGATACCAACGCGTTGCGTGCGGAGCGGGCCCGCACGATGATCGCCAGCAATGCGCCGATCTATGGCGATGTCGACACGATGCTCGCCGAGACGCGGCCGGATCTGGTGATCGTCTGCACCCCGGACGACACGCATGACGAGATCGTCGTCAGGGCGCTCGAATCCGGCGCCGACGTCATCACCGAGAAGCCGATGGCGACGACGGTCGACAAGATCCGCCGCATTCTCGATGCGGAGAAGCGCACCGGGCGGCGGGTGGACGTGTCCTTCAACTACCGCTTCGCGCCGACGGCGGCGCGGATCAAGGAACTACTCAACGCCGGCGAAATCGGCCGCGTCACTTCGGTCGACTTCCACTGGTATCTCGACACCCACCACGGGGCCGACTATTTCCGGCGCTGGCACGCCTACACGGACCGGTCGGGCAGCCTCTTCGTCCACAAGGCGACGCATCATTTCGACCTTCTGAACTGGTATCTCGACAGCGAGCCGGAGACAGTCAGCGCCTTTGCCGAGCTGCAGATGTATGGGCGCAAGGGGCCGTTCCGCGGCCCGCGCTGCAAGCTCTGTCCTCACAAGGAAAGCTGCGACTTCTATCTGGACATCGGAGCCGATCCGTTTCTCGAGGCGCTCTACGAGCAACCGGCGGAGATCGACGGCTATTTCCGCGACGGATGCGTCTTCCGCGAGGACATCGACGTTCCCGACACGATGGTCGCGAACATCCGCTACCGCAACGACGTCCACGTCTCCTATTCGCTGAACACCTTCCAGCCGATCGAGGGTCACCACATCGCCTTCAACGGCACGAAGGGCAGGATCGAGCTGCGTCAATACGAGGACCAGCCCTGGGAGACGCCGCCGGAGGACGTCATCCTGCTCGTTCGCAACTTCCCGAAGGACCAGCCGGCCGTCGAGCGCATCAAGGTGCCGCATTCCTCGGGCGGGCACTACGGCGGCGATGACCGCATGCGCAACATGATCTTCAAGCCCGGCATCACCGATCCGCTCGGGCAGCGGGCCGGTGCACGGGCGGGCGCGCTTTCGGTTCTCTGTGGCGTCGCGGCGCTCAAGAGCGCACAGAGCGGCATGCTCGTCCGGCTTGCCGATCTGATGCCAGACCTTTTCGAGGACCAGTCCGTTCCGCGATTTGCGCCGCAATCCTCGGCCTCTGGCGGCCGCCGGTGACGTCCGTCGGAGTGTGGGCTCTTCGCTTTGGCATTACAAAAGCGTAACTTCGGTCTGAGACCGGATTACGCTATCAGTCGGTTCGCACCTCGACACGATGAACGGAGCGCTCCGATGCCTATGAAACGAAGAACCATCATTCTCGGTGGCGGCGCGCTGCTGGCCGGAGCGGGTGCCGTCTTCGTGGCGCGCGGCAGCGGTGGCGGCGGCGCGCCCATATCGCGCCAGAGCTTCGACTGGAAGGTGTCCGACTTTCGCGCAGGCGGCACGGCGGGGATTTCCAGCGCGATGCCGGAGCCGATTTTCCGCGCCGAGCCCCAATGTATCGCGACGCTCGCCCAGACGCTGGGGCCCTGCCACACCAACGATGTGCCGATCCGCGGCGACGTGACCGATGGCGTGGCGGGACTGCCGACCCGTATCAGTCTTCGCCTCGTCGAGGCTTCGACTTGCAAGCCGATCGAGGGAGCGGATGTCGAGATCTGGCATGCGGACGTCCGCGGCGTCTATTCAGGCGAGGCGGCGGCAATGTGCAATGCCGATGTCGCCGAGGCCAGGGGCACAAGCTTCCTGCGCGGCCGGCAGATCAGCGATGCCAATGGCGTCGTCAGCTTCCTCACCGTCTATCCCGGCTGGTATCCGAGCCGTGCCGTCCACATCCACCTGCGCGTTCTTCTCGGCGACCGCGAACTGCTGGTCAGCCAGCTTCTCTTCGACGATGCCTTGAGCGACCTCGTCTATCAGGGCCACCCGGACTATGCGGCGCGTCCAGTGCGCGCCACCATGAACGGCGGCGATCCGGTGTTCTCATCGAGCGATGCGGTGCGTTTCATCTTCGATTTCGAAAAGCTCGACAGTGGAGTGCTGCAGGCAAGCTACACGGTTGGCGTCGCGGCCTGAGTTCCAGCGACAAGGACTGCCGTTGGCCCCGCCGGCGCCGGCGCCTGCGCAGAATCAAGAAGCGTCTCGCATTCGCTGGCAGGCTGCGTTACATGAATCTCCGCATGCTGCCTTCGCGGTATCCCCGTCGAGGTCTCGAGCGATCGAGACTCGCCGCCAAGCTCGGCGGCAGTCGGGCGATAGCAAGGCGGAACTTCGAAGAGGCCCGGCGTCGCATGAACAATCCTGTCGATATCGTCATCTATCACAATCCTGCCTGCGGCACGTCTCGCAATACGCTGGCGATGATCCGCAACGCCGGGGTCGAACCGCACGTCATTGAATATCTGAAGACGCCGCCGAGCCGCGCCCTGCTTCAGCAGTTGATTGCGCGGATGGGCCTGTCGGTTCGCGAAGTCGTGCGGGAGAAGGGAACGCCCTTTGCGGAACTCGGGCTCTCCGATCCGGACCTGACCGAGGAACAACTCCTCGACGCGATGCTGGAGCATCCGATCCTGATCAACCGGCCGATCGTCGTCTCGCCGCTCGGGGTAAGACTGTGCCGCCCGTCGGAAACGGTGTTGGACATCCTGCCGCAAGGGCAGCAGGGCGCGTTCGCAAAAGAGGACGGCGAAGTCGTCGTCGATGCGAACGGCCGCCGCGTCTAGCCCTCGGGCCGTGGAAGCGTGAGAGGATGAGCAGCCGGTTTTCGGCCGGATCGCTCGAGTTGTAAGTATTTTCTGCACGGCGACTTAAAGCCTCGCGGATACCGTGCTCCCCATCAGGTCTAAAGGGAGTTCGAGCCGTGCAAGCGCAAGGGAAGATTTCGTCCGGGACATTCGGGAGCCGCGGTAAGGTCGTGCGTTGCGCGTTTGCCGTGCTCATGGCAGCGACGCTCACTGGATGCTCGGCCACCACCGACCAGAGCATCAAGACCGCTTCGCTGAACAAGCAGGTCGGCTATGCGGTGCCGGGCAAGAAGCCGGTCAGGAACAAGCAGGTCGCCGTCACCCAGCGGGCGGTCAAACTGGTGCGCACCACCTATCTCGGTCGCGCCCCTTATATCTGCACGCCGAGCGGGTTCGGACGGACATCCAGCTGCTTCCTGAGATAAGGGCGGAGTTGCGCGCCGGGGCCGGGGCTTATCTGCGGAGCCGGATTATGCGTCGGCCTCGGGAATGCGCAACTCCTACTGCATGCTTCCCTAGATCGTAGCCGATCCAAGGATAAACATGCAGTATTTCAAAGAGCGACAGCGACCTGGTACGGAAAAGATGCACGGCGGGCGTGGTGCGGGTCACTCGCCGATCCTGATCCGGATCGCCTCCAGTCGGTCGCTCACATGGTTGCCGCGACGCAGCGTGGCAAATTCGGCGTCCGCCCATACATGAACACGTGCCACTACGGCGGCACCGATGCTGCGCACAAAGGCGATTGTCAGGAGCAATGGGCGGAATGTCGACATATCTCAGTCCTTTCTAAACTATGGTTATCGATCGGTTGTTTGAAGTGCGACGCGCCAGTCCGGCCGGCCGTAGCCGTCCGGCCAGTCATAGATCTCTCGATCGTTGAAATAGACGACGGCGGTGAGCGCCGGGAACTCGGCGTGCCGTTTCGCGACGCTTTGGGCCCAGCTCCCCACATAGGAGACGTCGCCTTCATAGCCGAGTTCGGCGACCATGATCGGCTTGCCGTAATTCTTGACGCGCTCATAGCCGGGCGCCAGCCGCTCGGCGAAGCCCTGGTCGCGGCCCGTCTTGTCGCGGTCGTATCTCTGATAGCCGAACACCGAGAGTCCGATGATATCGACGACGTCGTCACCGGGATAAAATGCGTCGAGCCCCTCATTGCCTTTCGGCGACCACATGAACTTCGCGGTCGTTAGATGCGCGCGGCAGACCTTCACTATCCGCCGAAAGGCCGCGGCGAAATCCTTGCCTTGCCAGTGCGCCCAGGAGAACTGGTTATCCGTCTCGTCCATTTCCTGCCCCCAGCGGATGATGACCGGGCTCTTGAGGGTAGCCGCGGTCGAGCAGACTGCGGCCATGTTCCGGTCCCGTTCCCCGCCGAGGATGCTCTTGAGCAGCCCCTGCGACGACAGGCGCCATTTGGGCGACCACGACCAGGGTTCGATGGTGATCATCAGCGTACGTCCGCGCGCATGGGCATATTCATCGGCTGCGTTCAAAGTGGTGAGATCGACGTCTTCCCAGGGCAGGAAGAGATGCTCAATCCGGGAAGCTGAACGCTCCGAGAAATCTCCATGCGGATCATAGGCGCCGAAGGTGATCGAGTCCTGGGTGAGGATCGGCCGCTTCTGCATTGTTTCAGCGGTATTTTCGGCAGGGCCACCGGGCAGGCTCGCCGCCAGAACGGCGCCTGAAAGCATGAGCCCGGCAATGGCGAAGCCGATTGTCCTTGGTGTCCTGTCCATCTTATTCCTCCATCTGCGGTGTGTTTCCTGGTTTTGGTTCGGCGAGCCTTGTGAGGCCGAGCCGAACCGGCGCAGTCGAATTCGTCCTGTCATGGCCTGTGCTCCGCATGCGGCTGATCTTCCGGCAGAAAGATCCATTGCGGCCGGAACACGGTCTTGCGCGAGGTCGCTCCGCCCGCACCCGCCACCGAGTAGCGCTCCTCGAAGAGCCGAATGTGATCCGATCCCCAGGAGAGCGCTTCAAGGCTGTCCTTGCCGTGCTCGGCGGTTGCGATGCCGGGCAGGATGACGAGCGACAGGAGTCCTGCCGCCATCGCCGGACGATAGAAGCGCGGTGCCGCGGCGATCCTGTTCTCCCGTCCATGCCGGAGGACGATGACGATCAGGAGCAGGCAATAGATCCCGGCGTTCATGATCGCGAAGAGATAGAAGCCCTTGGCCTCGCCGACATCGCCGATAAAGAGGACCGGAAGGACCGCTGCGAGCGCGAGGCCGACATAGGGTACGAGGAGGCGCAAGGGCAGCGGGTCGACTTCCGAAGTGCCCTTCGGGGTGACGCGGAAATCCACGAAGGATCCGGTGAGCCAGTCTCGGACTGCAGCCAATGTCCCGATCAGCGCCCACGGCCAGCGGGCAAAGAGGAAGAGCATGCATTCCCAGCTCAGGATCTTCGCGTCGCATGGCCGGAAAGTCCCGGTTGCCCGCCAGCGATAGGCCATCAGGATCAGGACGATCGAAAGCGGTGCGAAATGCGCCAGGAAGTCCGGGTAGGTGACGTCGACGAGGCTTTCGCCGCGGACAAGGGCCACGACCGGCATCGCGAACATCAGCGCCATGAATAGCGCAAAAAGCGGATACCAGAGCTGAGAGAACAGGAACTGCAACCTGAGGCGGACCGGCAGCTTCCCAACGAGGCCGGGGGTGTATTGCAGCAGCAGCATGACCAGGCTGCGCGACCACTGGAATTCCTGCGTGACCAGGTCGCCGAAGGTGCGCGGCCCGTCGCCATGGGCGATCGCCTCGAGGGCATGCACGCCCCGCCAGCCGGCCGCGTTCATCATCAGGGTCGTCGAATGGTCTTCCGCAAGCTCGGGACCGAGACCGCCGATCTCCTTCAGGGCCGCCGTGCGGACGGCGTAGTGCGAGCCGATGCAGAGCGGGGCCAGACCGCCATTGTAGCCGGCCTGGAGCGCGCCGTGCATGCTCGCCTCGGCACAGAGCCTTCCGCGCGCCGACCAGCTCTCGGCGGCATTCCTGTCGCATAGGCTCGGCGCCGATACATAGCCCACCTTCGGGTCGGCGAAGGGACGCAGCATCTGGAAGAGGTAGCCGGGCTCCGGAACATGGTCGGCGTCGAGCTGGGCGACGAAGTCGTAGCGGTCGTAACCGTAGTGGTCATAGAAGAAGGCGAGGTTGCCTTCCTTGCAGCGGGTGCGCCGCGGCCAGGTGGTGCGATGATAATCGGCGCGGCCATTGCGGGTGGAAACGAAGACGCCGTGCCTGCCGCACCAGTCGAGCGTTTCGCGAGAAGGGTCTTCGTCGGCAAGCCAGGTGTCGTGCGGCACGTCCTGGGCGAGCATTGCCTTGAGCGTCTCGGCCACGACCGCAAAGGGTTCGGAGGGCGCCTTGGTGACGACCATGGCGACGCGGCTGGCAGCCGGCAGCCGCAAGGGACCGTTCGGCTTCCTGGCGCGATAGAAGACGGCGATGAAATAGCCGGGCAGGAGGGTTATCCAGGCGAGCACGGCCGTCACCATGAGGCTTCCGAAGAGGTCCCAGTGATGGCGTGGCTCCAGCCACCAGGCCCAGAGATAGGCGAGTGCGGCGAGCCAGGCGGCCGCCCCGACAAGATACTCGGCCCGGCGATATCCGGTCAGCACTGGCACCAGCAGCGGTTCGTCGGCCGTGTCGCCGAAGCCTGTGGTGTTCCTGGTCAACGGGTGGGTCACGGGCGCGCCTCCAGACCGAAGAATGGGGCAGCGGTGCGCACGATGGTCTTGAGGTCGGAATATTGCGGCGAGAAGCCCAGCACCTCGCGAGCAAGCTTCGCATCGGCGTAGAGGATCGGCGGGTCGCCGGCCCGACGGGGGCGGATCGCCACCGGGACATCCCGTCCGGTGACTTCGCCGATCGTGCTCAGGACCTCGCGGACCGAAAATCCCCGGCCGGACCCGAGGTTGAGGGCAAGGTTGCTGCCGCCCTCGGCAAGATGCCGGTAGGCGAGCACATGCGCCTGCGCGAGGTCGGCGACGTGGATGTAGTCGCGCACGCAGGTGCCGTCGGTGGTGTCGTAATCGTCGCCGAAGACTTCGAGCTTGCCGATCCGGCCGGCTGCGGCCATCAGCGCCCGCGGAATGAGATGCGTCTCCGGCTCGTGCCACTCGCCGAGGTCACCCTCCGGATCGGCTCCGCAGGCGTTGAAATAGCGCAGCGCCACATAGGAGAGGCCGAAGGCCGCAGCGTAGTCGGACAGCATGTGTTCGGCGATCAGCTTCGTTCTGCCATAGGGGTTGATCGGTTGCTGCGGCATCGCCTCGTCGATCGGCAGCACGGCCGGCACGCCATAGGTGGCGCAGCTCGAAGAGAAAATCACTCTTCCAAGCCCCGTTCGCCTGCAGGCGTCGAGCAGCGACAACATCCCGCAGACATTGTTGTGGTAGTATTTCGCGGGATCGGCGACGGATTCGCCGACATAGGCCGATGCAGCGAAATGGATCACCGCGTCCGGCGCATAGTGCTCGATGACCTCGATGAGATGCGCGGAGTCGAGGATATCCCCCTCGATGAACGGTCCCCAGCGTACCGACGAGCGGTTGCCGGTCGTCAGATTGTCATAGGTGACGGGTTCGAAACCCTCCAGTCGAACGAGCTTTGCTGTATGGCTGCCGATATAGCCGGCGCCGCCGGTCACCAGGATGCGTGGCGCGGTCATTACGCGACCTCCATGAATTCGTCCGATTGCGTGAGAAGCACATCAAAATGGTCGATCGTCCGAACGAGGCCCGCTGCAAGCTCGACCTCCGGACGCCAGCCGAGCTCCCGTTCGGCAAGTGAAATATCAGGACGGCGCTGGCGCGGGTCGTCGACCGGTAGCGGCCCATATGCGATCTTCGATCGAGAGCCGGTCAGTTCGATCACCTGTTCGGCGAGTTCGCCGATCGTGAATTCGCCAGGATTGCCGAGATTGATCGGCCCGGTGAGCGATGCCGGCGAGGCCATGATGCGAATAAAGCCATCGATCAGATCATCGACGAAACAGAAGGAGCGCGTCTGCGAACCGTCGCCATAGATCGTGATGTCTTCGCCCTTAAGCGCCTGGACGATGAAATTCGAGACGACGCGGCCGTCATCCGGGCGCATCCGCGGACCATAGGTGTTGAAGATGCGGACAACCTTGATCTCGACCTGGTGAGCCCTGTGGAAATCGAAGAACAGGGTTTCCGCACAGCGCTTGCCTTCGTCGTAGCAGGAGCGCGGGCCGAAGGGATTGACGTTGCCCCAGTAGCTCTCCACCTGCGGGTGGACCTGCGGATCGCCATAAACTTCCGACGTCGAGGCCTGGAGGATACGCGCACCGCAGCGTGCCGCAAGCTCAAGCATATTGAGGCTGCCGAGCACACACGTCTTGGTCGTATGGATGGGATCGGCCTGGTAATGCGGCGGCGATGCCGGGCAGGCGAGATTGTAGATTTCGTCGACCTCAAGGTCGATCGGTTGCACGATGTCGTGGGCGACGAGACTGAAGCCGTCGAAACGCTTCAGAGGCTCGATATTCCGGCGCAACCCGGTTGAGAAATTGTCGGCGCAGATGACCTCGTGTCCTGCCTCGAGAAGCAGTTCGCAAAGGTGTGACCCGAGGAAACCTGCGCCGCCAGTTACCAGAATCCGTTTCGGGATGCCCGGAACACGCAATACTTTATCTTTTTCTGCAAATTTATCTAAATTACCGCTGAGTACATTTTTCATATAATGCATAAGTGGCCCCAAATACATAAAACACGCATTTCAGTAAACAACTCAGTGGGACAGTATGATTTGGTAATAAAAATTATATACAACCAAGATACTAACAGCGCCCTTACTCAATACTTGGCGTTGTCTATGAGTGTATGATTACAACTGACCGGGGCGATTGTCATTATCCTGCAATCCCGATAATTATCGGACCGTGCATTTCTACTAAAAATGGCGTAGAACTAGGCTCTGCTAAGTGCTGAGTGGGCTCCGCACGACGCCATACATCGATGCGGCTGTGTAGGTAGCCACGCCCAGAACGTGTAATCGCCTGCATTCGAGGGCGGGAGAGTCTGTATGCGTGATCGTTCTACGGGGGCCGAGTCGGAAGAGGATCATGCCGGGGCGCCCGAAACCCAGGCGCAGTCGGAACGCCGCCGTTGGCCGCGTGAGCCCTCGGTTCAGCCTATCCCGCGATCGGACGCGCCGGCGGCGCTGACACCCTTGCATTTCTCGACGCGTGAGCTGCCACCGGCGGCGCAGTTTCAGGCCTGGCGCGCCCACATGGCGTCTCTGGTTGAGGTCAGATTGCCGGACAACACTCCGCCGGAGGACGAGTTCGTCGCGGAGCAGACCGCATGGCATTGTGGCAATCTGCTCATCGTTCAACAGCGGGTTCCAGGCCACAGCTACCTGCGCCCGCAGGCGATGCTGCGCGCCAGCCCAATCGACCACTGGTATGTAGAACTGCTTCGCAGCGGCATGACCTGGACGGAAGTCGATCGCCGCGTTGCTGAGAACGGGCCCGGCAGGCTGGTGTTCCGCTCGCTCGGCTATCCGTTCCGCGGCCGGACGACGGCGGCGGACGCCATTCTGCTCTTCATGCCCTACGAGCTTTTCGCCGACGACGCCGCCGTGCTCGGCGAAACCAACAATCTGGTACTGTCGGGCAACCTGGCCGAGCTATTGATCAACTACATCGATGGCATCGAGCCTCGCCTCGACCGCCTGACGGCGGAGGAGATACCGCGGATCGTCCACACGGTGCACGACATGGTCGTCGCTTGCGTGGCCTCGTCGGCGAGACCGGATGCCGCCGGACCACAGACGAACAAGGGAATGATGGAGCGGGCGCATCGATATATTCATCTCAACCTGCATTCGGCCGACCTGACGCCGGATGCTATTGCCCGAGCCATCGGCATCTCGCGCACCCGGCTCTACCAACTGTTCGAAGCGAGCGGTGGCGTCCTCAACTATATCCGTAGGCGTCGGCTTCAGCAGGCGCATGCGGCGCTCAGCGATCCGGCCGACAGCCGGCCGATCGCCGAGATCGCCGAGGCTGCCGGTTTCGACGTCGCCGCCAATTTCACCCGCGCCTTCAGCCACGAATTCGGGGTGAGCCCGCGGGAAATCAGAAAGGCTGCGGCAGCGGAGCGCCCTGTCGCGCCGGTCGCTCCGTCCGGGCGGGACCGTGGATCGACGATCGGCGACTGGCTGAAGGCGCTCGGCAATTGACGCAGGAACGGCGCGAACGTCCGGCCGGGTTTCAACCGAGCCGAAGATCAATGCCCGGATGCAGCTTCTTGAGGTTCGGCAGCGATTTGGATTGCCAGGGGAACTCCGCGCTTCCGCGCACGGTGAACTGAATGTTCGGCCTCTTGCGCGCCTCGATCGTCAGTTTGGCAAGCAGATTGATGCCGGACGAATTGAGAAACTGCAAGCCAGTGACGTCGACTGTGAGGCGGTCCGGTTCGGCTTCGAGAATGCTCATCACCAAGGAATAAATCGGAGCATAGGCCTCCGTGCTCGGCAGCCGCATGGTCCCATCGAAGTAGATGTCCTTGCCCTCCGACCAAACGCGGTACTCTTCTTCCTTGATTTCCATAATTTTCGCTGCCCATCAATTCGAGGGTTCGGGGACTGTGATCGATGCATAGGTCTCCAGCGGGATCCGGCTCTCCTGTTCGCCGGATCCGAAAACCCAGGCAAAATGAGCGCCATAATCGCTCATGAGTGTCAGGAGGCCAAGTCCCGAGCCGCTGGGGCTCGCGCCTGATGCATTCTCTTCAATCCGTTTTATTAGAAGCTCGCCCGGATCCCCCGTTGTGATCTCGGAGAGCAGATGCTGGAAGCGTTGCGCCGTTTCCTTGTCGACGAAATTGGAGACCTTGGCACGAAAGGCATTGGACGCGACCGCGGCCTCGACAACGATTTCGCCCGAGGCTCGGAACTTCACCGCATTTTCGATGAGCTCGTTCGTCAGATAGCCGATATTGTGCCGCACCTCCTTATAAAGGTGGCGGGATGTCCGATAGCGCAGCGCGACGAACTCGGCGACGAAATCCGAGGTCATCGCGCAATGCTTCCAGCTCAGGTCCAACGGTCCCTCGAACAGCCGAAGCGTCGTCACGTTTTCGCCCGTACCGACGGCCAAGTCTGCCATTCCATATAAGGTCGTCATCCGCCTACCTGTGTCTCATCACTACGACTGTTATATCATCGTGGATCTTCTGTGTGCCGATATGCGCCATCAGATCCTCGAGAATTCCCGCTTTGACTTCCTCAGCGCTCTGGCCGTGGCGACGACCAGCGCTTTCGCAAAGCCTCTCGATACCGAAGAGCTCTCCATTCGGCCCCTCCGCCTCGGTCACGCCGTCAGTGTGGAGAATGACCATGTCGCCTTGGGCAAAGGCGACCTCCTGCGTCGCTACGAAGGGCGAGATATCAGGCTCCAAGCCGATCGGCAGGCCGAGGTCGAGCGTGTCGATCCGCTCGACGTTCCCGGCGCCCCGCACCACGATCAGTTCCTCGTGCTGGCCGGAAAGCATCAGGCGGGTTCCGTCATAGTCCAGGAAGGCAAGGGAGAGATGTTTGTTCGCGTTGGTTCTGACGATGTTCTTGTAAAGGGCGCGGTTCACCCGGTTGAGGAACTGCGTCGGGTCCATGTCGCCGGCCTCTTGCAACGCCCGCGCCACCGATTGAACCATCAGCATCAGGACGCCGCTTTCCAAGCCGTGCCCGGTCACGTCGCCGATGCCGATCTTCAGCCGCTCTCCGTCCCTCAGCACGTCGTAATAGTCGCCACCGACTTCGTCGGCCGGCCGCATGTAGGCGGCAATCTCGACGTCGGCAATTTCCTCGAGTTCACTCGCTTTCGGCAGGACCATCATCTGGATTCGGCGGGCGACGTCCAGCTCGGCCCCGAGGCGCACGTTCTCGCTGCGCAACTGCTCGTTGAGCGCCGAAATCTGCAGGTTTGCCTCTTCGATCTCCTTCGTCCGGTCCTCGACAAGCTGCTCCAGATTCTCGGTATGGTAGCTGATCTGCTCGGCCATGCGGTTGAAGGCGGCGCCCGCTTCCCCTACTTCGTCGCGCGTGGCAATATCCACCCGGACGGAATAGTCCTTGGTCTGGATGCGCCGGGCCGCGTCGGCGAGCGCGCTGATGCCGCCGGTGATACGCTTCGATATGGCGAAAACGGCCGAGGTGACGAAGAGCAGCGACACGAGCAGCGCCAGGACCTGGTAGATCAGGATCCTGTTCGTCGCTTCCGTAATGCCGGCCTGCGCGGCGAAGAGCGAAGCGTAGATTTCACGCTCCGGCACGACGACGCCGAGCAACATTGATTCACGACGAACTGGGCCGGAGACCCACAGGTTCGACGGCTGCAGCTGTTTCAGGACGACGAGATAGGGCACCTTCTCGCCGTTTTCATCGAGCAGGACATGCTGCAACAGGCCGTCCTGGTCCAGCGGCAACTTGGCGATTGCGGCTTGTGCGCTGTTGCGCAGCGAGCGATCGAGACCCGTCACCCCCTGGCTGCTGGTGTCGCTCGATGACTGGAGGCCGATCACCTTTTCGCCGACCGGGTTGATGGCGACGACATTGCCGTCTGACATGGTGAGGAAGCCGAAACCATTGTCGGCGACCCGGACGTTCTCGACGATCTCTGCCAGTTGGTCGAGGGTGATATCGGCGCCTGCGGCACCGGCTACCCGGTCACGGTCGCGCGACCACAAGGGCTGGAAGAAGCTGACGATCAGCTTGCCGGTGATCGCATCCGTATAGGGCGCCGTCTGGGTGATGTCACTGTTCACCGGGCGGATCGTGGGGTCCGTGGCCCACGTCTCCCACGATTCGTAGAGGCCCGGGAAGAAGAACGGCCAGAACTCGGCCTGGTTATGACCGGGATACAAGCGGTCGAATGTCTGGGCCTGATCCGTATAGGGGGCCGTCCGGAAGATCGGCCGCTCTTTCGGGCCGATATAATACATCTGCAGCTTGGATTGACCGTTGGCCAGCAGGCTCGGAGCGACCAGGTCAAGGACCGCGCTGTTCTCAATGTCCGTCTGGACCTCTGGCAAGGGGGCGTGGTTGGCATCGAGCAGATATCCCCAGACGCTGACGACCGAAAGGGGGCCGGGCCGGTTTTGGGCCCATCCGCCATTTTCGTCATAGGTGACGGTCACGGTGCCGGGGGCGCCCCGTGCCATCGCTTCGCCGATCTGGGACTTCCTGACGGGACGGTCGATCTGCGCCTGGAGCACCCCCGCCAGCGTGCCGACGTCGGAGTGCACCTGGTTGAGAAGCAGGTTGACGCGCGCCGCCGTCGTTTCCGCATAGGAACGAATGTAGTCCTGATTGGCCTGCTCCAGCCCTTGGCCGACCTGTGCGGTCGCGTCGCGCGAAAGCCTCTGCACGTTCCAGAGCGCAAGACCGCCGGTGACGAGCAGATCGAAGAGCACGGCCCCGCCGACGACAAGGATGAACTTGGCCCGGAACGAGCGCAACCCGAGGCGGGTGGTCCCTTGGTCGAACGGCTTCATAGCGGCTTGCGCCCCGATGCTGCCCAGATCGGCCAGCCAGCGTAGCCCTTGGGGTGGAGGGCCGCGAAGATGTGATCGCGGAAGCCCTGCCGGAAGCGCTCGATGAATTCCGGAGGGTCGCCGCGCTTCACGGCCATCTCGCCGGCATAGACATTCTCCCAAGCGGTTATGATGTCGGCGAAGTCCTGCGGGTCCCCGTCGAGATTGGTGACCATGAAGGATTCGACGCGGATGTCATCGAATCCGGCATCGGCGAGATAGCGGCGGCTCTTCGGCCCGAGTTCCACATCCATCTCGAAATGGCTGAACAGCTTGGCAACCTCATTATAGGTCCATTGAATGCTCTGCGCTCGCGGTTCGCCAAGGCAGTGCGAATTCTTCTCGTTGGTGATGTACACGCGTCCACCGGGCTTGCAAATCCGGTAGAGCTCCTTCAACAGCAGGTCCGGCTGGTTGAAGATCTGCAGCGAATGGCGGCAGGTCACCAGGTCGAACTGATTGTCCTCGAGCAGCATCTCGGATGCGTCGCCATAGGAATATTCGATATCCGAGATGCCGAAATTCTTCGCGACGTCGCGGGCATAGGCAAGGCTTGCCTTGGAGTGGTCGAGCGCGACGATGCGTGCCGGCTGGAATTCCTTGCGCACCAGCACCGCGAAGTCGCCGATGCCGCAGCAGATGTCGGCCATGACGATTCCCGGGCGCATGCCGTGGCGCGGCAGGATCTTGCGCTCGTGGCGCCAGGTCATTTTGGTTTGCGTGCGCAGGATCGGAATGAAGCTGGTGTCCTCGACGAAGCTCTGACCTGGATAGAACTTCGAATCGTAGACCTCGACGGTGATCTGCGGTTCGATCTTGCCGAGATGCCGGAACATCCGTTCGGTCCAGCCGACGACGCTCGACGTGACGACGACGAAGCGGATATCGGAACGCGCGCGGCAGGCGTCCAGGACCACGCGCGAAAAGGCGTGGAAGGCCGTATTGTTCATCTGCGCGAGGCGCTTCACATTGATGTAGAGGACGCCGCGGGCCTCTTCGATGGCGTTCCTGAACGTCGAAATGCTGTGAGCGATCTCGTCGACGGAGCGCGGACGGATGACGCCGGCAAAGGAGAACTCCTGGCTGTTGGCGTCGAATTCTGCCTGAAAGGGCGCTGCAAGCATTGCCGTACTCAACTCACAATTACTTCAAGGGGGAGATCCACAATGATGGTGATCGTCGGGGGGCCTTCTTCTTCGAGACGAATCTCGGCATCGAAATTGATCGCCAGATCCAACAGGATGGCTTCCCGACTTGGGCCAAGATCGGTTGAAAGAGCGTCCAGGTAACGCGCGTATGCGTCGTTCCGATGGGTTTTCGCGACCGCCTCGCGGAAGAACTGTCGCTGGCCGGGCGGGCACGGAAAGGAGAGTTTCACACGCTCCTTTGGACCATGCCGATAGACGGCGCAGCCGATGCGGCCCTCCGGCAAGCCGCCGCGAAACGATACCTCCAGGAGTTCGTTGAGCGCGGAGGAGAAAAAGTTCGAATGTCGCAACGGATCGGTCCGGTTGTGACTGATCATCCGCGCCATGTAAGTCGACAACTGATCGCAATGGTGCCAATCGGACAGGAAGGTTCCCATCTCCATCTCGAACTGGAGCAGGGGCTCGAACTTCGTTTCCGCTGACTGCCTTTGGGCTGCGTTCATGCTGCTTTCTCCGACTGTATGAGCGAATCCTGATTCGCTCACTCCCATGACTATATCCGACCGGCTGCGATGGCCAGACTCTCCGGCTATTTCGAGCCCGTCAGGTCCTGAGAGCACCCGCCAGGGGGATGGCCCCCGACTTGCGCAGGAAATCGCCGATCGTTGCCGCGGGTAGCGGGAAGCCCAGGAAGTAGCCCTGCAGACGGTCGCAGCCCTCCTTCTGAAGCCAGGCGGCCTGGCCTTCCGTCTCCACGCCCTCGGCGGTGACGTCCATGCCCAGCCCGTGGGCGAGCGCGATTATCGACCGAACGATCGTCTGGCTCTTTTCGTCATGTTCAAGATCCTTGATGAAATACTGGTCGATCTTGATCGTATCGAACGGGAAGTTCTTCAGGTAGCTCAGCGAGGAGTAGTAGGTGCCGAAGTCATCGAGAGAAATCTGAACGCCAAGCAGGCTCAAGGTGTTGAGCGTATCGAGATTGTTGATGGTGCGTTCGAGGAGCACCGACTCGGTGATTTCCAGTTCGAGCCGGTCGGCGCGGATGCCGGTCAGATCGAGGATCTGGGCGACGCGATCGGTGAGGCCTTCGTGCAGGAATTCCGCCGGCGAGAGGTTGACCGCAATTGTGAAATGAGGCGGCCAGGTCATGGCGGCCCGGCAGGCCTGTTCCAGCATCCACTGGCCGATCTCGCTCATCAGCCCGTCGGCTTCGGCCATCGGAATGAAGACGCTTGGAGGGATGATGCCGACCAGCGGATGGCGCCAGCGCAGCAGCGCTTCGAAGCCGACAACCGACGCGCGCGGCTTCACGAAGGGTTGGTATTCGATGAAGAACTGCCCCTCCTGCAGGGCGCTGCGCAGACTGCGACGCAGCATTTCGCGCTGCTCGAGCACGATCAGCATCGAACGGGTAAATGTCCTTGCCCGACCGCGGCCATCCTTCTTCGCCGCGTAGAGCGCGATGTCGGCGGCTTTCATCAACTGTTCGATTTCGTTTCCGTCCGCCGGGGCGATGCCGATGCCGACGCTCGCTCCGACGAACAGGTTGATGCCGTCGATGGTGAACGGCTCCTTGAAAGCGTTGACGATTGCCTCGGCAAGGCGCTCCGCCTCCCTTGGCTGGTCAAGCTTCCACTGGATGACGGCGAATTCGTCGCCGGCCAGCCGATAGGCAAGCTCACGCTCCCTGAGCACGCCCTTGATCCGTTCCGCCGCCATCTTGAGGACCATGTCGCCGGCGCCGTGCCCGAGCGTGTCGTTGATCGGCTTGAAGTCGTCGAGATCGATCTGCATGAGCGCCAGCTTGGCGCCGCTCGGCACCGGCAGCGCGGCCCGCAATTGGTCGCTGAACTGCCTTCGGTTCGGCAGTCCGGTCAAAACGTCATGGGTCGCCTGGTGAAGCAGGAGGGCGCGATCGCTCTCGCTTTGGGTGGACGTCTCGCGGCAAGTGGAGTCGCTTTGAGCTTCCGCGACGCCGATGCCGCGCTCGGTGCGAAAGACGACCAGGGTGCGTTGGACGCGCCCTCTTGCGTCGGTGATCTCGATGCTGCGCGGAATACCGTTTGCCGCGACGAAATCGATCGCGGCCTTGGTCTTGGGACCCAGTAGTTCCGGGTAGACGTGCCACAGGGTCGCCTCGACGAGCGTGTCGACCCCATAGGCTTTCCTGTGTTTCGCCGAGCAGTCGACGAGATGGAAGCTCTCGTCGTAAAAGGAGACGAGCTCTTCTGTATGGGCGAGAAAGTCGCTCTCGGCCGAAGATGAGGCAGACTTCGTCGCATCCATGTCAGGCATGCCGGCCTCCGTTGCCTTTGTATTTGCGCTCGCTTGAAGGTGCTGCTACCGGCCACAATCCCCACTTAGTTTTGTCGGCCAGTTCAACCCTTCGTTCAGAAAGTTATCGCGGCGATTTTCCTGGTCAATGCCGCGCGCTTGACGAGCAACCGTTTTCTGAAGGCGCTTGCGTCGGCGACATGGGTCGAAAAAGCGTTCGGTCATGCGGGGCCTACATTGGCTTTTTTATGTTCGCACTACCAAAACCTGCAAATTTGAGGGTTGTTCAACGCTGAATGACGATAAATTCTGGCGGGTGGCAACATGGGGTGAATCGTGCCGGCGAGTTGCGCCCAGGCAGGCCGATGGAGTGTTCACCCGCGTCAGTGCGGGAAATCGGGTCAGGGCAGTGAGTAGGGACGGCCAAGGTGATCCTGAACCATCGTATTACGCGTATATCGGTCGGCATTCTGCTCCTGGCGCTAGCCATTGCCGTTCTGCTGCCCGACTTGACCGGCTATACCAGCCTGGATGGAACCGTCAATGCCCGCTTTGCGATCATCAATGCGCCTATCGATGGCGAAATCTCCAAGCCGCCGCCGAGGATCGGCACGCCTGTGGCGGAAGGCGAAGCCATCGCGGCCATTCGCAACGAGCGGGTAAACCGCTCCGTCCTTGCGTCACTTCGCGCCGAGCATGGCACGGCAGTCGAGCGCGTCTCGGCGCTGCGCCGGGAGCGCGACGAACTCACCCGGATGCGCGACGAGCTCGCCCAACGGATGGGCGTCTTCCAGGGTGCCACCATTGCCAGCCTCCAGCGGGAGCTGCAAATTCTCCAGAAGCGTGTTGAAGTATCTCGCGCACAGGACGTGGTGGCAAAGGTTGACCTCGACCGTCGGCAGGAACTGGAGGCGAAGGGGATCTTCACGCGCAAGATGGTGGAGGCGGCTGAGGCCGCCGGCGCCGCAGCGGGCGGCGAGGTCGAGATCAGCAACCTGACTGTCGACTTGCTGCAGCAGCGCCTCGATGCTGTCCGACAGGGCATTTTCGTCATGGGAGACGGCCAGAATGACGTGCCCTATTCCCGGCAGCGCCAGGACGATGTGATCGTTCGCATCAACGATCTCAATACCCGCATTGCCGAGAACGAGACGCGGGCAATTCAGACCGCGCAGCAGATGAATGTGGAGGAGAAGCGCGTCCGCAACCTCGAGTCGGCAACGGTTCCTTCGCCGTTCAGCGGCGTCGTTTGGAGCAGGAATGTTGTCAGCGGTTCCAACGTCATTTTGAACAACGAGATGGTGCGCATCCTCGACTGCCGCGAACTGTTCGTCGATATTCTCGTACCTGAGGTCGACTATGATGAGATCTATCCCGGCCGCGAAGCGGAGGTCCGGCTATTCGGTCGCGGAGATGTCTTCAAAGGCCGGGTACAAGCGGTCAAGGGCAGTTCCGCGGTCGTTGAGAAAGATTCGCTTGCCGCCAATGAGCCGGAAACCGACGAGCGCAGTGCACGAATCCGCGTCGCGCTGACACCATCGGTGCTCAACACCGACTTCGCCAATTTCTGCCAGGTGGGACGAACGGCGCAGGTGCGCTTCTCCAAACGCAATTTCCGTCTGACGCGGTGGTTTGAAAGCCTGTGGTTCAATCTCTTCTAGCGCTGGCGCCGACCTTGCTGGTCATCGCCTTCTTCCTGCTCGGACCATCAAACTGGTCGCGTCATCAAAGCTGGGCGCGGTCGATTACCTGTGCCTTCGTCGCGGCCGTGGCACTGCGCTACATGGTTTGGCGTTTCACCGAAACGGTTCTCCCTTATCCGAATGATGGCTCCAATTTCTATTGGGTCTGGTTCGTTTTCATCGTCGAGCTCCTCGCCTTCTCCGAGGTCGTGCTGTTCCTCATTTTGATGAGCCGCTATATCGACCGCAGCGTCGAGGCGGACGAGCTTGCGCGGGCGTTCTTCGCGCGGCCGGAGAGCGAACTGCCAAGCGTCGACATCTTCATACCAACCTATAACGAACCGCTCGACGTGCTGGAACGAACGATCGTCGGAGCGCTGGCGCTCGACTATCCGAAAGACAAGCTCAGGGTCTATGTGCTCGACGACGGAAGGCGCGACTGGCTCAGGACCTTTTGTGAAGGGCGGGGCGCGATCCATGTGACGCGCAGAGACAATGCCCATGCCAAGGCCGGCAACATGAACAATGGCTTGCGGGTCAGCTCCGGTGACTTCATCGCCGTCTTCGACGCGGACTTCGTCCCCTATCGCCACTTCCTGCGACGCACCTTGCCGTTCTTCCTGGACGAGCGCATTGGCATCGTGCAGACGCCGCAGCATTTCTTCAATGTCGATCCGGTGCAATCCAATCTTGGTCTTGAGAATATATGGCCGGATGAACAGCGGCTGTTCTTCGATGAGATCGCGCCGAGCCGCGACGGTTGGGACGTGAGTTTCTGCTGTGGTTCCTGCTCGATCGCGCGCCGCAGGGCAGTCGATACGATCGGCGGCTTCCCGACCGAGTCGATTACCGAAGACCTGCTGACGACGCTTTCGATGCTCAACAAGGGTTACAAGACCCGCTATCTCAACGAACGCCTGTCGATGGGCCTGGCAGCCGAGAACCTGACCGGCTATTTCGTCCAGCGCGAACGCTGGTGCCAGGGTGGAATCCAGACGCTCTACCTGCATAACGGTCCCTTGCGCGGGCCGGGCCTCTCTCTCTTCCAGCGCATCATGTTCCTGCCGATGTCCTGGCTGGTGCAATATCTGGTTCGCTTCGCCGTGCTCTTGGTGCCGATCGTCTATCTCTGGTCCGGCGCCCTGCCGCTCTATTTCACCGGTGTCGCCGACTACGTTTCGAACCAGGTGCCGCTGCTGACCGCCTATTTCCTGCTGATGCTCTGGCTGGCACCGACCCGCTACCTGCCGCTGGTCTCCACCGCCGTCGGCACTTTCGCGACCTTTCGCATGCTACCGACGGTACTTTCGAGCCTGGTGCGGCCGTTCGGCAAACCCTTCAAGGTGACCCCCAAGGGCAGCGGCAACGAGGCAAACCTCTTCGATGCCTATACCTTTATCTGGATCGCCGCCTTCATCGTCGTCACGGCGGCTGGGCTGCTGGTCAATATCGTCCCGGAGACCGCGCATGTCGAGGGGTCGTTCTCGACGATTGCTGCGCTTTGGTCGGGCATCAACATCGTCGTGCTCATCATCGCGTCGTTGATCTGCTTCGAGAAGCCGCGCCGCCTCCTCCAGGCCTTCAAGCTCGATGAAGCCGCGGAGGTCGACGGCAGTACGGGACGCCTGGTGAGCCTTTCGCTCGACAAGGCGGTGGTGGCGGTACCAAGCGAAGTGCGGTTCAAGTCCACCCACGTCACCTTGAACCTCGAAGGCTTCGCGCCGCTTCAGACAGAGCTCAAGCAGGTGACCCAGCGGCGCGGCGACATCAGCCGTTCCGGGGACAAGCGGCGCTATTACTTGCATCTCTATTTCGATTTGCGCGGTTTCGAGCGCGACAAGATGATTATCAAGCTCTATACCGGAAATTATTCCCAGGATGTTCCGGATATCGACAAGGTGGGGGTTTCCGTAAACCTGATGCTGCGCGCCTTCGGGCGAACGCGCACCGCCTAGCTTGGGCCAGTGCCACCGCGCTGCGGGCACTTGTCAAGTTGCAGTGACAGCTGCACGCCGCGCTTGAGCCTAGGCAGCGGAAGTCCCAGCTGAATACGTCCGAACGTTTGCCGGCGCCGCTCCTGATCACGTTCCCGTTGCCGACGGACAGCGGCGACTGCCGCCATTGCACGCTCGATAACGTCTTGCGTAGGGGTCATGGGAGCCTCCGATTTGTTCACCATATGTTCTCATCTGCAAACGGGCGTGTCAACCTCCTTCGGTGCCGGCCGCCGGCAGTGCGGCCGCCGGCAGTATGGTGACGATCGTCTGCAGCTCTGCCCGATCGATTTAGGCGGCTCGACTAGTGGCAAAACTGCAACTACAACATACTATGCACGGTAGAGATAAATCCGGAGAACACGGCTCTATTGAATTCTGTCCCGCGACACTGTTCTGTAATAAAACTGTCACAATCCGGGAGAGGAAGATGTTCGACGGCAGGATCGAACTTGCGGGTTGGCGCCAATGCGCCGCGGGACATCAGCGCAGCATCTTCGCTCACCAGCTCTATCCCAATGTTCTGATCAAGGTTCTGAAGCCGGAATCGAGGGGAGAGGGCGGCACGCGCCAATCGAAGCGGGGGCTCCGTTTCCTCAACAGGTTCAAGCGCTTCGGGGCGTATCGGACGTTTCAACGGGAGGTCGATGAGTTCCTTGAGCAGGCGAGAAAGTTCTCCCTTGCCGATGGCGTCGAACTTCCCATACCGAGAATATTCGGTTTCGCTCATACCGATTACGGTCTTGGTCTGATTGTGGAAAAGATCACCAAGGGCAACGGGGAGCTGGCTCCCACCCTGAGGGAATTGGCGTTTTCGGGCCAGTTGACCGCAAGACATCTCAAGATGATCGACGAGCTCTTCGAAAGCTTCTGTCGACTGCACATCGTGATGATGGATGTAAATCCGGGCAATTTCGTCGTCACCGATCGCCGAGGTTTCGAGGAACTCGTCTGCGTCGATGGTACCGGAGAAAAGAGCTTTCTGCGCGTGTTCGCCTTCAGCCGCCGCGCGAACGATGCAAAGCTCGGGCGGATGCGCGCGAAATTGCTCACGAAGCTTGCCGGAATTCTGGCGCATCCCGCCGCGGTGTGTAGAGAGGAAAGTGTCCGCGCCGCGCTCGCACCGTACCAGCGGCCGGCCGACCGGCGAGCTCAATTGATAGCTCTCTCGCCGCAACCCGGTCTCCTTTCACGGCGGGCGTGAAGCCCTAAACATCACCGCCGCTTATCAATGTTGGCAGCCCGTAGAGCCGCTCGCCGATACGGCAGGCCTGTCCAGCGTTGGCGGAAAAACGGCCTGCCCCGCGCCCCGAGACGGTGTTGCAACTGGGGGACGCCGCTGAGAAAGCTGGCGAATCGGCTGCCGTTCAGGCTCGCCAAAGAGGCGGCAGAGCCCTATAGAGCCTAAAGGGCGGCGTCGCGCACTGCGGGCCGCGGATCGATACAGGTAGGGGCGTATTGAACGTCAAGAATCGAAAGCATGACGCGGTCGACTCCGAGACGATCACCGGAATCCTGCGACGCGTCATCGCCGAAAACGGCCGCGACCACATCCGCGGCTACGCCTTTGCCATCGCCTGCCTCGTCGTGGTGGCGGCCACGACGGGTTTCACGGCCTGGATCATGGAAACCTGGATCAACGAGGCCTTCGGCAATCGGCGCGCCGACGTCGTCCTGGCTATCTGCGGCGCCATCTTCGCCGCTTTCGTGCTGCGCGGCCTGGCGACCTACGGCCAGGCGGTGGCGCTCTCGAAGATAGGCAATAACATCGTGGCGCGCTATCAGCGCCGGCTTTATGCGCACCTGATGGCGCTCAGTGGCGGCTATTTCCACGAGCATCGCTCGGCACAGCTTGCCGCGACGATCAGCCAGAACGTCAGCGGCATCCGCAACGTGCTCAACATGACGGTCACCTCGATCGCCCGGGACTTCCTGACCCTGGTCGGCCTGGTCGGCGTCATGTTCAGCAAGGACTGGCTGCTGTCGCTGA